>CAXMOL010000148.1:0-53281 GCA_964194935.1 uncultured Kiloniellaceae bacterium
GTCTTCGAGCGGGTGCTACGCAGTGGAGATGTGGTCGTCGAATCGGCCGGAGAGAAGGGGCAATCCACCTTTGCCGACATCCCCGAACCCGAGGACTTCCACAGCCTGGTCTACAAGGTTCGAGAAGTCCGTTCCCGCGACCTGGCCGACGGTCGAGGGGTGGAGGGGAGCGACGGCGTCTCCAAACTGGAACGTCTCGGACGATTGCTGAAGGAAGGCCTCATCACCCAGGAGGACTACGACTCCAAGAAGCAAGGCTTCCTCGACGAGATTTGATCTAGAACGAGGCGCCGAGCTTGGCGAGGCACGATCGAGGGTCGGTTCGACGCCGGGGAGGGTTCGAAGCGTCCTGAGCAAGATCTGTGCGGCCTTGTCGCTAGAACGAGGCGCTGGGGTTCTGATGCCCTTCGACGCGATCGGTAGGGTCGTCGCCGTATCAAGGAGGACCTGCCGTGCCCCACATGATGGACGACTTCCCTTTGTTGTTGTCCACCCTCTACGACCGATCGGTGTTCCTGTATCCCGAACGTGAGATCGTTTCGGTCGAACACGATCGCAGCGTCGTCCGCACCAACTTTCGAGAAACCGATGACCGGATCAGGCGCCTGGCGACGGCGTTACGCGACCGGCTCGGAATCAATGAGGGTGATGCGGTAGGCACCTTCGCCTGGAACAACCGACGCCACCACGAGATCTACTGGGCCACGGCCAATACCGGCAGGGTCTGCCACACGTTGAATATCAGGCTGTTTCCGGACCAGCTCGACTTCATCGTCAACCACGCCGAGGACCGCGTGATCTTCGTCGATCCCGATCTGGTGCCGTTGGTGGAGCGGTTTGCGCCGCGTGTCCGCAGCGTCGAGGCGTACGTGATCATGGGTGATTCCGTTCCCGAGACGACCCTGCCCAATCCGATCGCCTATGAGGACCTGATTGCCGACATCGAGCCCTGGGGTGAGTGGCCGCTGCTCGATGAACGATCGCCGATGATGCTTTGCTACACCTCCGGGACGACCGGTAATCCGAAAGGCGTGGCGTACACGCAGCGGTCGACATACCTCCACACGATCAGCAACCTCGCGGTACGTCCGCTGGGGACGGATGATGTCATGTTGCCCGTCGTGCCGATGTTTCATGCAGCTGCCTGGGGGTATCCGTTTATTGCAGTAACCGCGGGGGCCAAGATCGTGTATCCGGGCCCCGACATGTCAGCAGAAGGGCTGGTCGGGCGGTTTCAGGGCGAGGGGGTCACCTTCTCGATCGGGGTGCCCACCGTCTGGTACAGCATCCAGCAGTACCTCATGGATCACCCGGAGGCCGATATCTCATCGATTCACACTTTCCTTTGCGGAGGATCAGCCGTTCCGCGATCTCTGATCGAGTGGTTTGCGACCGAGCGCGACATCCTGGTCCTTCAGGGCTGGGGCATGACCGAGACCAATCCGGTCGCCTCCGCTGCCATGCTCAAGCCCGAGCATGAAGGCCTATCTCTGGATGAACGACTCGACCGGCTGGAGACCGCCGGAATTCCGGTCGCCGGTCTCCAGGTCAAGATTGTCGATGAAGCGGGTGACGAACTGCCGTGGGACGGCGAAGCCTTTGGGGAGCTCCTGATTCGGGGCCCCTGGATTGCCGCTGAGTACTACAACGATCCAAGATCCCCGGAGTCGTTCCAGGATGGATGGCTCAAGACCGGTGATGTCTGCAAGATCACACCTGAGGGCTACATCGTGATCACCGATCGGGCCAAAGACGTCATCAAATCGGGCGGTGAGTGGATTTCGTCACTTGATCTGGAGAGGGAACTGATGGCCCATCCGGCAGTGGCCGAGGCCGCAGTGATTGGGGTAAAGCATGTCAAGTGGCAGGAACGCCCGCTTGCGCTTGTGGTGCGCCGCCAAGGTATGGAGGTGAGCGCCGAAGAGCTCCTCGAGCATCTGCGCCATCGGGTTGTGGCGTGGTGGCTGCCTGATGTGATCGAGTTCGCAGACGAACTCCCAAAGACGGGAACCGGAAAGTTCGACAAGAAGGTGGTGCGCAACCAGTACGCGGATCTTCTGCTGGACGGAGAATGACTACCGAGACTCCGGCCACCCTGGCGGTGACCGCCGCCGGAATCAGTCATCGGGTGGTCGAGTACGGCGAGGTGGCGAGCCTGGAGGAAGCGGCCCGCAAGCGTGGGGTGGCGGTCGAAAAGGTGATGAAGTCCCTGGTGGTTCGTACCGGCGAAGACCAGTTCGTGATGGTCATCGTTCCGGGAGATCGGGTTATCGACTGGCCGAAGCTGAGGGCTGTGGTCGGCGTCTCCCGTATGTCGCTCGCTCCTGCCGATGAGGCGCTCGCAGTGACCGGATATCCCCGCGGGGCGATCACTCCCTTCGGGTCGAAGCGCGCTCTCCCGGTGATCTGCGACGTTTCGTTGGAGGGCGAGGTTTCGCTTGGCGGAGGTGCCCACGGAATGTCGATCCATCTCGACACAGCAGACCTGGTCGCTCTTACGCAAGCCCGGGTGGCCGACGTCACCAAACAGGCCGATTGAAGGTCTTTTGGCCCTGATCCGGGTGGCGCTTTGGTCCGGGTCGTCGGTACCTTGGCCCAAATGAAGGTGCTCGTGACCGGGGCGACCGGTTACATCGGAGGACGGCTGGTTCCCAGGCTCCTCGACAGCGGGTTCGAAGTCCGCTGCATGACCCGGGATCCCAGTCGATTGGACACGGCTCCGTGGCGGGATCGGGTGGAGGTGGTCGCCGCCGACGCTCTCGATCACTGGACGGTCCCCGCCGCGGTCGAAGGCTGTGACGCGGCTTTCTATCTCATTCACTCGATGGGGGGAGCTTGGGATTTCGCCGAAGCCGATCGTCGCGCTGCAGAGAACTTCGCGGATGTTGCCGCAGCTGCCGATCTGAAGAGGATCGTCTATCTGGGTGGCTTGGGCACGCCGGGGAGCGAGTTGTCAGATCATTTGTCCAGCCGACACGAGGTCGCCGAGGTTCTCGTCGGCGGGAAGACGCCGGTCACGGTGCTCCGGGCGGCAGTCATCATCGGCTCCGGTTCGGTGTCTTTCGAGATGATGCGACACCTCACCGAGATACTCCCGATCATGGCTCGACCCAGGTGGATTCGAACCAAATGCCAGCCGATCGGGATTCGGAATGTTCTTGCCATCCTCGTTGCCGCGATCGACGATCCCGAACCCGAAGACCATGTGTACGACATCGGCGGGCCCGACATTCGCACCTACGAGGAGCTGATGCAGGAATACGCCGCCATAGTCGGCCTGCGAAAACGCCTGGTGGTTCCACTGCCGATCTTCAACGCTCGCATCTCTAAGTGGTTCGTGGGTCTGGCCACTCCGTTGCCCCCCGGCATGGTCGGCCCCTTGATCGCCAGTCTGACCTACGACGTGGTGGTGGAAAACGAGTCACCTCCCGGTTTCGAGCCGTCAGGCCTTCTGTCATATGCAGACTCGGTGCGGCTGGCGCTCAGACGAGTCCAATACGAAGGAGTGGAGACCCGGTGGTCGGACGCAGCCACCCGCCCGGCAGCCCCCATGCCCCACGATCCGGTGTGGTCGGGCGAAAAGATGTTCATGGATCGCAAGGTGGCGGAGTCATCCGCCGTGGCGAATGATCTCATGTGGGCAGTAACCCGGGTCGGTGGCGATGTGGGCTATTACGTGATGAATTGGGCGTGGATCCTGCGCGGTTGGGTGGACAAGATCGTCGGAGGGGTGGGGTTGCGCAGAGGACGGCGCCATCCTGAGGAGCTGCGCCTGGGCGAGGCCTTGGATTTCTTCCGGGTCGTCGAGATCGATCGGAAGCATCGCCGGCTCACTCTCGAAGTAGAGATGAAGGTGCCGGGGACCGGGTGGCTCGGTTGGGCCATCGAGCAGACTCCCCGTGGGTCACGCTTGATCCAGTCGGCCAGGTTTGCGCCGCGGGGGCTTCTTGGTCGGCTCTACTGGTACTCGATGTTGCCGTTTCACGGCTTCATCTTCGGGCGGATGGCGCGGCGTATCGCTCGGACTGCGGAACGCAGGTCTCGAACCCAAACAACGGGGTGACCGCCTCTCATCAGGTCTTCAGGTTCAGCAGATGGTGTTCTTACAGATTGCTGAGATGCTTGATCTAGGAGACAGAGACGACCGGGGAGTGTCCCATGCGACATCGAAAGACCATTGTGGGAATGGCGGCCCTTTGCGTGGGACTGACGGCGTGCACCGCGGCCGACGAAGCCGTGACTACGACTACGACTACGACTGCGATGGACATGGGTACTGCGGCGACGGCCGTCACCCCCAGCTTGGCTGGATCGGACGCATCAAGCGGTGTGGCCACCGATGAAGAGGATTCATCAGCGATTGTGACGTACCCCATTGCCGATACGGGTCAGCGTGCTTGCTACGCCGACTCAGGGGAATCGGCCCCGTGCCCCGCCCCTGGCGAGGACCTGTTCGGTCAAGACGGGAACTATGTGGGACTCGGACTCTCGTACATAGACAACGGCAACGGCACCGTGACAGACGTCGTCACCGGACTCACTTGGCAACAAGATCCAGGGTCCAAGATGACCTACGACGAGGCGGTCGTGGCGGTCGATGCTCTCGTGCTAGCCGGGTACGACGATTGGCGGCTGCCGACGATCAAGGAGCTGTACTCACTGATCGATTTCAATGGCACCGATCCCAGCTCTTGCGACACGATCGAAAATTGTGCTGCGACGCCGTTCATAGATGTCGAGTTCTTCGACTTCTCCTATGGCGACACCAGCAGCGGCGAGCGTGTCATCGATGCGCAGTATCTGAGCTCGACGCTCTATGTGGACACGACCATGTTCGGTGACGCCACTGCATTCGGAGTCAACTTTGCCGATGGGCGGATCAAGGGCTACGGCCTCACCGATCCCCGCGGAGGCGAGAAGGCGTTCTTTGTCATGGCAGTTAGGGGTCAGGATCGGTATGGGGAGAACGTTTTTGTCGACAACGGCGACGGAACGGTGAGCGACGTCGCGTCAGGACTCGTCTGGCAGCAGTCCGACGATGGCGTCGGCAGGGACTGGTCCGAGGCGATCGACTATTGCGAGACGCTCGTGCTGGGGGGAAAGCAAGATTGGCGGCTTGGCGACATCAAGGAACTGCAGAGCCTCGTCGACTACTCCCGATCGCCTGACATCAGTCAGGACTACTCCCGATCGCCTGACATCAGTCAGTCTGCCGCGATCGATCCGGTGTTCTCGACGAGCGTGATTACCGACGAGGGTGGCGAAGACAACTTCGGTTTCTATTGGTCATCGACGACACATGTGTCGCTCATGGGTGGGATGAGTGCCGCATATATGGCCTTTGGCGACGCACTCGGATGGATGCAGGACTTCGGTGGCAACTACGTGCTGTTGGATGTCCACGGTGCCGGTTCACAGCGCAGTGATCCGAAGCTGGGAGATTCGGCGGACTATCCGTTCGGACGTGGCCCGCAGGGCGATGTGATTCGCGTCGACAACTTGGTGCGATGTGTACGTAGTGGAGGCCAAACCGTCACATCCGGCACCACTGCGGCGGCCTCGCCGGATGCTGGCGGGGCGACGGATCAGGGTACGGTCGCCGGTGGCCCGCTGGCCGATGCGGCGGCGATGCTCGGTGTGACTGAGCAGGCGCTTGTTGATGCGCTTGGCCCTCCCGGAGATGGTGAGCCGGATCTCGCAGCGGCTGCTGTGATCCTTGGGATAACCGAGTCGGAGCTCAGAGAGGCACTTCCGCCCCCGCCTGTCCCCTGAGTCTGGGGATGGAGACGGGTTGGTCGCCGGACACCTAGCATCACGCCCGATGAGATCGCTCCACGGAAACTGGTTCTATGTCGCCGTTATCAGTAACGGCCTGGTCGGTCTGTGGGGTCTTGGCCTGCTCGCCCTGAAGAAGCCTGTCACCAGGGTGTTCAATTGGGCGACCGGTGTGGCGGTGGTGGTAATGCTGATCCAGGTTGGACTGGGACTGCTCGTGTACCAGCAGGGCCACAGACCGGGCAACGACTTTCACCTCTTCTATGGCTTCGTGATTCTGTTCACCTTTACGTTCGCCTACATCTATCGCACCCAGATGAGCAAGCGTCCGGCGCTGTCGTGGGGGTTGCTGCTGCTCTTTGTAATGGGGCTTGGCCTGCGGGCCTGGTCGAACGTGAACTAGGAGGATCCGTGCTGCTCGAAGGAAAACGGCTAGTGATCACCGGAGTGCTGACCGACGACTCGATCGCCTGGCACACCGCCAAGCTCGCCCTCGAGCAGGGGGCTGACGTCGTGCTCACTGGTTTTGGCCGCGGGTTGAGCCTCACCAAGCGAGCGGCGGGCCGGCTCCCAAGAACTCCCGATGTGATCGAGCTCGATATCAACGACGACGCCCACATGGAGGCACTCGTCGCTGATCTCACATCGCGCTGGGGCGCGGTCGATGGGGCGCTTCACGCCATTGCGTTTGCCCCCGCCGACGCCCTTGGAGGGGCCTTCCTCACGACGCCTGCGGAGAGCGCCGCTATCGCCTTCACGACTTCAGCCTTCTCATACAAGACGCTTGCAGTGGGGCTCCTGCCGCTTCTGAAGGAGGCCGGGGGCGGATCGATGGTCACCCTCGATTTCGACAACACCAAGGCGTGGCCGGTGTATGACTGGATGGGGGTTGCCAAATCGGCGCTGCAGTCCGTTACGCGGTACCTGGCTCGCGATCTCGGCGCTTACAACATCCGAGTCAATGCGGTGTCAGCAGGGCCCCTGGCGACGGTGGCCGCAAAGAGCATTCCCGGATTTGACGTTTTTGAGGCTGAGTGGGCCAAGCGAGCCCCGTTGGGATGGGACGTGGCTGATCCCGACGCCGTGGCGCGCATGGTCGCCGTTCTCCTCAGCGATTGGGCTCCGATGACTTCCGGTGAGATCGTCCATGTGGACGGAGGTTTCCATGCGGTTGCGGCTGGGCCGGGTGCTCCGGCAGGGGAGTAGCTGATGGCTCGGGTCGCGGTTGTCTTTGGTGGTCGGTCGGAGGAGCATGAGGTGTCGTGCGTGTCGGCCGTGTCGACCCTTGCAGCGCTCCAGGAGATGGGCCACGAAACTGTTGCGGTCGGAATAGATCGGCAAGGCACCTTCCACCTGGCCGACCCCGACCTCGACCCCCTGGTGGCCGCGGGCCCCACGGTGACGGTTGAAGTTCCCGGGGGGCGCTTGTTGGCCGACGGTGAGGCTCACGAAGTGGATGTGGCATTCCCGGTGTTGCACGGTCCGTTCGGCGAGGACGGGACCATCCAGGGCCTGTTCGAAATGTCGGGCCTTCCCTATGTGGGCTCGGGAGTACTCGGCTCGGCGATCGGTATGGATAAGGACGTCGCAAAACGCCTCTGTCGCGAGGCGGGGATCCCTGTCGGGGACTACCTGGTGGTGAGACGCCGAGAATTTCTCGCTGAGCCGGGGTTGACGGCTGCTCGGATCGGCGAAGAACTTGGGTTCCCGGTGTTCGTAAAACCAGCCAACCTTGGCTCTTCAGTTGGGATCAGCCGCGCGGTCGACGACGAGTCACTAAAGGATTCGATTCACGCCGCTCTCGAACATGATCGCAAAGTGGTGGTTGAGGCCGAGGTGCTTGGCAGGGAGATCGAAGTCGCAGTGCTGGAAGGTCCGCGGGCGTCGATGGCTGGCGAAATCATCGTCGACGGTGGTTGGTACACCTATGAGGCCAAATACCGGGACGATGCGACCAGGATCGAGGTTCCGGCTCAACTGAGCGACGCCGCCATGGAGACGGTTCGTGACCTTGCGAACCGAGTATTTGCGGCGCTGGAATGTGGCGGGTTGGCTCGGGTCGACTTCTTCTACGAGGAGGGAGGCCGGGGGTTCATCCTCAATGAGCTGAACACCATGCCCGGGTTTACCCCACGATCCATGTTCCCGATGCTGTGGGCGGCAACCGGGATGCCCTATCCAGATCTGTGCAATGAGTTGGTGACACTTGCCCTCGAGAGGGATTGAGGCCTGATCCTTTGCGCGATCCTTTGCGCGATCCTCGGCGCGACGCCACCCGGGTCCGAAAAGACCGCGAGTTGCTCTAGAGCTTTACTACCGGGCAGGTGAGGGTGCGGGTGATCCCCTCGATCGCTTGAATCTTTGCGACGACGAGCTTGCCCAGCGAATCTACGTCCTCGGCCGAGGCGTGCACGATGGCGTCATACGGTCCGGTGACCGCCTGTGCCGCCGTTACGCCGTCAATCTTGTCCACCGACATCGCGACCTGGGCGGCTTTGCCGACCTCAGTCTGGATCAGCACATAGGCTTCGACCATCACGCTCCTTGTTCGTGTGGGCGCGGACTATACCCGCGGCGGGCGACACCGATTTGAGCGTGTAGCTCGGCGGCGTACCCTTTCTCGGTGTCGATTGTCCTCCTGATTGTTGGTGTGCTGCTCGCCGGCTTGGCGCGCGCCGCTAGCCGTCGCCAGCGCGGCCATCGGCCGCTTTGGATCGCGGCCATGGCGGGTTCTGAATTGGCGGGTTGGTTCTTGGGCTCAGCCGTCGCTATCGGGAGCGGGTTCGTTGCCCTCGGGTGGTCGGGTGGTCCATTTGGATCGGTGGGACTCGCGCTCGTCTTGGTCGCGACGGCCGGCTTCGGTGTTGCCCTATTGCGCGGCTTTGCGGCTCGTCGGTATGCAGAAACTGCCGTCGCCGACTTCACCGGCGTTGTCTCCCCGATCAAATATCGTCGGTTGGCTGCGGTGGTTTCCCCGGTGGCGCGGCCGGGGCGGGGTGTTCGGCTCAACCCCGCGATCGAATACGGACCGCATCCCCGTCATCTGCTTGATCGGATTGGTGGTCACCCCGGTGGCGACGCGCGTCCTGCCCTGATCTACGTCCACGGTGGCGGTTGGTGGCGGGGCCGGCGCGAGACCCAGGCTCGCCCTGCGCTGTATCACTTGGCCCGGTTGGGATGGGAGGTGTTTGCGCCTTCCTACCGCCTGAGCCCGGAGGCGACGGTCCCCGATCATGTCATCGACATAAAGCGGGCGGTGGCTTGGGTCAGGGGCAACGCCGCCGAACTTGGGGTCGATCCTGGGTTTATCGCGATCGCCGGTGGATCGACGGGCGGCAATATTGCTGCCCTGGTGGCGTTGACGCCGGGCGAAGCCTTACTTCAGCCGGGTTTCGAGCAGGTGGATGCCTCTGTGCAGGCTTGCATTCCCCTGTACGGGGTCCACGACATGCTCAACGAATCTGGCGAGCCGCTGTGGGCCTACCTGGCGACGAGGGTCATGAAGAGCACGCCTGAAACGGATGCCGAAGCTTGGCGCCGTGCGTCTCCGGTTCGGGCGGTGACGGCAAACCGACCACCATTCTTCGTGGTCCATGGAGCGATGGACACTTTGGTCCCCGCCGATCAGTCTGCGCGCTTGGTAGGTGCGCTTCGCGCCGCTGGTGGACCAGATGTTGGTCACCTCGTCGTTCCGTGGGCCAACCACGGGTTTGATTTCTTTGCCGGCCCGCGGGGCAGAATCACGGCCGAGGTGATGGCAACTGTGCTCGACTACATCTATACGACCAGGAGCGAGTCATGAAGCCGGTCGGGTTGGCTGCAGGCGTCGTGATGCGGGAATACCAGGCATCGGATGCGAGTGCTCTCCTGACGGCGGTCGACGCTTCTCGCAGACGGCTCGCTCGTTGGATGCCATGGGTTCCGTTTGCCACGACGGTTCAAGACTTCGAGGATTTCATCCGCGTGGCAACCAGGCAAGGGCGCGACGGATCGGGACAGCACCTTGGCTTGTTCGATGACCACGTGGTGGTTGGCGCCGTGGGTGCGTCGATCGGTTCGCTCAACTTTTACGAGGCAGACGTTGGCTACTGGTTGGCCGAATCACATGAGGGATTGGGTCTGGTGTCTGCTGCCGTCGCACATGTCATCGAGTGGTTGTTTGCCGAACGTGACATGTACCGCATCACGATCCGTGCTGCAGTCGACAACCAGCGCAGCCGGGCTGTGGCCAAACGCCTTGGGTTTACGTTTGAAGGAATCCTCAGGGGGTCGTTGCTGCTCGATGGCGTGCACGCCGATGCGGCGTTGTATTCCCTGCTCGCCCCCGACTGGAACTTAAAGACTGAAGACTGAAGACTTCTTAGTACCCGTCAGATCCGATGCGAACCGATGAGGCGTAGGTCTTGTCGCCTTCGGTAGCGACTTCGAAATTGATCCGTTGGCCCTGACGCAGCAGCCGAAAGATGCTGTCCTTTAGTGATCCGGGCCGCAACAGGATTTCGGACTTGTCGGCATCACTCACGATCACGCCGAATCCCGTCTTGGGGTCGTAGACCTTGACGACGCCTTGGGCCATAAGGGCGTTACGCCTTCTCGATCTTTCCGGCCTTGATGCATGATGTGCAAACACGCATCCGACGGGAGTTACTGCCATCGCGTACTCGGACGCGTTGAATGTTGGGCAGCCAACGGCGGCTGCTGCGGCGGTGGGAGTGGCTGACTTGCTTGCCGAACCACGGCTCTTTGCCGCAAACTTCACATCGATAAGACACGGAGAGAAACCTCCTCGGGAACGGCGAGAGGATACCAGCCATCTTGCCAAGCGCCAGATCGGCGCTCCTTATACTCCGCGGGCGATGGGACACAACCGACTCATTCTGCGGCCCCAAGACCTCAAGCAGGTGCTTACCCGCTACCTGGGGCGGCTCCGGCAGTACCGCGAAGCCCTCAACCGGTTGAACGTCTACCCGGTCCCAGATGGCGACACCGGAACCAACATGACCCTGACGGTCGAGGCTGTTGTTGCCGAGGTCGAAGCGGCGGAGAGTATGGAGGAGGTCGCCACCGCTTTGGCCCACGGTTCGCTGATGGGAGCCCAAGGCAATAGCGGCATCATTCTCAGCCAGATTCTGCGTGGACTCGCTGATGCGTTCCGCAGCGCTATCGACCTCGGCACTGCCCACCTGGTTGATGCGCTCGACAGAGCCTCGGTGGCGGCTTACAAGTCGGTCGGTCGGCCGGTCGAGGGAACCATCCTGACCGTCTTGCGCGAGGCTGCCGAAGCTGCTCGGGAGGAAGACACCGCCGAAGGCGAAGACCTGGCTGATTTGCTTCATCGGGTGTATCGCCGGGCTGAGATTTCGCTGCGGAACACCCCGGAGTTGCTCCCGGTGCTCAAAGAGGCCGGAGTCGTGGATGCCGGTGGTGCGGGGTTCCTGCTGCTGCTCGTGGCATTCCTCGAGGAGGTGACCGGTACCGATGTGGTGATTCCAGATGCGATATTTGCTGTGGCCGCGGCCCAGCTTGGTTCATCTTCCGGTGTCGAAACGGACCCGGTGGCCGACCTGCGTTACGAGGTGATGTACCTGCTGCACGCCGACGATGAGTCCAGTGGAGACCTTCTGCGCGACTCCTGGGCCACGATGGGCGATTCGGTGGTTGTTGTTGGCGGCGGTGGGGTGTGGAACTGCCATATCCATACCGATGACATCGGGCCTGCGGTGGAGGCCGGGATCGCGCTGGGACGACCGGAGCGGATCAAGATCACTGATTTACTCGATCAAACAGCTGCGGAAGCGTTTCACCGGGCACCCGGATTCGAACCTCTTGTCGAATTTGCCGATGCCGCCGTCGGGGTGGTTCCGGTAGGAGTCGGCGCCGGAATCGTCGGGCTGTTTCGCGACGCCGGTGCCCAAGGGATGGTTACAGGTGGGCAGACGATGAATCCGTCGGTCCGCGACGTGCTGGAAGTGGTAGAAAAGGTGGCCAGCGATGACGTGATCGTCTTGCCCAACAACAAGAACATTGTTCCGGTTGCCGAACAGCTGGATGCGCTGACCACCAAGCGGGTACACGTGGTACCGACTCGATCGGTGCCCGAAGGATTGGCGGCGATGCTTGCCTACCTTCCCGGCGGGAATGCAGAAGCAACCGTCGCGGCCATGGCGGCCGCGGCTGGCGACGTGACCGCCGGCGAGGTGACGATGGCGGTCCGTGATGCAACGACACCTGCGGGATCGATCGCTGAGGGTGATTGGCTGGGAATTGTCTCCGGCGACGTAGAAGTGATTGCTGCAGACTGTGCCGACGCGGCCTGGCAGGTATTGGATCGGATGGTTGGAGGAGATTCAGAAGTGGTGACGATCATCACAGGCAACGACGCCGATGAGACGATCACAGACGTGATCACATCGCGGTTTTCTGTGGCCCATCCGGAAGTCTCGGTAGAGGTCGTAAGCGGTGAGCAGCCGCTGTATCCGTATTTGTTCGGGGTCGAGTGAGCGGTAATTCGCTCGCCCAACTCGCCGGAGTCGAGATCGAGCGAGTAAAGGGTCTCACCGGCAAGCGGGGCGAGAAGCTGCGTGAGGCGGGAATCAAGACTGTTGCCGACCTGCTGCTCCATGTGCCACGGCGCTACGTCGATCGCAGTCGAACTCTGCCTCTTTCCGACGTCCCGCTCGACGAAGAGGTGACGGTTGTCGGAACGGTGAAGAAGGTATCCGTGCGCCGGCCCCGGCGGGGCCTGGTGATCGTGGAAGCGACGATCTATGACCAGACGGGCATTCTCAAGGCTGTGTGGTTCAACCAGGCGTTCCGGGGGCGACAACTAGTAGAAGAGTCAGAGGTCGCACTGTCGGGGACCGTGACCCGCTATCGGGGAGCGCTACAGATGCAGTCCCCTGATGCGGATGTGTTGGATCGGCCGTCGGAGTCGCTGGTCACCGGCCGGGTGATGCCGGTTCACCCCACTGTCGGGGGGATAGGACCCGGTCACCTGCGGCGAACAATCCACTCGGCGTTGCTCAAGGCACGTCCGATGCCGGACCCGCTGCCAGTCGAGATGCGAGAAAGGCTTGGTCTGGTTGATCGGGACACCTCCTTGGGTGACATTCACTTCCCCGAACAACTCGAACAGGCCCATGCTGCTCGTGCTCGGTTGGTTTTCGACGAGCTGTTCCGGCTCGAGGTAGCGCTCGCAGTTCGCAAACACCGCCAAATAGATGAGGCCGAGGGCATTGCTCACGACCTGACCGGAGGCTTGGTCGAGTCTTTCGTTGAGGCTCTTCCGTACGAGCTGACCGGTGCTCAGTCGAAGGCGATCGCCGAGCTACAGCGCGACATGGCGGCTCCGCATCCAATGCATCGGCTCTTGCAGGGAGAGGTCGGTTCCGGCAAGACGGTGGTGGCCATGGCCGCGTTGCTCACCGCGGTGCAGGGTGGATTCCAGGGTGCGGTGATGGCCCCTACTGAGGTCCTGGCAGATCAGCATTATCTGGGCCTTGCTCCTCTCGCCGAACTGGTCGGGGTGAGGATGGCTTTGCTCACCGGCTCGTCGAGGGATCGCGTTGACACGCTCGAAGCTGTTGCAGCCGGCACGGTCGACGTGGTTGTCGGGACTCACGCCCTCATCCAGGAGGGGGTTTCATTCTCCAACCTGGGAGTGGCTGTGGTCGACGAGCAACATCGCTTTGGAGTGAACCAGAGGGTTGAACTGCGCGAGAAGGCCACCGGGCCGCAACCGGACATGCTCATCATGACGGCCACACCGATTCCGCGGACGCTGTCGATGACGCTCTACGGAGATCTCGATGTCACCGTGCTGGATGAGATGCCGAAGGGGCGCAAGCCGGTGAGCACCGAAACCCTCACGCCTGCCGCGTCTGCGCTCGAGGCGGTGTACGCGGTGATGCGGTCCGAGGTCGAGGCCGGGAGGCAGGCGTTTGTCGTCTGTCCTCTGGTGGAGGATTCGGCAAAGCTTCAGGCCGCATCGGCCACCGCCGAGCACGTTCGCCTATCGGCGGTCTTTGCGGATCTCAGTGTTGGTCTGCTCCACGGCCAGATGAAGTCGGCCGACAAGGAAGCGGTGATGACCAAGATGCGTGCCGGCGAGATCGACATCCTGGTGGCCACGACAGTCATCGAGGTCGGTATCGATATTCCCAATGCCACCGTGATGGTCATTGAAGACGCCGATCGGTTCGGGTTGAGTCAGCTCCATCAGCTGCGCGGTCGAGTCGGACGAGGCGAGCACCCGGCGAGATGTTTCCTTGTCGCCGACCCCACCACCCCCGAAGGCGAGCAACGGATCGCCGCCATGGTGGAGACGACCGACGGGTTTCGTCTCGCCGAAGAAGACCTTCGGATCAGGGGCCAGGGAACCGTTTTCGGCGCCCGCCAGGCCGGCATGGCGGATCTAAAGCTCGCCGATGTGCTGGCGGACATCGACACCCTGGTCGTCGCCAGGCGCGAGGCCTTTGATCTGGTGGCAAATGACCCGAAACTGAGCGCCCACCGCGAGATTGCCCATGAGGCTTCGGTGCTGCTCGGGGGCTCCGAGGAGTGGTTGTTCATCTCATGAGGATCGTTGCCGGAGCCGCCAAGGGCCGCAGGCTGAAGGCACCCAAGGGTCCGGAGACCCGTCCAATGATGGATCGCGTGAAGGAGGCGATCTTCTCCAGTCTCGGGGCGACGGTCACGGGCGCTTCAGTGCTCGACTTATACGCGGGGTCGGGCAGCCTGGGTTTGGAAGCGTTGAGCAGGGGGGCGCGGCGCGCCGTTTTTGTCGAGTGGCGTCGCACCGCTCGCCGGATCATCGAGCACAACATCGCCACAATCGACCTCGGTGGCGAGGTGGTGGCGGCCAAGGTCGAGGACTTCCTGGGCCATGGCACTGGTTCGTACGATCTTGCATTCGTTGACCCTCCGTACGACCTGGCACTACCGTCCGTGGAGGCGGTGCTTGGACAGCTCGTTCAATGGCTCGCCGACGATGCCACAGTCGTCGTTCACCGTCGGTCGGGGAGCGGCGCGATACCCGGGATTCCGGGTCTGGTGTTGTCTGACCGGCGGAAATACGGCGATGCCGAGATCACGCGTTTTACGAAGGAGGCGAAGGCATGACCACAGCGCTCGTGCCGGGCAGCTTCGACCCACCGACCAACGGTCACCTCGATGTCGTGTCGCGCTGTGCTTCGATCTTCGACGACGTCGTGGTTGCGGTTGTGCTCAATCCGTCCAAGGATTCGTTGTTCTCTCCAGAAGAGCGCAAGCAAATGCTCGAAGAGCACTGCCCGTGGCCCAATGTCAGAGTGGATGGTTTTGACGGTTTGCTTGTCGACTTCGCAAAGGTGGTCGGTGCGGATGTGGTTGTGAAGGGTTTGAGGGCGATTACCGACTTCGATTACGAACTCCAGCTCGCCCAGATGAACAGGCATCTTTCTGGCATCGTCACGATGTTCGTACCCACCAAACCCGAGCTTGGGTACCTCTCGTCATCTCTCGTGAAGGAGGTGGCCCGCCTCGGCGGGGATGTCACCGAGTTGGTGCCCGAATCTGTTGGGGTGGCGTTGCGGGAGAGGATGGAATCGTGAGCGACGAAGTCGATCTGAACCAGATGGAGGAGACTGCGGCCCCGGCTCGGGCAGGCGAACTGCTCGATCTCGTCGACGAGTTGATCATCGGAGTCGAAGGTGCTCGAAATGTCCCGTTGTCGAGCAATGTCATGCTCGACCGCGAGGTCCTTCTCGAGATGCTGTATCGACTGCGCGACGACCTCCCCGAGGAACTTAGAGCTGCCCGATGGATGGTCCGAGAGCGTGAAGCGTTTGTCGCCCGGACCAATGAATCGGCTCGCGAGATGTTGGATCGAGCCCGGAACCAGAGCGAAGAGCTGATCTCCGAGTCATACATCGTCAAGGAAGCGGTCGACGAAGCGAATGCCCTTACGCGCCATGCCGAGGCTGAGGCGACCCGCATCCGATTGGAAGCTGAGGACTACAGCGAACAGGCGATGGAGCAGACCGAAGCGGTACTCGCCGACCTACTCGCTCAGGTGAGGGAACGGCGCGCCGAACTTCGCCAGGCCAGGCGCCGAAACCCCGAGCTTGAAGAGGACTGAGCGACCGTTACAGTTGCTCGGATGACGTCCTCGCCGTTCGTTTTTCCCATCTCCGACGTACTCTCGGATTCCGGTTCTCGCCGCGCGATCGAGGTCGATACGTCTATTGACTGGGGTTTTGAGACGGCGGCGGTCGGCCCACATCTGAAGGCCGAGTTGGTGCTGGAAAACGCTTCAGGGGTTCTCATCGTGCGCGGCCCGGCCGAGACCACGCTCAAGTTGACTTGTGACCGCTGTCTCACCGTGTGGGCTGAGGCCCTGAGAGTCGAGATCACAGAGGCTCTCGGTTTCGACGGTGACGGTGACGGATATGCCCTCGAAAGGGACACAGCCGACCTGGAACCGGTGCTGCGCGATGCTCTGTTGCTGGAGGTTCCGCTTCGTCCGATGTGCCGCGATGATTGTCTTGGACTTTGCGCTACGTGCGGAGCCGACTTGAATACGGCAACCTGTCCCGGGCATGACGAGGAGAGCACTTCGCCCTTCGCTGCGCTCAAGGATTTGCTAGAACCCTGACCAGACTTGTTGAAAGGCGCGCCATGGCGGTCCCGAAAAAGAAAATGTCTCGCTCCCGTACCCGGCGGCGGAAAGCGACGTGGAAGGTGACTCGCACTCACACCACGCGTTGTCCGCAGTGCGACTCGCCCAAACTTCCGCACCGCGTGTGCCCGGAGTGCGGGACGTACAAGGGCCGGGAGGTCATCCCGAGCTAGGGCTCATATGGCCCGCATAGCCCTCGACGCCATGGGTGGGGATCATGCCCCACAGCAGGCGGTGTTGGGCGCCCTCGACGCCGCCGAGCGTGGCGTGGACGTCGTTTTGGTGGGCGATGAGACGGCTCTTCGAGCCGAGCTAGAGGCTGCCGGTGCTTCCCTCGTCATCGTGCACGCCCCCGAGGTCATTGACATGGCCGAGGACCCGGCGGCCGCCATCAGGGCAAAGAAGGGGGCCTCAGTAAGCGTTGCCGCCGACCTGGTTTCTTCTGGTGGGGCGGTCGGCATGGTCTCGGCTGGTTCGACTGGTGCCGCTCTTGCCGCGGCCGCATTTGGGATCGGCAGGATCCCCGGAGTGTCTCGTCCGGCGATCGCGACGATCTTTCCGCTGGGGACGCCGACCGTGGTCCTCGATGTCGGAGCGAACATCGAGGTCAACGCCGGCAACTTGGCACAGTTTGCAGTCATGGGGTCGGTCGTGGCTCAGGTGTATCTCGGTGTCGATGATCCCCAGGTAGGACTGCTCAACATCGGCGAGGAAAGATCCAAAGGGAGAGACCTCGAAAAAGAGGCCTTCAAGCTGATCGAGGCGCTTCCGCTTCGGTTCGCAGGCAATGTCGAAGGCCGCGATCTCGGACGCGGCATCGCCGATGTCGTGGTGGCGGACGGATTTACGGGCAACGTGTTGCTGAAGACGGCCGAAGGAACTTCACTTGCTGTGGGCCGCTTCATCATGGAGGCGCTGGCCGGTGCCGACGATCCGGTGGTTCAGGAAGCCGCCAAGGTTGTGCTTCCGCTGCTGCTGCAGCTGCGCGAGCGGTTCGATCCCGAGGCCTATGGCGGCGCTCACCTTGTCGGAACCCGGGGGACCGTCGTGATCGCTCACGGCTCGTCTTCTCGGGTGGCGATAGCCAATGCTCTTGTCTTGGCGAGCGAAGGCGCGGAACACGATCTGGTCGGTCGGATCGAGGCCGGGATACGTGGCTGACCTGGAAGCAAGGCTGGGCTACTCCTTCGACGATCAGTCGCTGCTCGACCTCGCTCTCACTCATCGGTCGCATGCCGAAGACGCGGCGGGAATCTCCAATGAGCGACTCGAATTCCTCGGCGACGCCGTTCTCGGCCTGGTGATCGCCGATGAGCTGTACTCGGGTGGTGCCCTCAATGAAGGATCGATGGCCAAGGTTCGAGCTGCCGTGGTCAGCGAGGCTGCGCTTGCCGACGTGGCACGTGATCTCGAGCTTGGAGCCCACCTGCGGTTGGGCAAAGGGGAACGGGACTCGGGTGGGAGTGACAAGACGTCGATTCTCGCCGACTCCCTCGAAGCTGTGATAGGCGCCATCTATCTCGACGGTGGGTTCGACCCGGCACATCGCTTTGTTGTCGAGTTCTGGGAAGAGTTGGTCGTGGATCGAGCTGCAGCCCCCGGAGAACAGGATTACAAGACCCGGCTACAGGAGGTCGTTGCCAAGAGCGGTGGCGTCCCGGAGTACGCCGTGGCCGGTGTGGGGCCCGATCATGTCCGTGAGTTCACAGCCGAGGTCACCGTGGGAGGTTCGGCTCTGGGTGTCGGCACTGGGACTTCGAAGAAGCGGGCCGAGCAAGAGGCCGCTCGCGAGGCGCTGGTGGCTCTCGAAGAGGCAGATGCCTGAGCTACCGGAGGTAGAGACGACTCGGCGTCACCTCGAGCCGATTCTCGTTGGGGCCCGAATCGCTGATGTGGATGTGCGACGGGATCGGATGGTGCGCCGCCAGGAGCAACCGGCTGACTTTGCAGCCCGACTGACCGGACGGCGTGTTGCTGGCTTGGACCGCGTCGGGAAGTTCATGCTTGCTCGAGTCGAAGGTGATATCACCTGGGTTACCCACCTCGGGATGTCCGGCCGCATCCAGATCGCAGAGCCGGGGGAGATCGAGGAAGCACACACCAACGTCGTAGTGACTCTGGTTGGCGGTCGCGAGATTCGCTTTGTCGACCCCAGAACCTTCGGGTTCATGGTTGCGTTCACCCCTGACGAATTGAAGGAGTCGAGTGTCTCCGCGTTGGGTCGAGACGCTCTCGATGACCTACCTAGATCGCCGGAGTTGGCCAGGCTTCTCCGCGGTCGGTCTGCTCCGATCAAGGCCTTGTTGCTCGATCAGCATTTCATCGCAGGACTGGGGAATATCTACGCAGACGAGGTCCTGCATCGCGCCAAGATCTCACCGCATCGTCCTGGCGGATCGCTCGACGCCGAGGAGATAAAGGCGGTTCGCCGGTCTATTCGGCCGATTCTCCGAGCAGGCTTGGCCGCCGGGGGCACCAGCCTCGATGACATGGCGTACCTGCTGCCCGATGGCAGGTCGGGTGACTACATGGTTCGACTCAGGGTCTACGGCCGTGCCGGACATGCATGCCATCGATGCCGTACGGTCATTGCATCGACGGTGCTGCGCGGGAGGACTACGGCTTGGTGCCCCGGATGCCAGAAGTGAGGCGTTTCGTCATCGCCGTCGGACTCATCATGACCGTGCTCGTCGCCGCCTGCAGCAGCGGATCGGAACCCGCCATCACCGTCACTACCACTGAATCATTCGGTGCTGCGGCGAATGAGTACGCGATTTCGGCCGAGCGCGCCCTCGCCGGAACCGTGTTCGAACAGGTGGGACCTGAGGCACTTGCGGGCCTGGTTGTCGGCCTGTGTGAAGGGTTTGGCATCGGGGCCATCCCGGCGACGGTCGACGGGATAGGGCTTGCAGCGTCGGTGGGGGACCAGGAGATCATTGCGGAGGTGCTCATCGTCGGTGTCGTCCAGGTCTGTCCGGATGGTGCTCCCGTCGATCTCACCGGGTTCTATCTCGATGCCGTGGTGGGAACGGCTGAGACCGCCGGAGCGCTGGGTGCCTTCGATGAGGCAGACGTGGTGCGAGCGGGGCCGGTTGTGTGTGATGTGCTGAAATCGGAAGCCGGCGTCGAAGCCGCACTCCTGGAGGTCGTAGAGAGATTGTTTGGTGTGGCCGTAGCCGACATCGATTCGTTGGTCGGGTCGATAGACGATGATCAGGGTGTGGTGGCGGGCGCTGTGCTCGCTTCGGCTACGGCGGTGTTGTGCCCGCAATACGCCGCTGCGGTCGAGGCATTCATGGAGTCCCTGTGATGGCTCGAAGGGCGGTTGCCTCCGGGCGGGTCCAGGGCGTCGGGTTCCGGTGGCACGCTCGGCAGCGAGCCGCCCAACTGGGGGTAGCGGGTTGGGTGCGGAATACGGCTAGCGGAATGGTCGAGGTTCATGCGGAGGGGGATGAAGAATCGGTCGATTCGTTCGTGGAATGGCTGGCTACGGGTCCGGCCGCTGCCCACGTCACCAGCCTGGATGTGGTCACTGTGGCACCAATCGGTGCCGAGTCGTTCGACATCACCATGTGAACCACAATGGTGTGATTCGGGTGATAGCCTGGATGCACCCGTGCATCTGAAGACACTCTCACTCGCCGGCTTCAAGTCGTTTGCCGATCGCACCAGGATCGAGTGCGAACCAGGCGTGACCGTCGTCGTCGGCCCCAATGGCTCAGGAAAATCCAACATTGTCGATGCGATTGCTTGGGTGATGGGGACTCAGGCAACAAGTGCCCTGCGGACCGAAAAGATGGACGATGTGATCTTCGCCGGAACCGCCGTCCGGCCAGCGCTCGGCAGGGCGGAGGTATCCCTGACGCTCGACAATGGTTCGGGCCGACTGGCGCTCGATCTGGCTGAAGTGACGGTGACTCGTCGCCTTTTCCGGGACGGGACCAGCGACTACGAGATCAACGGCACCCCGTGTCGCCTGCTCGATATCCAAGAACTCCTCGGCGACAGCGGGGTGGGCCGACATCAGCATGTGTTGGTCGGGCAGGGTCGGGTCGACAGCGTCCTCAACGCAGGGCCGGAGGAACATCGGGCAATCATCGAAGAAGCGGCAGGTGTGATCAAGCACCGCCACCGCAGGGACCGATCGATTCGACGACTTGAAGCAACTGATATCGACTTAGCGCGTCTCCAGGATCTCTTGTCTGAGCAGCAACGCCTCATGAGACCTCTCAAGCGTCAGGCCAAAGCGGCAGAAAAGCATGAGTCGGTCACCGCAGAGTGGCTTGCGCTTCGGTTGTGGCTGGGCGGCGAGCGCCTGCGCGCGGTACGTGACCGCCTTGCGGAGATCAAGGTGGCCTCGAGGGCAGTTGCCGAGGAACTTGATGCGGCCGTTTCGGAACGTGAGCAAATCACCGCATCGTTGGGAGGTCTCCAGGCTGCTGCCGGTGACACGGGAGAGGCGCTCGAGCGCGATGCCGCAGCCGTCGGGCGACTCGAGACATCCAACGAGCGATTGCAGCGGATCGCCTTGGTGGCTCGAGAACGCCGGTTGGGCCTTGAGCACAGATTGGTCGGTGCCTCGGAGCGTCGCAGCGATCTCGAAGCCGAGAGAGAGCAGTTGGTCGAATCGATCGCGGCCGTTCGGGTCGAGGAAGCCGCTGCCGGCGAAACCGCAGAACGGTTGGCGATCACGTTGCGGGCGCTCGAAGACGAAGAGCGGTCTCTGGCCGATGCCGACCGTCTTCCGGCTGACGGCCTCGCCGCATCTCTTCAGGGCGATCTCGCATCCTTGGACGCTGCCTCCGTCCGCGACGAGAGGGAATCCGCCGACCTCTCGCGGCGCCGTGGCGCCGTGGCGGCGATCATCGACGAGGAAGTCGCCGAGACCACTCGCCTCCGTTCCCAGAGCGACGAAGCCGCTGCCGCTCTCGAGTCTGCCGAAACGGACTTTGAGCGCGTCAAAGATGCACTGGCAGTCGACGAGGCCGCTGCCGCGCAGACCGACGAGACACTCCGCACCGCCGAGCGCGGTGTGGCCGCGGCCATCGCACGGGTCGAGGCTCTCGAGGCTGCCCGCGCCGGTCTCGCCGATCCGGAGACGAGAACGGCTGCGTCGAAGCTGGGCCCTGTTGTTGGAACAATCGCGGCTCGGCTCGACGTGCCGCCCGATCTGGTGGCCGCGGTCGATGCAGCCCTGGGTTCCTGGGCCGACTCTTACGTTGCCGGCGATGCCGCTGGCGTCGTGGCCGCTGCCGGGGTCTTCAAGGAGTCCGGTCGCGGCGGCGTTGCGTTCGTCGCTGCGCTCGGTGGGCAGAGCGTCCCGGCGCGGGCGGCTGCGGCTGATGAGGGCGGCTCTGCGCTTGTCGATCGTCTCGGTTCTGCCGCAGATGTGGCGTTGGCGGCGACGCTCCTCGGCGACGTCGCACTCGTCGGGTCGTGGACGGCTGCCACCGAGTTGGTGGCAGCCCATCCCGAGATCCGGGCCGTAACTCCGGACGGTGACCTGGTGACCGCCGCCGGCATCGTCGCGGCTCACCCGGAGGGCGCCGGACCTGCCGTTATCGAAGCTTCCCGTGCGGCCGCCGAGGCTGCCGAGACGGCGAGGGCGCGTGCCGCCAGCCTCGCGTCGACTGCGGTCAGGGGCCGGGATGCGTCGCACGTCGCTTCAGAAGAGGCACGTTCTGGATATGAGCACATCAGGCGGAAGATGGCGGGAATCGAGGAGACCCTGGCACTCTTTGACCGATCACGCGATGAACACCAGTCCGAACTCGATCGCCTCGATGCCAGAGCGCGTGCTCTTGCCGAGGCGGCGGCAACGCGAACCGAACGGTTAGCGGGACTGAGGAGTCGATTGGCGAGGATCGACGGCTCGGTCGACACCAATGTGCTTGTAGACCTGTCGGTGCGGCGCGAAGAGGTGGCCAGACGCAGAGACGAAGCGCAGCATCGCCGTCAGGAAGCTGCCTCAGCGGCGGCCGCGGCGACGGAGCGTCGCACGCTCATGGGAGCGAGGGTGGCTGAACTTGCGACATTATTCGACGCCGATGATGAACCACTCGACCCCGAAGGCTTGCAGCGGTTGACCCGGATCGAAGAGCAGGCGGTGCGGGCCCGTGTGCTCGTCGGGGTGCACATCGAAACTCTGAGAGAGAGGCTTCGCGACCTCCGTGAAGCTGTAGGTGATGCTGGTTCGAAGCTGGAGAGAGCTCGCGCCCGGCGCGATCTGCTTGGCGATCTGACGGCAGAGATGAGGGAGCGGGCGTCGTCCATGGCGGTCGAAGAAGCCGAGTTGAGGGTCCGTGAAGAGGCTGTAGCCGAAGGACTGCGACGTGACGCCGATGCCGAAGAAGACGACGCTCTGGTAGCGCCACGTCCCGACATCGATGAGTCTGATCTCGATGCTCAGCTCGATTCGCTAGCGGCGAAGCTCAAGAGGTTGGGCCCAATAAACCCGCTCGCTGCGGCCGAGTACAAAGAACTGAACGAGCGCGCCGGCTTCCTCGAGACTCAGTTG
Source organism: uncultured Kiloniellaceae bacterium (assembly GCA_964194935.1). Lineage (GTDB taxonomy): Bacteria > Actinomycetota > Acidimicrobiia > Spongiisociales > UBA11373 > JACZWZ01. Next base: position 22,950 of record CAXMOL010000148.1, read on the forward strand.
TTGGATCTGGAGGAGTCCAAGACGGAACTGCGCAAGGTTGTTTCGGCACTGGACGACGAGATCGGACGATTGTTCAGAGAGGCGTTCGATGAGATCGCATCCCATTTTGCTGAGAACTTCTCGGTGTTGTTCCCCGGTGGAACCGGCAAGATCACGCTGTCGACTCCCGATGAGCCGCTGAGCACCGGAGTCGACATCTTTGCGCAGCCGATGGGCAAGAAGGTCGACCGACTCCAGTTGCTTTCCGGTGGCGAGCGTTCGCTTGCGGCGCTGGCGTTTCTCTTTGCTGTATTCCGTTCGCGACCCAGCCCTTTTTATGTATTGGACGAGGTCGAAGCCGCCCTCGACGATGCCAACTTGAGTCGGTTCCTGCGGTTGGTGGAGACGTTCCGAGGTACATCGCAACTCGTGATCGTGACTCACCAGCAACAGACGATGGAGGCGGCCGATGTGCTCTACGGTGTCACCATGGAACCTGGCGAGAGCAGCCGCGTCCTTGCCAAGCGGATGGCTGATCTCGTTTCAGAGGCGTGACCGTCTACCTCCTGGTGGGGGCCCTTGTCGGAGTTGCGGTGATCGGCTGGTTCTTGCTCCGCAGGCGTCCTCGTCTCCAAGTTCCGCTCCGCCGCGATGCCCCCACCTTTGAGGCGGCTACATCGCCCCGGCAGCGCCTTGGGACCCGACTGGGGGAGATCTTCAACCGCCAGATCGATTCTTCGTTCTGGGGTTCGCTCGAAGAAGCGCTGATAGAGGCTGATGTCGGTGTGGCGTTGACCACGTCGATTGTCGAGCGAGTGAGGTCTGCGGATCCGTCTGATACTCGAGAGGCTCGGTCCATCCTCAGAGAGATGCTGGTAGCAGGGTTCGAGGTCAGGGACCGGTCGATCGCGACGGTGGGGAGCCCGACGGTGATCGTGGTGGTCGGCGTAAACGGATCCGGCAAGACCACGACGATCGCCAAGATGGCAGCGAGTCATATCGGCGCCGGGCGATCGGTGCTTGTCGCCGCCGCCGACACATTTCGAGCTGCGGCGGCGGAGCAGATGGTTTCGTGGGCAGACCGGATCGGCTTCGACATCGTCCGGGGTTCTGACGGAGCGGACCCGGCGGCGGTGGCCTTTGATGCTCTCTCGGCTGCTGAAGCTCGTGGAGTGGACGTGCTCATCGTGGACACTGCCGGTCGGTTGCACTCCAAGCAGAATCTCATGGACGAGCTGGCAAAGATTGTGAGAGTCCTGGCCCGCGACTCGGGATCGGTTGACGAGGTCCTGCTCGTACTCGACGGTTCCACGGGTCAGAACGGGATAGCTCAGGCGAAGGCGTTTACGGCAGCTGTTGGGGTGACTGGCATCGTTGTGACCAAGCTCGATGGGAGTGCCAAGGGCGGATCAGCGCTCGTTGTCGAACATGACCTTGGTCTTCCGCTGAAGCTCATTGGTGTCGGTGAAGGCTCGGAAGACCTGCTTCACTTCGACCCGGGCGCATTCGTTGACGAGTTGCTGGGAGACGCATGACGGAAGAACTCATGGCGCGGGCACGATCCCGAGCCGAACACGCTTACGCCCCGTTTTCGAACTTTCGAGTCGGGGTGGTGGTTGTCGCAGCCGACGGGACGACTTACGAAGGTGCCAACGTCGAAAACAGTGCATACGGCTCGAGCATGTGCGCCGAAGCCACTGCTATCGGCAACGCCGTGAGCGACGGCGTGCGCAAGATCGACACGGTCGTCGTGTCGTGCATTGACGCCAACGAGCCTGGTTATCCATGCGGCAACTGCCGCCAGTTGATGGTGGAATTCGGCGTGGAACGGATTCTGGTCGACGGACCCGACGGGATTGCCGAGCACACTCTCGACGAGATTCTCCCCAACGGATTCAAACTTTAGAAGAACGTCTTCGAAGAACGTCTTCGGTCTTCTGTCCTCAGTCGCAAATCGGAAGCGGAATCGGCAGCGGGGGTGAACTGAGGACTGATGACTGTCGACTGATGACTCTTCAAGGTTTTTCGCGATCGCTCCGATATCGATCTCATGACTACACAGGTGCAACGTGATTGGAAGGTGACGGTGAGCTACCGGAACCTGGTACGGATTGGTTGGGCGATTATCTTCGTGGCGATCTATTTCGCAGCTGCCGCGGCAGTGCTCGATTCGATGAGTGTGTGGTGGATCGTTGTCGGACTCGCCGTAGCGGTCCTGCTGCTCGTGTCGGTGCTTCCTGAGCCGCTTCCAATTGATTTCATCACCGGGAGCTCGGCGAAGCCGTTGCTGCACCGGTGATCTAGAACGACTCGTCGGCGGTGTCTCACGCCGTAGCCAAGGTTTATCGGGTCTTCAAAGCCTCGATCAGCTTGGGCAGGACCTTGTGAACGTCGCCGATGATGCCGAGGTCGGCTACTCCAAAGATCGGCGCCTCCTCGTCCTTGTTGACCGCGATGATCGTTCCGCTGTCCTTCATTCCGACCAGGTGCTGCATTGCTCCGGAGATTCCCAACGCGATGTAGACGTTTGGCTTTACCGTCTTGCCCGTCTGGCCTACCTGTAGCGAGTAGGGGACCCAGCCCGAGTCGACAACCGCACGGCTGGCTCCAACAGCCGCCGATAGCAGCCCGGCCAGTTCCTCTACTCCGGCGAATTGCTCTTGGCTGCCCATGCCGCGGCCGCCGGCGACGATGATCTCGGCATCCTCGAGTCTGGGGCCCGTGGATACCTCGGCGTGTCGCTCCACGACCATCGCGCTCCCCGAGTGACCGGTCTCGGGCACGGTTGCCGTGATCACGTTTGGATCGCCACCGGCACCGGGCTCGGCTGCAAACGACTTTGGCCGGACGACTACGAGGTGCGGCCCAGAGCCGACGAAGGTCGTCTCTATGAGAGTCGCACCTCCCAAGATCTCGTTGATGATCAATATCGAATCAGCTGTCATCACGATGTCGATAGCGTTCGACAACACCGGGATCCCCATGCGTCCGGCCAGACGACCGGCGACGTCGCGGTCGGTCGGCTGCAAGCCGAACATGACTAGATCGGGGTTCTCATTGTCCGCTAGTTCTGCCAGTGCAGCGGCTGCCCCCGCCGATGGCAGCGCGTCTCCCGGATCGAGGTGGTAGACGGTGGTCGCTCCATAGGCACCGAGTGTTCCGAGCGTCTCGGCTGATCCGGCTCCGACCAGGAAGGCTGCAATGTCATCGCCGAGCGATCGAGCTTTGGTCAACATCTCCAGGGCCAGCGATGTCGGTGCACCGTCGATTTCTTCTGCAAATACCCAGATGCGCATCTCAGATCGCTTTCGCTTGGTCGAGCAGCTTGATGATTTCTAGATGGGCCTCGCCCTCGTCCTGAACCTTTGCTCCGGCGGCGCGTTCTGGCGCCGGTCGAACGGAGGCGATCGTCTGCCCTGAACCAGCCGCTCCGATTCCCTCCACACCAAGGTCTGCGCAGCTCGGCTGATCGACGGGTTTCTGCTTTGCCGCCATGATTCCCTTGAAGGTCGGATAGCGGGGCTCGACGGCTCCAGAAGTGACTGTGACCAACGCCGGGAGCGTTGCTTCGACCACGTCGTAGCCGGTGCTCGTCTGACGTTCGATCCGGATCGTTCCGTCGTCGTGTTCCACGCGGCGGGCGAAGGTGAGAGCCGGCATCCCGAGGAGTTCCGACATCATTTGGGGCACGACGCCGGCGTATCCGTCGGTGGATTCGGTTCCTGCGATGACCAGGTCGACGCCCTCGCGTTCGATCGCCGCCGCCAAGACCCGGGCGGTTACCAGAGCACCCGAGCCACGCAATGCCTCATCGCTTATGACTACAGCCTTGTCGGCTCCCATGGCGAGAGCCTGGCGGATTCCTTGAAGGCTTCCGGCAGGACCCATTGAGACCAGGACAACCTCGCCCTCGGTGGCTTCGGCCAGTTGCAGGCCCATTTCGACGCCGTATCGATCGGTGTCGTCGAGGACTTGGTCTTCTGGGCGCACCACAAAATGACTCTCGGGGTCGAGTTCGTACGGTGTGGCTGGGTCCGGAATCTGCTTTACGCAGACCGCGATCTTCATCTTGCTCCTTGGTGACGGCCGGAGTCGATGTTAGAGCGCCTACGTGGCCTCACAGCCGTCAGCGGGAGGCGAGTTGGGGAAGGAGCGCGTCAATCAGACGGGTAAATCGCCCGCGCGCCTCATCGGCGGCCGCGGTCACTTCTTCATGGCTGAGCGGTGTCGGTGAGATGCCTGCTGCGAGGTTGGTAACGAGAGACATTCCCATGACCTCGGCGCCCATGTGGCGGGCTGCGATCGCCTCGGGCACGGTTGACATGCCGACCATATCGGCACCCATCCTCTTGGCCATCTGCACCTCAGCCGGCGATTCGTACGACGGACCGAGGAACCACGCGTACACGCCTTCATCCAGAGGTACGCCCATCTCGTCTCCAACAGTGCGCGTCAGTTCGCGTAGGTCCTTGCTGTAGACGTCGCTCATGTCGGGGAACCGAGGCCCGAGCCGGTCGTCGTTCGGACCCATGAGCGGGTTACGGCCCGTGAGGTTCAGGTGATCGCTGATGAGTACGAGATCACCCGAGGCCATGCCGTCGCCGAGGCCGCCGGCGGCATTGGTAAGGGCGATAGTTGAGCATCCTGAGGCTATTGCGGTCCGGACGGCAAATACAACGTCGGTGAGATCCCAGCCTTCGTACGTGTGGACTCGCCCTGCCAGCACTAATACCGGCTTATTGCCGAACTCTGTCGAGAACAGCGACCCGGAGTGTCCCTCGACCTGAGGCACCGGAAAGTTGGGGATATCGCGGTACGGGATCTCGATCGCCCCGGGCAGCGAAGCCGCGTAGCTGCTGAGGCCCGACCCGAGCACGATCGCCGCGTGGTGCTTCGGGCGGTCGGTCGCCGCGGCGATGGCGGTTCTTGCCTCCTGGATAGCCTCGTAGTTCATCGAACTTCAGCGTGGACCAGCGGCGCCATCTCGGCGGGCCCATCACCGATTACGAATGCGGCCTCGGTTAGTTCGATGGCGTTGGCGAGGTTGGCGTCGTTGTTGTATCGAAGCGTGGCGAGGACGGCCCCGGCTTCTATCTCGTCACCGATTCGTGCCGCGACCGTTGTTCCGACTCCCGGGTCGATCACGTCTTCCTTGGTCTCCCGCCCTGCTCCAAGCCGCGCTGCGCCGACACCGATGTCGAGAGCGTCGGCCTTGATGACGATGCCGGAACGGTCGGCAATGATGGCGTGGCTGTTTTGGGCTGTCGGGAGCAGTCCCGGATCGTCCAGCACCGATGTGTCACCGCCCTGGGCCGCGACGACTTGCTGGAACTTCTCGAACGCTGCTCCTGATGCAACTACTGCCTCCATTTGGGCAAGTCCGGCAGAGAGATCGTGAGCAACACCGCCGAGTACCAGCATCTCAGATCCAAGGCGCAAGGTGAGTTCGACCAGATCGGATGGGCCTCCGCCGCGCAACACCTCGATCGACTCGCGCATCTCATTGGCATTGCCCACCTCTTTGCCGAGTGGTTGCGACATGTCTGTGATCAACGCCGTAACCGTGGTTCCGTGAGAGCGACCGATCCCCACCATGGTCGACGCCAATTCGTGGGCCTGATCCAGACCCTTCATAAACGCACCGCTGCCGACCTTTACGTCGAGGACCAGACCGTCGAGCCCTTCGGCCAGCTTCTTCGACATGATCGACGACGAGATGAGTGGGATCGAGGGGACCGTGCCGCTTACGTCTCGAAGGGCGTAGATGCGACGGTCTGCCGGAACCAATGTCTCGGATTGGCCGGCCATGACCATCCCGTGCTGTTCCAGTATTCGAGAGAATTCGGGTGGATCGAGTGCGGTTCGGAACCCGGGGATCGTCTCCAGCTTGTCAAGTGTGCCGCCTGTGTGACCGAGGCCGCGGCCGCTGATCATGGGCACGGCGATGCCACACGCAGCCACGATCGGAACCAGTGGGATGCTGACCTTGTCGCCGACGCCTCCGGTCGAGTGCTTGTCGATCTTGGGTGCGGAGACGTGGGAGAAGTCGAGTGTGTCGCCGGAGTGGAGCATGGCATCGGTCCATGCAGCCAACTCGTCGGAATCGAGTCCTTCTTTGAATACCGCCATGAGCATCGACGACATCTGATAGTCCGGGATTCGGTCGGCAGAGAATTCGGTGATCAGCCAGTGGATCTGTTCATCGGAGAGGCGACCGCCGTCCCGTTTGATCTGAATCAGGGAAATAAAGTTCATCGCTGACTCATTCTGGCCACCCTGCCGCCTTCGACCAGCACACCTTCGGCCAGAAGAAGCTTTTTCTGCTCGGCTTCGGCACCCGGCACCAATCGTCCGGCGGCGTTTACGATCCGCCACCATGGGTACTGGCCGTGCGATTCGGCGAGAATCCGTCCAACGGCTCGGGCCGCCCTGGGCCGGCCTGCTTCGGCCGCCACCTCGCCGTAAGTGGTGACGTCTCCCGGTTCGAGACGCGCCAACACTTCGGATACGCGGTCGACGAAATCTTCGCTCATGTGGTTCCGAACAGGCGGTCCCCCATATCGCCCAGGCCCGGTTGGATATAGAAGTTGTCGCTGAGATCTCGGTCGAGAGATGCCACGAAAATGTCGACATCGGGATGTTCTTGTCCAACTCGCTCGACGCCTTCGGGTGCGGCCACAACGCATAGGCAGATCACCCGCTTGGCCCCTGAGTCCTTGGCCTTTCCGATGGCCCAGGAGAGGGAACCGCCGGTGGCGAGCATCGGCTCCAGGATGAGGACCGTCGCTTCGGCGAGATCAGGAGGTTTGAAGTAGTACTCCATCGGCTGGGCCGTTTCCTCGTTGCGCTGCACCCCGGCAAACCCGACCTTTACGTGGGGGATGAGATCGATCACCGCATCGAGGAGACCGAGTCCGGCGCGCAGCACGGCGATGGCGACGACCTTGGAGGAGCGGAACCCGGTGGTTTCTTCGAGCGGAGTGCGGATGGTGAACTCCTCGATGGGGAGATCCCGGGTCGCCTCCATCACGAGTGAGTAGCAAAGCCTCCGGGCGGCATTGCGGAATTCTTCTGGTTCCGTGTCTCGGTCGCGCAGCACAGTGAGGTAGTGCTTGGCGAGCGGATGGTCCAGCGTTGTCAGTTTCATCTGGCCTCCCCGGATACGACCCCCCGGATCGTAGTTGGGGATTCGATCGGGATCGTCGGCAGCGATGCAGCGATCAGGCGGCTATGGCTACCTGATTGCGCCCGGCCCCTTTGGCGATATAGAGGGCTTCGTCCGCGGCCCGAACCAGGTCGTCGGCAGTGCCGTCCTCTCGCCACGTGGCCACACCGAAGCTGGCGGTGATCGGACGTTGCTTCCATGGACCTTCCTCGACTGCCCGTCGTAACCGCTCAGCGAATATCTCCGCTCCCTCAAGTGATGTCGCCGGGACGACGATCCCGAATTCCTCACCACCATGTCGGGCGACGGTGTCGCTCGACCTCGAGTTGTCGTTGAGAATGCGCGCTACCTGTTGCAGGGCAATATCGCCGGCTGGATGTCCGAATTCGTCGTTGAAGAGCTTGAAGTGGTCGACGTCGAGCAGGACGAGAGACGTCGACAAGCCGGATCGAGAGGTGCGGTTGAGTTCGGCTTCGATGGCCTCCAGGAACGCCCGTCGGTTCCGCAACCCGGTGAGTGGGTCGGTACGACTCAGATGTGAGATTCGTTTCAACTCGAGTTCGAGGCGGCCCTCGTGTTGACGGCGTTTTTCGATGTCATCTTCCAGGCCGGCGGCGAGACGACGCAGTTCGAGATGTGCGATCACCAGGCGAGAGAGTGCTTGCAGGGCTTCTTGTTGGCTGGCGGTGAGGTCCCGTGGGATTCGATCGATGACACAAAGTGTGCCGATGGCAGCCCCCGTCGACGTCACCAGCGGTGCGCCCGCATAGAACCGGAGGGAAGGATCCGCGAGGAGCAGAGCGTTGTCGGCGAACCGCTCATCGCTGGTCGCATCGTTGATGAGCATGACATGGCCCGGCTCGATGATGGCGTGGGCACAGAATCCATGGTTGCGGTCCGTCTGCTTCGTCTCCAGGCCCGTGGCCGACTTGAACCATTGTCGCTCGGCGTCCACCAGGCTGATCAGAGCGATTGGGGTGTCGCATATCTGGGATGCGAGAAAAGTGATGTCGTCATAGGCCTGCTCGGATCGCGTGTCGAGGATCCCGAAAGATTCCAGCTCCTCGAGGCGATCCTGCTCGTTGATCGGGACGGGATGGCTCACCGTGATATATCGGCGCCAATGCCGAGTGCATGAGCAGTTGCCCGAGCCAGACGCTGATGCTCCCAGGTCGGGACGGCTCTACGCTCACGGTCGATGTTCGACAATCTGACAGAGCGATTCGGAGGCATCTTTTCCCGTCTCCGATCCAAGGGCCGGTTGACGACTGACGATGTGGACGTAGCTCTGCGCGAGGTGCGACTGGCGCTACTCGAGGCCGATGTGCACGTAAAGGTCACCAAGGAGTTCCTGGATCGAGTTCGAGAGCGTTCCATCGGCTCAGAGGTGGTCGAGAGCCTGACACCCGGGCAGCAGGTAGTAAAGATCGTTCAGGAAGAGCTGGTGACGACCCTCGGAGCAGAATCAGTTCCGCTTGCCACCGGTTCGCCTCTGGTGGTGGTGATGGTGGGCCTGCAGGGGTCGGGCAAGACCACGACCAGCGCCAAATTGGCGGCACGGCTCAAGGGGCAGGGAAGCCACCCTCTGCTTGTCGCTGCCGACCTGCAGCGTCCGGCTGCGATCGATCAGCTGGAAGCCTTAGGTGCCCGCCTCGATATTCCGGTCCATGCCGACCGTTCCGCCAAGGCGCCCAAGCTTGTCAAAGAAGCACTTCGGCGGGCAGGCGCTGATGGGTTCGATGTTGTCATCATTGATACCGCTGGTCGACTCCAGGTCGATGTCGATCTGATGGCCGAGCTCGCCGCGGTGAGAAAGGCTGCCGATCCTGACGAGGTTCTGCTGGTCGTTGATGCGATGACCGGACAAGATGCGGTGAACGTTGCTGCGGGATTCCTCGAGCACGCTGCGCTGACCGGGCTGGTCTTTTCGAAGCTTGACGGAGATGCCAGGGGAGGAGCGGCCATATCAGCCAGAGCGGTGACCGGACTTCCGATCAAATTCGCGGGAGTTGGTGAGGGCACCGGAGACCTCGAGGTGTTCCATCCGGAGCGGATGGCATCGCGGATCCTGGGGATGGGTGATGTGATGACGCTCATCGAAAAGGCAGAGGAGAACTGGGATGAGGAGCAGGCAAATGACGCCGCCGAGAAGCTAAGAACGGCTTCATTCACCTTCGAAGACTTCCTCGAGCAGTTTCAGCAGATGCGGCGGATGGGGGATGTCGGCCAACTGGTTGGTATGCTTCCCGGCGCATCGGCCCTCAAACAGGCCAATGTGTCTGACGCCGACCTTGCCAGGGTCGAAGCGATCATCCGATCGATGACACCGGCAGAGCGACGCGACCCGAAGACGATCGACGGCAGCCGTCGACGGCGGATCGCATCAGGTTCAGGAACTACGGCGCAGGATGTGAATGGACTGCTCAGGCAGTTCGCTGAGACCAAGAAATTGATGAAGGCCTTCGCCGAGGGTCACAGCCCCATCCCGGGGCTGGAGATGCCGGGGCGAAGACGAAAAAGGAAGAGGTGACCGATGGCGGTCAAGATTCGCCTGACACGCAAGGGCAAGAAGAAGCAGCCCACCTACCGGGTGGTGGTTGCTGATGAACGCAGCCCTCGCGACGGTCGATACATCGAACAAATCGGCCGGTACGACCCGCGCCAGGAGCCCTCGGTCGTCGAGATCGAAAACGAGCGAGCTGAGTATTGGCTCTCGGTCGGCGCCCAGCCGTCAGATGCAGTCCGCAAGTTGCTTGAGATCTCAGGTGCCCTGGAGGCCCGACCGGTAAAGGTGAAGGATCCGAAGGTTCACGTAGTCGATGAGGTCGCTCAGGCCGTCGACGCCGAAGAAGACGAAGCCGTGATCGAAGCCGCCGTGGTCGAGGATGTCGTCGAGGTTGAAGATGCCGTGGAAGTCGCAGCAGAAGTCGCAGCAGAAGTCGCAGCAGATGTCGAGGTGGCCGATACTGACTCCTCTGAAGTCTCTGTAGAAGAGGCCGCTGTGGATGCCGAACCTGACGACGGTGAGTCGGTTGTCGACTCGGCCGAGGAGGCAGTCGCTGCAGTTGCCGATGTGATCCAGGATGTCGTCGAGGAGATCTCCGGCGACGATGAAGAGCCAGCAGCCGAGGAGGAGTCCTCATGAAGGGCGAAATCGTCAATCGAGTAGTCGAGTACATCTCCAAGGAGATCGTCGAGAACGCCGATGAAGTGGAAGTCACGATCGTCGAGGAAGGCCCCGACGAGGTGACTGCCGAGGTGCGGGCAGCCAAGAGCGACATGGGTCGGGTCATTGGCCGGCGCGGTCGGGTAGCTAAGGCGATTCGAGTCGTGGCTCAGGCCGCTGCCGACGAAGAAGGCTTGCAGGCTGAGGTTGAGTTCATCGACTGACCGGATCGTTGTAGGACGGATCGGCAAACCCCACGGGCTCAATGGGGAAGTCACTGTGCTTCCCGATACCGATGACCTTGGGCGTTTTGTCGTCGGGTCGACCTTTGAAACTGACACCGGCCGCTCACTCGTGGTCGTATCCGCCAAACCGTTTCGGGACAAGGGTTTGCTCATTCTCTTTGAGGGGTTTGCTCGCCGCGATGCGGCCGAAACGCTGCGAGGCCAACTGCTGACTGTGGATTCTGCAACCCGACGACAACTTGCCGATGACGAGTTCTGGCCGGCCGATCTGGTCGGGCTCGCCGCAGTTACACCGCAAGGGGCGACGCTGGGGATCGTCGATCGCCTCGAGTTCGGACCTGGCCAGGATCGGCTGGTGGTCGTCACTCCCGACGAAAGAGAAGTTCTTGTGCCGTTCGTGTCCGACATCGTGGCGGATCCTGCGGACGGACAGATCGTCGTCGACGCCCCCGAGGGGCTTTTTGGTGACTGAGGATCGCAGCGCCAGTTTCGTCGAATTGTTCTTCGACCTCGTATTCGTCTTTGGCGTCACCCAGGTCGTGTCGTCGATCCACGGTCATCTCGACTGGGCGACGCTGTGGCGCGCCGCGGTCGTCCTCACGCTGCTGTGGTGGGCGTGGTCGCAGTACACCTGGCTTGCCGGCCATACCGATTTCGACGACTTCGGTCCCCGGATCGTCATCCTGTTCGCTACTGCCGGAGCGTTTCTCACCGCGGTGGCTGTAAGGGGGGCCTGGGGGAGCGACGGGCCTTTCTTTGGCGCCGGCTACTTCGGGGTGATGGCTCTCGGGGGAGTGTTCTACTGGGTGCGGGTACGGGGCACGGAGCGCATGCAGGGAGTGCTGATATACGTGCCGCAGATGTTGGCCGGAGCAACCCTTGTCCTCGCCGGCGGGTTTGTCGAAGGGGACGCACGGAGCTGGTTCTGGATCGGCGGGGTTGTCGCCAACCTCGTGGCTGCGCTCGCCGCCGGCCGGTTCGAGTTCGAGATCAGCGCCGCCCACTTCGCAGAACGTCACGCCCTGTTCGTCATCATTGTGTTGGGAGAGGCTTTGATCGCTATTGGCGTCGGAACTGTCGGACACGACGGCACTGCCGAGTTCTATCTGGCTGGGACGGCAATGCTGGGCATCGTGCTCGGATTGTGGTGGTCCTACTTCGATTGGCTGTCTCAAGTGGGGGAGCAGGAACTAAAGACCGCAACCGGACTCCAAAAGGGCAGGCTGGCGAGAGACGCCTACACGATGTCCCACCTCCCCCTGATAGCCGGCGTCATCTTGTTCGCGGTGGGAACCGAGGAGCTTCTGGTCCATCCAGAACGTGCCCTCGACGAGGCGGCGCGCTGGGCCTTTCTGGGTGGCCTCATGCTCTTCTTCGGTGCCCAGATCCTGATGGCTTGGCGATTGGTCGGCCAGATGGCATGGGAGCGGATCGGTCTGATAGTCGGCTTGGCCGCAATCGGGTGGGCCCTCGGTTCGGCGGCCGGTGTAGTGATGGTGGGATTGGTTGCCACCCTCGTACTGGCAGTGCTTGGCGCCGAGTCAGTTCGATTCCGGGAGGAGCTGCGGAGCTTTCACTAGGCCGCGCCCTTGGGTATCAATGCCAGCTGACGAGATTGGGCGACGAGTCGACCCGACTCGTCCCACAGTTCACCGTCTTCTTCGAGGAATCCTCCTGTTATGAAACGCGTCGTAAAGGCGCAGCGGAGCCATCCCGGGAGGGGCCGAGCGCGGATGTGGGCAGTGAGTTCGATAGTGGGGGTCCAGGAGATCGGCAGATTGGCGTTGAAGATCGTGGGTGGAAACGCATCAACGGCCACCAGGAGAGCCATCGTGTCGAGGGGCTCGTCGTCGCGCAGCCGGAACCATCCCTGAATGTGCGGCCGGCCGCTCGGGTTTCCTCCTGCAAACAGCGAGTCGGCTGGGTCAAGCCTGATTTCGACCCGCCCCATAAACGGCGGGGGAAAGGTCTCGGTGGGTTCTATAGGCGTGCATTCCTCCGGAGGGGGCAGGTCTGGAGGACCTGACTCCAGCCGCTCGACGCTCTCGGACGGTTCCAACGTCCCGTAGGTTCCGAGCACGGCGACGAGGGTCTTGTCGGCCGCCATCGTCGAACGGGCGACGGAGAACCGTCGCCCGGATCGCAACAGGTCCGTCTCGATGGACACCGGTCCGGGCTTGCCCGGCCGGAGGTAGTGAGCCGTAACAGAGACGGGATCCGGTCGATCGGCTGCGTGGGCAGCAGCTCGGGCAGCAATGGAGAGCAGATATCCACCATTGGCTCTGCCCATGATGTCCCAACCCGGCTGAATTTCGCCGGAGTAACTGCCACCACCGGTCTCGGCGACAGCGGTGGCTTCGGCCAGGTTCACGTGGTTGGCTGGAGTTGGCCGAGGCGCTCGATGAGGTCGACCACCCGATTCGAGTAACCCCACTCGTTGTCGTACCAGGAGAGCACCTTTACGGTGTTCCCGGCGAGGACCTGGGTCGACGGGGCGTCGAAGATGCTCGAGTGCGGATTGCCGATGATGTCGGTCGACACCAGTGGAGCTTCGCTGTATTGGACGATCCCTTTCATCGGGCCCTCTGCAGCCGTCCGCACCGCTGCGTTTACCTCGGCGACCGTGACATCGCGGTCCAATTCGACTACTAGATCCACGGTGGATCCGTCAGGGACCGGTACTCGCATGGCAATGCCATCGAGTTTCCCGTCCAACTGGGGCAGAACCTTGCCAACAGCCTTTGCTGCTCCCGTTGTGGTCGGGATGATGTTCTCGGTCGCTGCCCGGCTCCTGCGGAAGTCCTTGTGGGGGACATCGGCCAGCCGTTGGTCGTTGGTGTATGCGTGGACCGTGGTCATCACGCCGCGTTTGATTCCGAACGAGTCGTCGAGAACCTTTGCTATCGGAGCGAGACAATTGGTGGTGCATGAGGCGTTCGACACGACGTGGACATCTGAATTGAGGTCCTGTTCATTTACGCCGAGCACGATCGTCGCATCAAGCTCGTCCTTGGCAGGAACGGTGAGGATCACCCGTTTTGCGCCGGCCTCGACATGCTTCATGACGGCATCTCGCGTCCGGAACACGCCGGTTGCCTCGATAACGACATCTACGCCCATTTCAGCCCACGGCAGGTCGCCGGGATCGCGCTCGGTGAGCAGCTTCGCCCTATGCCCACCGGCCTCGATATACCCGTCGGTGAGGGTGACCTCGCCGGGGAACTCGCCCATGACGGTGTCGTACTTGAGGAGGTAGCCAGTCATCTCGTCGTCGGCGAGATCGTTGATGGCAACGATCTCGATTCCGGCCTCCGGCCGCTGTGCGACGACTCGAAAGACGCTTCGGCCGATCCGGCCGAACCCATTGATGGCGATCTTCATGATGAGGCTCCCTGACTTGCGAACGACGCCATGCGCTCGATGGCGTCCACGACCCTGGCGGCGTAGCCCCAGCCGTTGTCGAACCACACGATTCCCTTGATCATCGTCTCGTCGATGACCAACGCGGCTAGCCCATCCCACAGGGCGCTGTTGGGACTCCCGATGACGTCGCTGGAGACGATCGGGTCCTCCGTGTAGCCAATGACCTGGTTGCCTTCGGCTGCGGCGCGCATCGCGTCGTTTAGTCCCTCGATCGTGGTCGGGGTGTTGACGAAGGCGACCAGATCGATGTTCGACCCGTCGGCGACGGGAACGTTTAGCGCCATGCCTGCCAGCTTGCCGGCAAATTGGGGGAGAACCTTTTCAACGATCTCTGGCGAATTGGTGCCGGTCGGGATTATGTTTTCGGCCGCGGCCCGCGACATACGAAGGTTGTCGCCGGGTACGTCGGCCAGGCGCTGCTCGTTGGTAAATGCGTGGACGACGGTGAACATCGCGCGGTCGAGGCCAAAGTGCTCATCGAGCACCTTGAGAATCGGTGCCAGCGCATTGGAAGTGTTCGAGCCAAGAGCGATGACATCGTCGTCGGGTCCGAGCACCTCATCGTTGACACCGACGATCAGGGTGTCCATCTCGTTCCAATCCTCGGGTGTAGAAGCCAGCACGACCTTTGACGCCCCGGCGTCCAGGTGTCGGCGGCACTCGGCGAGTGTTCGATGGCGACGGGTGGCCTGAACGACGATGTCGACCTTGTGGGCACTCCAGTCGACCTCGCCCGGTTCTGCTCCGTCGAGAATTGGAATCTTGCGGCTGTCAACGACGAGGTCTGATCCGTCGAGATCGACGTCCCCGGGGTATCGCCCAAAAATAGTGTCGAACTCCAACAGATAGACGAGTGCAGCCGGGTCGGCGATGTCGGCGATTGCCGCCACCTCGATTCCCGGTTTCTGCTCGAGTTGGCGAAATACGTTGCGTCCGATGCGGCCGAAGCCCATCAATCCGACGCGAATCGGGTCGGTCATCAGGTCCCTTCTTCAGTGAGCTCAGCGTACCGCTCCACGGTTCACAGTCGGCCGCGAGATCGTCGCTGTCGCTTAGTCGATGGCGGGGGTCGATCACGAGCGGCCGATTCAGGTGATTGATGATTCGTAGGTTCAGCCCTGGCGGTGGATCGCGCCTTCGGCGACCCAGCCCTCGGCGCCTTCGGCGGCGACCACATGTGCCCAGCCGCTCAGGGTTCGTTTTGCCAGGTACCAGTTGCCCGGCGCCAGTTCGGCAATCGTCTTCGTGTGGTCGGTGAGGTCGAATACATCGGTGGGGGCCATCACATAGCACCAGTAAGGCCCGCTCCGCGGCACGGGTTGAGGCACGTGTTCGGTGGCTGTTTGGTCGGTCATCTTGTCGGTGTCCGGATCTGGAGCCGCGGGTTCGTCCGTAGTTTCCGATTTCGGCTGAGCTGACGGCTCGGATGGATGAGCCGGCGCAGCCGGCGGAGCGGGTACAGCCGGCGGAGCGGGTACAGCCTTTGGCGCCGAAGGCGCGGGCTCCGGCTTAGAACTTTGGCGGGCAGCAGGAATGCTGCCTGATCGCTGCTCCTCTCGCCGCTGTTGCTTGATTGTCGGATTGATCAGGGAAGCGAGGATGAAGCCCAGCCCTGCTGTGGCCGCGGCGATGCCGGCCAAGGACGGATAGGAGACCTGGAATCGTCCGAACTCCTGACCGATGAGGGTTAGACCGGCTCCGGTGGCGATGCCGCCCAACGCCGCTGCCGACCGGGCCCAACGTCGGCGCGATGCAATTGCGCCGAGTTGACCGGTGATGCCTCCAAGGGCCAATCCCAGCGCGGTGAGCCCGGTCAGCGTGGCGAGCGGGAATCGTCCGGATACCCGAACCCAGACCGAGGCGGTGCATCCGTCTGTGGAGCCTTCGGCGCGGAACAGGCCGACTCCGTATGGACTCACGTCGTCGAGCGTGATAGTTGCGAGGAACTCCTGCTCCGGAGTCGCGTAGGTGGTGGTGTTCGACTCCACTGTGACCGGCCCGATGATCATCTTTAGTTCTGCTGACCTGGTTCCCGCGGGATCTGACCCTGAGAAGATGAGAGTGTCGTCGGTGTTCAGTTCGAGTGGGCTACTGAGCGAGTCGATTCGATCCGCCTCGACACCATTGAAATCGACGGTGCACGATCCGGATACCTGGGCCTGCGCAGGGGTCGCTCCGATGAGCACCGCACTACACACGAGCAAGAACGAGGAGAGTCTCCGAGCCACCCGGTGACGATACAGGGCGGTTTCACAGTCGGTGCGCCGATACTCTCCGTCTGTGCGCATAACGATTGTCACTCTGTTTCCGGCCTTCTTCGACTCGCCGCTCGATGTCAGCATCGTCGGTCGAGCGATTGAGGCTGGGTTGATCGACCTCGACATCGTCGATCTCAGACAGCATGGACTGGGTCCGCATCGACAGGTGGATGACGCACCGTTCGGGGGTGGACCCGGCATGGTGATGATGGTCGAACCGCTCGCCACAGCGCTAAAGCCGTTGAATGATTCTCATCGCGTGTTGCTGACGCCGGGTGGTGATCCAATGACCCAGGACCACCTCGATCGTTGGGCGCAAGCCCCTCATCTCACTTTGGTGTGTGGCCGTTTCGAAGGAGTCGATGAGCGGGTTGCCGAACATCTGATCGACGAGCAGGTCTCGCTGGGGGACTTCGTGATCGCCGGAGGCGAAGCGGCTGCCGTTGCAATTGTTGAGGGAGTTGCCCGTCTGCTTCCGGGGGTCATTGGGAATCCTGAGTCGACTGAATCGGAGAGCTTCCGCGATGGACTGCTGGAGGAAGCGCAGTACACCAGGCCGGCGGAGTACCAGGGGTGGTCCGTTCCCGAGATTCTGCTGAGCGGTGACCACGGCAGGATCGCCCAATGGCGCCACCAACAGCGCCTGGAGCGCACCAAGCGCCGCCGCCCCGATCTCGTTGAAGAATTCGTCGTGACCGAGAGGGAAGGGTATGATCCGGCGGCGCCGGACGGCCGTCCGCGCTCCTCCGAAGGGACTCCCGATGAACACGCTTGACCAGGTCGAGGCTGAATTCCTCCGCGACGACATTCCTGATTTCAGCCCCGGGGACAACGTAAAAGTCCACGTGCGAGTTGTCGAAGGCGGTCGCGAGCGCGTTCAGGTGTTCGAGGGTGCCGTGATCTCCCGTGATGGCGGAGGCCTCAGCGAGACCTTTGCGGTCCGCAAGATCAGTTTTGGTGTCGGGGTCGAGCGGATCTTCCCGCTGCACGCACCGATCATTCACGAAATCGAAGTGACTCGGCGAGGCGACGTTCGCAGAGCAAAGCTCTACTACCTGCGCGACCGGGTCGGCAAGTCCGCTCGCATCAAGGAGAAGCGGGACTCCTAGCGGCTGCTCGCAGCAGCGGGTCCCCGGTAATCTCCAGCCGTGCCCACCGACCCAACCGATTTCCCGACGGCGGATCAGTTCGACCAGGCTGATCCGGTCGTCGAGGCTTTGACGCCGTTCGGTGGTGACCCGCCGTCTGACCCTTTCCAAGTAGATCCTGAGACGGAAGCTCTGCGCGTCGCGGCGCGACTTCGTAGCAAGAAGGCAGACGCCACACGAGCGTTTTGGAAGGAACTCCCGGTTCTCATCGTTGTGGCGCTGGTTGTTGCGGTTCTCATCAAGACGTTCCTCGTGCAGGCGTTCTTTATCCCGTCTGCCTCGATGCGTGACACGCTGCTCGAGGGTGATCGGGTGATGGTCAACAAGCTCGCGTACCGATTCGGCGATCCCGGTCATGGTGACGTGGTCGTGTTCGACTCACCGCTTGGAGAACCGAGCGATGGCGAGAACTTGCTCGGAGCCGTGTTTCGCAACATCGGGGAGTCGCTCGGATTGTCTACCCCGGACACCGCGTTGATCAAACGTGTCATCGCCTTGGGCGGCGACACGATCGAGATTCGGGACAACACCGTCTTTGTCAACGGCTCGCCCATCGATGAGCCATATCTGAGCCCGACGGTGCAAATGCCCGACTTCGGGCCATTGGAGGTTCCTGCCGATCACCTGTTCATGATGGGGGACAACCGGAACCAGAGCGAGGACAGCAGGAGATTCGGTCCGGTCCCCGAGTCGTCTGTCATCGGTCGAGCGTTTGTTCGTGTCTGGCCGCCAAGCAGGTGGGGAGGACTGTGAGGAGTGCTCAATCCTTGTCCTACCTCTGGCTCACATTGGTGTTGAACACGCAGAACGCAGGATCGGCGGCAGGGTTACCATCCCCGCTCGATCACATTGTGGGCCCGCAGGAGAGGCGATGAGCGAAGAAGACCTCGAGCGATACGAATCCGATGTCGAGCTCCAGATCTATCGCGAGTACCGCGACGTGCTCCCGATGTTTCGCTATGTCGTCGAAACTGAGCGTCGCTTCTACCTGGCCAACGGTGTCGACATGAAGACCCAGCAGGCCGGGAGTTCCGTGTTCTTCGAAATCGAACTCGAGGATGCATGGGTATGGGATATGTATCGACCGGCTCGGTTCCTCAAGAAGGTCACGGTGCTCACCTTCCGCGACGTAAACGTCGAGGAAGTGGAACACCCCGATCTCGAGCTGCCCACCGACGACGCCTAGGCGACTTCGGCGAGGAGATTGCGGCGCGGTTTCTCGTGCAAAGAGGTTGTGCCGTTCTCGGACGCAACATCCGGGCCGGCCGTGGAGAAATCGACTTGATCGTCAAGGACGGAAGCGTGATTGTTGCCGTCGAAGTAAAGACAGGCACGACCGCGTTCGAACACTTCACCGATGCCAAGGTCGAAACTCTTCGTCGAACGATGCAGCGGCTGCGCCCCTCGCCTCGCCGTCTTGATCTCATCACCGTCACGCCCCATGCAGGGCGCGCCACGATCCGCTGGTACCGCGACGCCGGCTAGCGACCGTGGCGTCGACGCTGCTCCAAATACCAGCACCCCCGGTGCCAGTGGCGACGCAGATCGGGCTCGAATTCTGGAACGACGACAAAGTGACCCTCACCGGCCTCGATGTTTCCATCACATCCGGGGCAGACGTAGCGCTTGCGGGCGGCGTACGGCTGGACCGGGGTGACGACCTCTACCCCGAAAGAGTGGCCCACGCCAGAAGCACCACGACGACGAGCAAGGTCCCGACGATCATGACGATGTCGATTGCAGACTTTTGCTGGGAGCGGAAGGGGTTGAAGCCCATGAGCGGCATGGTAGGTGCCGGTATTGTTCCTGCCATGTTCGTGGTGAGCGACGACAAGGCGATCCGCACTCTGACCATCGATAACCCGTCGCGTCGTAATGCGATTCCGGCCGATCAATGGGGCGCATTGGCCGATGCTTTGGAGGCATTTGAGGATTCGGATGCCCGTGTTCTGGTCATCATCGGTTCCGGTGGGAACTTCTGTTCTGGTCTCGATGTGGGCTCGAGCACGTCTGTGGGTGGCGTCAGTTCCTGGTACCAATCGATGTCGGAGCTCGGTCGAGCCACGCGGGCACTCCATGCGACGACGAAACCAACAGTTGCGGCTGTGGATGGAGTCGCGGCCGGAGCCGGAATGAACCTTGCGCTTGGATGCGACATCCTGCTGGCCACCGACCGGGCCCGCTTTACGGAAATATTCGTAAAGCGCGGGTTGACCGTCGACTTCGGCGGCAGCTGGCTGCTACCGCGAAGGGTTGGGATTGCCAGGGCGAAGGAGCTTGCGTTGACCGGGCGCATCATCTCGGCGGCGGAGGCGCTCGAATACGGGATCGCCACCCGGGTCGTGCCGATTGAAGAATTGTCTGCTGAGGTCGAGACTTTGGCTACGGATCTGGCAGCGGGCGCCCCGCTGGCGCAGCGTTTTATCAAGGCCGGGTTGGATCGCTCGTTCGAGATGTCTTTCGATGAAGCCCTTGCCTACGAGGCTCAGGCGCAGGCCATCCTGCTGACGTCCGAAGACGCCGTAGAGGGGCTGATCTCATTTCTGGAGAAGCGGCCACCGGACTTCAAGGGCAGCTGATACCTATCGGTCTCGGGTTGGAGCGGCCCGCCGTCAAGACGCCTGTCTAGACCCAGTCACACCCGCTCCATATCTTGACAGTGTGTTTGCGTCCGTAACTTCGTCGGCCCTGGTGGGCGTCGAACCCTGTCCGGTCCGAGTCGAGGCACACGTCTCGGGTACGGGCAAGTCGGTCTTTACCATCGTCGGTCTCCCCGACGCGGCTGTGCGGGAGGCTCGGGAGCGGGTTCGCTCTGCGATGTTGGCGAGCGGGTTCCCCTTCCCCGCGGGCCGGGTGACAGTCAATCTCGCCCCTGCCGATCTTCCCAAGGTGGGATCGGCTTACGACCTCCCCATCGCGCTGGGATTGCTCGCAGCCGCTCGAACGATCCCACCGGGGGTGTGCGATGTGGTCGCCCTCGGAGAGTTGGCTCTCGACGGATCGGTAAGGGGGCAGCGGGGCTCGCTCGCCGCTGGGATCGTTGCCCGCCGCCGGGGGCTGCGTTGTGTGGTCGCTGCTGATGGAGCGGCGGAGGCGGCACTGGCGGGTGGCGACGTTTGTGGAGTCGCTTCGCTGGCTGAAGCTGTGGTGGGGGCGGTCGCCGAGCCTGCTGAGGTCGGCGAGTTCCAACCCCAACCGTCACAGGCGATCGATGAGGCCACGCTCGATTTAGCTGCGGTTCGCGGCCAGCCGGTTGCTCGGCGGGCTCTGGAGATCGCCGCCGCCGGCGGACACCATCTGCTGCTGAGCGGTCCACCCGGCTCGGGAAAGACGATGTTGGCTAGATCGCTGCCCACGGTCCTGCCGGATCTCGATAAGGAGGAACAACTCGATGTCGCCCGCGCCAGGGCGGCTGGTGGGCGGCCGCCGCTGCTGTCGACGCGTCCTCCGTTTCGTACCCCGCACCACAGCGCCACAACGGCAGCGATCCTTGGAGGTGGATCCGGTGTCCCGGTCCCGGGAGAACTGACGCTGGCGGATCGTGGTGTGTTGTTTCTCGATGAATTGGCTGAGTTTCCGCCACATCTGCTCGATTCGCTGCGACAGCCGATAGAGGAAGGCGTCGTCCACGTGGCCCGCAAGGGAATATCTGTGGCGTTTCCGGCTCGCGTCCAGTTGGTAGCTGCGACCAATCCGTGCCCGTGCGGCTACCTGGGAGATGAACGCCGTCCTTGCCGCTGCTCGTCTGGCGTTGTTGAACGGTATCGGCGCCGGCTCAGCGGCCCGCTCATCGACCGTTTCGATCTTCGAGTCTCCGTTCCACGAGTTGCGGCCGATCAGTTGGGCGGCCCGCCCGGGGAGGGTTCGGCTGCCGTTCGTCGGCGGGTCCTGGGAGCAAGACGGGCTCAATCCGAGCGGAGCCGACTCAACTGCCATCTCGATCGGCCGGCTCTCGATGCGATGTCATGGTCGACCAAGGCTCAGGCAGAGCTCCGCCGCGGAGTCGATGTTCTCGGTCTGACCGGACGGGGTTGGGATCGGGTTCGTCGAGTCGCCCGGACCATCGCCGATCTCGATGGGAGGTCTCCGATCGAGGTGGGTGATGTGGCGCAGGCCTTGGATCTGAGGGGTGAATTGTGAGTTCCGATGCATGCCTGCGACTCGCGTTTCTCGGCCTGCATCCCGAGCGGGTGCAGCGTCTGTTGGAACGCCATGGAACCGCTGATCGGGTAGTCACTGCAGTCGAATCTGGAGTCGAGGCCGTTGCTAACCCGCTGCTTGGTGCCGACGAGTGCCGGCTGAGAGTCGCCGGTGCCGGAGTCGCCTTCGATGTCGCCGCCAACGCACCATGGGCGACATCGTTTGGGCATGTGGCCGATCCCCCTTTGTGGCTGTTCAGGGAGGGGGTACTGCCGACCGAGAGGCGAATCGCCATCGTGGGGACCAGGCGGTGCACCGAGTACGGCAGGAGACTCGCTTTCGAGTTCGGTGCCGCGTGTGTTGGCGCCGGGTGGGTCGTCGTGTCCGGATTAGCTCGAGGCATTGATGGTGCTGCCCACCGTGGGGCGGTGGCAGCCGGCGGACGGACGGTGGCTGTCCTTGGGTGTGGATCCGACGTCAGCTATCCACGTCAGCATGCGTCGCTGCGGTCCGACCTCCTTGCTACAGGTGGGAGCGTCGTCACGGAATATCCTCCTGGGGCGTCGCCCCTGGCATGGCGGTTTCCTCCTCGAAACAGGATCATCTCGGGACTGTCGACTGCGGTTGTAGTGGTTGAGTCAGCGGCGACCGGAGGGTCGCTCAGCACTGCGGCTCGCGCCGTGGCTCAGAACCGAACGGTGTTTGCGGTTCCGGGGGACGTGGATCGAACGGCTTCGGTCGGGTGCAATCTCCTTATTCGCGATGGAGCGATACCCGCACTGGGCGCTGATGACCTGGTTGAAGCCTTGAGCGTTGTTGCCGATGTGTGACTTCGGTTGTTGACCCGTTTGCGAGGAACGGCCACGATGGGTGAGTGAGCGACGACTCGAACCTTCCAAGCTGGGCAAGCCACGCCGTGGAGTCGTTTCTGGATCGCATGGTCACCGAGCGCGGGTTGTCACCTCACACGGTCGATGCCTACCGCAACGACCTTGCCCAATTCTTCGGATTTGCAGCCAGATACGGCGTCACCGATCTCGATGGGGTCGATCGCAATGTGTTACGTCGTTTCCACGCCAACTTGCTGACCAGGGGCTACGCGCCGCGATCGGTCGCCCGTAAGGCCTCCGCAGTCAGATCGTTCTACTCGGACGCCATCAAAAGGGGCATCACCGATTCTGACCCTTCCGCCTCACTACCGACCCGCAAACGTCCGCAGCGCCTTCCTCGGCCTATGCAGGCGGGGACGCTCGCAGACTTGCTCGATTCGCTCGATGGCGATGACCCGATCTCGTTGCGGGATCGAGCACTTCTCGAGGTGTTGTATGGCACCGGGATGCGGGTCTCCGAACTCGCCGGCCTGAGTGTGGCCGACGTGGAGGGTGTCGAGCTGGTGCAGGTGCGGGGCAAGGGAGGACGCGACAGGGTTGTTCCGCTCGCCGGACCGGCTCGCGAGGCGGTTGATCGGTATTTGGCTGCCGGGCGCCCGTCACTCAACAGATCGAGGCCGACCGAGGCGTTGTGGATCGGGGCGCGCGGCGGTCGACTCGATACCAGGGGAGTGCGTCGGGTGGCCAAGGCTCGCCTCGGAACCTTTCCCCACGCCCTACGACATTCCTTTGCGACTCATCTCCTTGAAGGGGGTGCGGACCTGAGAACCGTGCAGGAGCTTCTAGGCCACGTTGAACTTGCGACCACCCAGATTTACACTGCTGTGTCCCGCCGTCACCTGAAGGCGACATATGAGCGATCGCATCCGCGCGCCTGAACCCAGCGACTCCGAGTTGGAGGGGTTCTGGGAGCGCTTTAAGAAAGAAGACGACCAGCAAGCCCGTGAGGGGTTGATCCTTCACTACTCGCCACTCGTGAAGTTTGTCGCGGGCCGGCTTGGTGTGGGACTGCCGCGCAGCGTGGAGCAGTCCGACCTGATTTCCTATGGGATGTTTGGACTGATCGACGCCATAGACAAGTTCGATCTCGAGCGCGAAATAAAGTTCGAGACCTACGCCGTAAACCGAATCCGAGGGGCAATTCTCGACGAGTTGCGCGCACTCGACTGGGTGCCTCGATCGGTCCGGGCGCGGGCCCGTGAGATCCAGCGTTCGCTCGACGAACTCGAACACAGGCTCAAGCGCAGTGCGACTGAAGATGAACTTGCAGAGCACATGGGCCTGGCGGTGCCGACGTTGCAGACCCAATTGGGAGAAATCGCAGGTCTCGGATTTGTAGCCCTAGATGAGTTGCTCGATCCCGGGGAGAGGTCATCGGCGACGATCGGCGATCTCTTGTCAGATGCACGCATGGGAGCGCCGGGGGAGTCGTTCGAAAAGCAAGAGACGCGCTACTTCCTATCCGATGCGATCAACCGTCTGCCAGAACGCGAGCGCCTGGTTATAACGCTCTACTACTACGAGGGACTCACTCTCGCCGAGATCGGAGGGGTGCTCGGAGTGACTGAGTCGCGCATCTGTCAGATACACACGAAGTCCGTGATGAGCCTGCGCAACCGGATGATCGAGCCGGGCCATTAGTTGATCTGACAGCGCCGGACGAGGGCTACACTCCGGCTCTATTACGCACGTCTGCCGCAGACTCCCGCGGTCAGAGCACGCTAAGCGCGGACTCTGGGGATGTTCGAAGGGCAGGCGGAGGACCAACCGCGAAACAAGGAGGCCCAAGTGGGCAACGTCACTATGCGACAACTACTGGAGGCTGGAGTCCATTTCGGGCACCAGACCCGGCGGTGGGATCCCAAGATGCGTCCGTATATCTTTTCGGAGCGCAACGGGATTCACATCATCGATTTACGCCAAACACTCGAGGCGGCTCAGCGCGCCCATGACCTGTGCCGCGACACCGTTGCCAAAGGGGGAGTGGTTCTCTTCGTCGGAACGAAGAAGCAGGCTCAGGGCGCCGTAATGGATGCCGCTGTACGAGCTGAGATGCCGTATGTAAACCACCGCTGGCTCGGTGGAATGCTCACCAACTTTGCAACCATTCACACGCGAATCCTCTATATGCGCGAACTCGAGCGCATGGATTCGTCGGGTGAAATGGACGCGCTGCCAAAGAAGGAGGCTCTTCGGTTGCGCCGGGAACTCACCAAGCTTCAGACTGTTCTGGGCGGCGTCGGGGATATGCACCGGAAACCAGATGTGGTGTTTATCGTCGATGTCAAGACCGAAGCGATCGCCGTCAAGGAGGCGTCGCGGATCGACGCCAAGGTCGTTGCTTTGGTCGACACCAACTGTGATCCCAACCTCGTCGATTTCGTGATCCCGGGCAACGACGACGCCATTCGATCTGCACAGTTGATGGCCGAGCTCTTGGCCGACGGGTGTATCGAAGGTGCTGAGCTGGCCAAGGCCAAGGCCAAGGATGAACCAGACAAGGATGCCGGCGATGAGTGAGATCACCGCCAAGGATGTCGCCGCCCTTCGCAAGGCGACCGGCGCCGGGATGATGGATGCCAAGCGCGCTCTGGAGGAGTCGGAGGGTGATGCAGAACGGGCCGCGGATCTTCTACGTGAGCAGGGACTGGCTGAGGCTCGCAAGCGGTCGGATCGGGCCACCAATCAAGGAACGATCGGTCACTATCTGCACGTGCAGGCGGAACGCCCTGTCATCGGGGTCCTTGTCGAGCTCGCCTCTGAGACCGACTTTGTTGCCAAGAGTGACGCGTTCCAGGAGGCGGCCCGAGACATTGCCATGCACGTCGCTGCGTATCGTCCTCAATGGGTCAATCGTGATGAGGTTCCGGCGGCTGCGGTCGACAAGGAGAAGGAACTCATCGCAGCCCAGGCACGTAACGAGGGAAAGCCTGAAAACATCGTGGACAAGATCGTCGACGGCCGCATCAAGTCGTTCTACGAAGACACCGTGCTGTACGACCAGACCTTTGCAAATACCGACAAATTCGAGGGAACGGTCGGCCAATTGGTCGACCGGCTCATATCTCAGATGGGTGAAAACATCGGAGTGCGACGCTTCGTGAGGATCGGCATCGGGGAGACGGACGAGGGGTGAGTCACCGAGTTGCGCTCAAACTGTCGGGTGAGGCATTTGCCGACCCTGAACTCGGGTACGGCATTGATCCCAAGACCATTCAATCCATTGCCGCGGAGATCGCTGGCGTCCATTCCGAGGGCCACGATATCGCCATGGTGGTTGGCGGCGGCAACATCTTTCGCGGACTGTCGGCAGCGGCATCGGGGATGGATCGTGCCAACGCTGACTACATGGGGATGTTGGCGACCGTGATAAACGCGCTGGCGTTGCGTGACGCGCTGGAAGCGGCCGATTGCCCCACCCGAGTACAAACGGCGATAAAGATCGAACAGGTCGCCGAGCCGTACATCAGGCTGCGAGCCATGCGCCATCTCGAGAAGGGTCGCGCCGTCATCTTCGCCGGCGGTACCGGAAACCCATACTTCACGACCGACACAACGGTGGCGTTGCGTGCAGCAGAGATCGGAGCCGATCTGGTGCTGAAGGGCACCAGGGTCGACGGTGTC
Source organism: uncultured Kiloniellaceae bacterium (assembly GCA_964194935.1). Classification (GTDB taxonomy): domain Bacteria; phylum Actinomycetota; class Acidimicrobiia; order Spongiisociales; family UBA11373; genus JACZWZ01. Next base: position 48,988 of record CAXMOL010000148.1, read on the forward strand.
TTCTCGTCCGATCCCGAGAAGGATCCGACTGCCGAGATGTTCGATGAGCTGGCATACATGGAGGTGCTCGAGAAAGGTCTGCGGGTGATGGACAGCACTGCCATTACGATGTGTATGGAAAATGACCTGCCGATTCGGGTCTTCAACATCACTGTTCCGGGCAACATCGCCCGCGCTGTCCGTGGGGAGCCGATCGGCACGCTCGTCCGCTGAGAGGAGGCGATCGTGATCGAGGAACTCCTGGGCGAGGCCTCAACAAAGATGGACCAAGCCGTGGATCACCTCCAGGGCGAGTTTGCAACCGTTCGGACCGGTCGAGCTAACGCTGCTGTTCTGCACCGCGTCACCGTTGACTACTACGGGACCCCGACACCCCTGCAGCAACTCGCATCGGTTTCAGTGCCCGAGCCTCAAATGCTTCTGGTACAGCCGTACGACAAGTCTGTCATTGCCGACATCGAGCGGTCCCTGCAGTCATCGGACCTAGGGCTGAACCCGTCGAGTGATGGCAACGTGATCCGTCTCGCTTTTCCTCAGCTGAATGAGGAACGTCGCCATGAACTCATCAGAGTGGTTCGGCACATGGCCGAGGAGGGTCGGGTGGCGGTGCGCAACGTTCGTCGCCACGTCAAAGACGACATCGAATCGCTTGATGGTGAGGTGTCTGAAGACGCCATCCGACGCGGTGAGCAGGAGCTGCAGGAGATCACCGACAAGCACACGAGCAGGATCGACGAGTTTCTAGAACACAAAGAGGCCGAGCTGCTCGAGGTGTAAACCTGAGCAGTTCGAGGAGGCGCCGTGACCGGAAGCGATGAAGACGGGTTCCGTCCGCATCCGGGCGACCCTTGGCACCCTGGGGGGATCGACGACGAGTCGGGCGACGAGATCGAATCGGCCCAAACCGAATCGGCACTAAGCGATCCCGAATCGCTCGAGCAGGAGCCAAAGAAGCGAAAGCGGCGAACTCGTCGCGAGCGAAAAGCCGACCAGGCGGAAGCCGACGATCTCTTTGAGCCCGACTTCGACAAGACAACCGTCGATGACGTGGAGGGTTCTTCTGAGGGTGTCGACCTGGTTCCGGCGGATGTTGCGGAGGGTTCTTCTGAGGGTGTCGACCCGGTTCCGGCGGAGGACGAGAGGCGTGCTTCTGAGGGTGTCGACCTGGTTCCGGCGGATGTTGCGGAGGGTCCTTCTGAGGGTGTCGACCTGGTTCCGGCGGAGGACGAGAGGCGTCCTTCTGAGGGTGTCGACCCGGTGTCGGCCGACGATCCGTTCGATGCAGTACTGGAGCAGGAGACCCCGGCAACCCGCTTTCGGGCCGGGAGCGATGAAGAGGGTCCGCCGCCGGCGTGGACGGTCGACAAGCCGCCTGATCCCGAGCAGGTCTTCCCCGTCGAGCAGCCGTCATGGATCGGCCTGACAACCGGAGGAGCTCCCGGTGCCGAGACGGTCGAGTTCGAGTCCGAGCAAGTGGAGGATTTGGAGGAGGAGCCGGCGGCATCGAGCAGCGAGCCGGATGGTTCTGCTGCTGATGAAACGATCGATGTTGACCCGGTGTTTGCGGCTGATCTCCAGGTTGCGGAGGCGCCTGAGGGCGATGACGGAATCGTCGGAGAATATGGAGTGGCCGGCCCGGAGGCCTTTGACGCTCTTGCGGCGGATGACGCACCTACGGGTGAGACAGACGACTGGGGTTCCTACGAATCAGAGCCTGAGCCGCGACGTCGCCGTCGCTTCGGGCGGCGCAAGGATTCTCGTGAGGATGGGGTCATCGACGATGGGTTCGTCGGCGCTGCGACCGAACCGACTCCCTCCGAGACGCCAGATGCAAGCGATTCGACGTTTGGTCGTCCTGCTGAGGCTCCGGCCGGTGTCGAGGCGTTTGACGACTGGTACGAAGACGAACCCGTTCAAAGGCGCGGCCTATTCCGGCGCCGCAGGAGATCTGAACCCGATGTCATTGACGACGGTTTCGTGGGAGGCGTCGACGATTGGGTGGAACAGCCGGTTGCGCAGCAGTTCGAAGACGAGATGCCTGCTGCACCTCTTTCCGACTCGGCCATCACCGACGATGCCGCCTATTTGCCGCCGGACGAGGTGCCTTTCTTGGAGGCCGACGATCTCGAGCCCGAATCCGCGGGTGGCGCGGGAGATGTGGCGGCCGCTCTAACCCAGGCGCTTGAGGGGACCGGGTTCGGCGAACAGGGCGATCTCTTTGCGGAACCCGAGGAATCGCGACCGGTGGACCAGCCGAATGCTCAACCGTCGGCCCCTGCTGAGCCGGAAGGCTTGGATCAACTTCCCGACGCCGAGCTTGAGGATGTAGCTCATTGGCAGGGAGATCCCGGGCGACTTCCAGCCGATTGGATGGCCGATATCGATGAGGACGAGGCGGCGGCGCCTCAGGCGGCAGAAACACCCGATACCGAGTTGGCCGATGAATCGGATGGGGCGTGGGAGGGCCAGGCCCGATGGCAGGCAGAACCGGTGAACCTCTTCGACATCGAGGAGCCGGCGGCTGTGGCGGAGCTACCACAAGAACCTGTGGCGATTCCCGAGGGTTACGAGCCGTGGCAGGAAGCCGTGGTGGATGCCGTCGAATCGGGAGCAGATTCTGAGGCCGATAACGCCGACGGGACATATGAGTACGAGCAACCGTTGTTGCAGGGTGGTCTTCCGCCAGGGTATGAACAGTTTCCGGACGGTGCGCAAGCCGAACAGTTCGAGTTACCTGAAGAGACGATGCTCTCACACCTCGATACCACCGACGATGGTTGGGTCACCGACGACGTGGACGCCACTGCGATGCCGACTGAGGCAATGGATGTCCCGTATTCCGGCGATACCGATTTCGACGAGGAGATCTACGCCGCCGGCGGCACCATCGAGCACCGCGATCTGGCTGCATCGATTGCCGAGGCAGGTGAGGAACAGACCCAGTGGCAGGCGATCAGTGCAGCGATGCCGGGCATGGAGACCGGCGTGCTCGGGTTTGAGGACGTGGCCGATCTGGGCAGCGGTGGCGAGTACGTTGCTCCGGTCAGTTCGAATTTCGGGGCAAGGGTGGCGACGGGGTTGGTCCTCGTGGTCTTGCTGTTCGGATCACTGTTGCTGGCGTCGGAAGCGTTTGCCGTCTTCATCGGTCTCGTTGTCATGGTCGGTTTGGTCGAGTTCTACGGCGCGTTGCGCCGGGCCGGATACTTGCCTCTCGGATTGTTCGGGATCGTCGGTGGGGCAGGCACCCTGGCTGCCACTTGGTTCCACGGTCCTCTGGCCATTCCGATCGGAGTGCTGCTCACCTCCACGGTCACATTCTTCTTCTATGCGTTCTCGCCGACTCGCAGAGATGCGTTGTCGAATGGTGGTCTCACCACCCTCGGTGTCGGCTGGGTAGTAGCGACCGCTGCGTTTGCGATTCCGATTGGCAGGGCGGAGGACCACGTCGTGCTGGTGTTTGCCATCGTGGCGGTGACGGCTGCCACCGATATCGGCGCCTACTGGTCTGGTCGAACCTGGGGCAAGCGCCCATTGGCGCCGGTCCTTTCTCCCAACAAGACCACCGAGGGTCTTGTTGGGGCCATGGCATCTGCTTTCATCGTGGCCGGTTCGATTGGCTATTTCGAGTTGGGCCCATTCGACCTGAAGTCGGGCCTCGCTCTCGGAGCCATTGCTGCGTTCCTGGCTCCAATTGGAGATCTCGCCGAGTCGATGATCAAGCGAAGTCTCGGGGTAAAGGACATGGGTTCGATCCTTCCCGGACACGGAGGCATCCTCGACCGAATCGACGCCTTCTTGTTCGTCATCCCGGCGGCGTGGGTGTTGTACGAGGCGATCGGCTTGTTGGGTTGACCCAACTAGTTGTCCTGGGAGCGACTGGGTCGATCGGGCGTCAATGTCTCGAGGTTGCCGACCGGCTTGAACTCGATGTCGTGGCGATCGCGGCCAGGGCGCACTCAGAGGCGCTTCTGGCCATCGCCGCCACGTATCCCGACGCCCGTATTGGTGTCGCCGGACCCACGCCGTCGGAGCGTGATGATCTGATCGCCCGGTTCGGTGACAGGGTGCTGTTTGGCCCGGAGTCGCTCGTCGAGCTGGCAGCGACACCGAATGCAACGGTCGTAAACGGGACGGTAGGAGTCGCCGGACTTCCGGCATCCGTCTCCGCGCTCGATGCCGGAAACCGGCTGGCGTTGGCCAACAAGGAGAGCCTGGTCGCCGGCGGAGACGTCGTTCTGGCGGCCCTCGCCGGCGGCAATGGCATGCTCTTGCCGGTGGACAGCGAGCATTCGGC
>CAXMOL010000149.1:0-6364 GCA_964194935.1 uncultured Kiloniellaceae bacterium
GTTCGACGGTCGTCTTATCGGTTCCTCCGCCTTCCTCGCCCCAGACCAAGGTCAGCTCATCACCGACCTCGATATTCGAGTCCACTATCCCCAATGAGATCATCGCCCGCTCATTGAAGCTGTAACCGCTAAACATCGAAAAGCCGACCGTCTCGCCGTCCTTGGTCACGTTGTCGTAGGTGGCCGATGTGTAGTTCGACAGCGGGAGGTCAATGACCTTGTAGTTCTCTCCCGGCGGATTGAACATGGACTGGAAGATCCTCCCGACATCGTCCGGGTTCCACTCAAAGGTCACCTTTTGCCGATGCGGTGCGTCTTTCTTGGCTTCCAGGGCCTCGCGCCCGATGAAGTCGTGGTCGAACGTCACATAGGACCCGTAGCCGAGCTCGTGGGGAGTGACGTAGTAGTCCTCGATGTGTTCGGATACGAAGCTGCCGCCGATGGAACCGGAGGCTTCGTATCCGCCACCTGGCAACCACTCGCGATACGGCTTCATCTCGTCACCTGAGTAGACAGCGGGCAACGGCGACGGTATCCATCCCGACTCCAGCGTGTTCGTTGCATATGCGCGCGACCCCACCTGCATGAGGCCGAAATCGCCACCGGCATCGAGGATCGCCTGACGAACCTCGTCGCCTTCTGCATAAGGCCCCCAGATCTCCATGCCAGGCTCACCTGCCATGCCGTGCCGCAACGCCGGAACCTCACGTCCGGCGACATTCATGGTTCCGACGTTGAAGAACTTGATGTCGGGAAGGGGCCCGCCGTTGAGCTTCTCGAGAACCCCAAGCGCGTTCGGTCCTTGGATCTGGAACCGGTAATGCCTGCGGATGACTGGGTTCTTCCCCGGGCGAGAAGGCGACCTGTCATCCCGCTCCAGACTGACGTCGTAATCACCGGTCTCTGCGTGGAATTGAATCCAGTTCACGCTGGGAACCCGTCCGACCAGGTTGAATTCGTCTTCGGCCATCCGGAACATGATCAGGTCACCGATCACGTAACCGTCATAGCTGGTGGGGACAAAGTGCTTGGCCTTGGTGACCGGGAAGTTCTCAAAGCTGTTGATGGCAAGTCTCGAGAGCAGCTTCTCGGCATCCGGACCCGCAACCGTCACCTCGGCCATGTGGTGTGACTGGTCGTAGAGCACCGCCGATTCCCGCCACGCCCGCTGTTCATCACGCCAGTTGCTGAACTCGGGAGCAACGATGGGATAGACATAGGCGCCGGTCTGGGAATTGCGCAACATGTCCACTGTGTTTCCTGCCGATTGGAGCACGTCTTCGAGGCTGGCGTTGCTCATGGTCGTTCCTCCTCTGAATCACGATGGCGCCTGGCCGTGACCAGCCGCTCGGTTCCCGATCACGAGTGTACGCGTCCGACCCACAGCGCCACTGGCGCGATAACCCCTTGTAGACCGCAACGGCTGTAACTAGGTTCGGGGCAATCATCCAGAGCGGTCGAGGGACAGGCCCGCCGACGCCGCGGCAACCACCCCGAGGGGAAGGTGCCAATGCCTGATCGATGATCTCATCGAGGAGGCTGGTTGATGACCGAATACCCGGAGGCGGTGCGACGGCTGATCGTGGAGCCGAAGTTCGAGCTACTCCCCTTCCGCAGCGCGATTGATCAAATCGAGTTTCTGCCTAAGGCCGCCACAGTGACCATCACCGCGTCCCCTACTAAGGGAATCGAGCCCACGGTCGAATACGCCACCAAGTTGGCGCGGCGAGGCTTCGATGTCATTCCGCACGTCGCGGCGCGATCGGTCGCAAACACCGATCACCTGGCGCGCATCCTTGACGCCATCGCCCAAGCCGGGATTGGTCAGATATTCGTGGTCGGCGGCGACTCCACTACCCCCGGGGAGTATCCCGACGCTCTCTCGCTTCTCCAAGCCATCGCTGGTCTCAGCGATCCGCTGCCGAAGATCGGGATAGCCGCCTATCCCGACGGTCATTCGTTCATCGCTCGCCAGGCGCTGCGTCAGTCCTTGAAGGAGAAGCAGGCCTTTGCCTCCTACATGACCACCCAGATGTGCTTCGACCCGGGCATCATCTCCAACTGGGTCACCGACATCCGCTCCGATGGCATCACGCTGCCGATTCACCTTGGTATGCCAGGGGTAGCCTCGATCCGCAAGCTGATCAGAATCTCGGCGCAGATCGGCGTCGGGGCATCAGCCCGCTTCCTGTCGCGCCATCGGGGGTTGCTGAGCCGGCTCACCCGGAAGAGCACCTATTCGCCGGATCGGCTCGCCATCGGGCTCAGCGAGGTAATTGCCGATCCGAGCGCGAACATCGAGGCGGCACACTTCTATACGTTCAACCAGGTGGAGTCTCTAGAAGCGTGGCGGCAGGACTGGCTTTCGGCCATCGAATCGTGAGCCAAGAACGCGGTCGGGGCCACTGAGAGCCGACCCACTCAGCCAATACGTCGTGCCCAAACCAGCGGCGGCCCTCCTTATCAACCCCGCCACCGTTCAGATCCGACCGCAGCACCTCTCTCGAGCCCTCCTGCGACAATCACGGGATGCGCGCACTCCGCCTCCACGGCCCTGGAGACATTCGCCTCGATGAGGTGGCGCCGCCCGACGCCTCCTCCGTCGTAATCGAGGTAAGCGCCTGCGGGGTGTGCGGATCCGACGTGCACTTCGTCGACGGTTCGGCCCGTACCGGCCATTTGCCGATCACCCTCGGCCACGAAGTAGCTGGGACGATCCTGTCCGCGCCGGGAACCGACCTCACCCTCGGCGCCGAGGTCGTGGCCGAGGTGGGGCGGTTCTGCCTTTCCTGCCCCCGCTGCCTGGAGGGCCGCCCCAACCTATGCGAACGGGCCCGGGGCCTCGGAATCCACGTCGACGGCGGTTTTGCGGATCTCGTTGCGGTACCGATCGAATCGGTCGTCGCCCGTCCACCGCAGGTGTCCGTGGCGGCCGCCGCAACCGCGGTTGACGCTGGAGCCACTGCATTACATGCAATACGGCGCAGGGCCCGTATCGAATCCGGCGAGACCGTATTGGTGATCGGAGCCGGCGGCCTCGGCACCTACGGGATCCAATTCGCTCAACTGGCAGGCGCCGCGGCCGTCATCGTCGCCGACACCGACGCTGGGGCATTGGCCAGGGCGGCCGATCTGGGAGTGGACGAGACAATCCTGGTGGAGCCGGAAGCGTCGATAGGCCGCCAGGTCAAGATGCTGACCGACGGAGGAGTCGATGCTGCGATCGAATTCGTCGGCTCGGCATCGGCAGTCGACGTTGCGATCAAGTCGATCCGACCCGGCGGTCGGGCAGTGGTAGTAGGCGTTGGAATCGAACCGGTGGTGTCGCTTCCGGTTGTCCTTTGGTCCAACAATGAGTACTCGCTGCTGGGGTCCTATGGGAGCCTTCCCGGCGACTCCGAGCTGGTCTTGGAGGCACTGGCGAATGAAACCGTCGTCGCTCCCGACACGATCGATGTGGCATTGGTGGACGGTGCCGATCTGCTGGCCGAACTCGCCGCCGGCAAGCGCACCGGACTGCAGCGACCCATGATTCGCCCATGACCGAACACCGCCACAACGGTTACCTGATCAGCACCGACCCGGATCTGCTCGACCTCGATGTGATTCATCGCTGGATCTCCGAAGAGTCCTATTGGGCAACCGGACGGTCCCGCCAGACGGTGGCGACGTCGGTGCAGGCCAGTCTCAACTTTGGCGTGTACGCCGACGATGGCGAGATGGTTGGAGCCGCCCGAGTCGTCACCGACTTCGCCACCTTTGGCTGGCTGTGCGACGTATTCGTCATCGACGAGCACCGCGGTCGCGGCCTGGGCAAGGCCCTGATGGCGGCCGTCGCCGACCATCCACAGCTGGCCAGCCTGCAGCGCATCATCCTCGCCACCGCCGATGCCCACCAGCTGTATGCCCGATACGGCTTTGAATTGATGGCGAATCCGGAACGCTGGATGGAGCGAACCCGCCCGGTGTCGTGAGCGGAGAGCCAGGGCCTACCGCAACACCCCGCGCTCCCAAACCTCGACCAGCCGGGCATACGGCTCACTGGATTCGACCAGATCGATATGGGTGCCATCGGCAATCACCTTGCCCTGATCCATCAAGATCACCCGATCCGCCTGCACTGCGCTGCGAAGCCGGTGGGCGATCACCAGTGCAGTGCGACCCTCCAGCAAGGTGCCGAGGGCGCGTTCGACGCCCACTTCGGTCTCCGGATCGAGATTGGCGGTTGCCTCGTCGAGCACGATCACTGCGGGATCGGCGAGCAGGGCCCGTCCCAGGGCAACCAACTGCCGCTCGCCTGCAGAGAACCGACTCCCCCGCTCCCGCACCAGGGTGTCAAGCCGCTCTGGGAGTTGGCGCACCCAGCCATCGATGCCGATTGCACTGCATACCGACCACAGGTCCTCGTCGGTTGCCTCGGGATGGGCGTAGCTCAGGTTGTCGCGCAGTGTGCCGTTGAAGAGAAAACCCTCTTGCGGGATGAGCACCACGTGGCGGGGTCGCGACTCCAGTGTGACGGCACGTAGATCGTGCCCATCCAGCATCACCACACCCCGGTCGGGGTCATAGAACCGCAGCACTAGCCGTGCGAGTGTGGACTTTCCAGCCCCCGTCTCGCCAACGACCGCCACCCGTTGTCCAGGCGGTATCTCGAGATCGACATTCACCACTACCGGCAGGTCGGGCAGGTAACCGAAGGACACATTCTCGAATTGAATCGCCCCCTCGATCTCGGCTGGCAAATCGGCAGCTCCGGCTCGGTCGATGACCGTCGGCTCGGTATCGAGGAGTGCGAACAGCTTCCCAAGCGCAGCAGAGGCCGACTGCAACTGGTTGTAGGTGTTGGACAGGTTCGTGATCGGTTGGAAGAACCAGTCGAGATACATAAGCAGTGAAACCAGCGACCCGAAGCTGAGATCTCCGTCGATCACACGGCGTCCCCCAAAGAACAGGACAACGCCATACCCGGCCACCCTGAGGAATGCCACGACCGGGAAGTACCACGACACTGCTCGGGCGGTTCTCATATTTGCCTCGAAGTAATCCTCGTTTACCCCGCCAAATTCGCCCGCCTGGCCCGGTTCGTTGGTAAAGGCCTGCACCACCCTGACCCCGGTGATTCCCTCCTGGAGCGAGGCAAGAACTCGCCCGATCTGAGTGCGGACCTCTCGGTACGCCCGGGCCGCGTACCTCTGGAAGACCCGGCTGATCACGAGCAGAACGACGATCAACGTAAAGACCTGCAGCGCGACGTCAACATCTACCAGAAGCATCGCCACAGCAACGCCGACAATCGTCAACAGATTGGTGACCAGAGTCACCGCTCCCTCTTCGGCAAACTCTTGGATCGATTCGATGTCGTTGGTCATTCGGCTCACCAAGACCCCAGCCTTGGATCTCCCGTAGAAGCCCATGTCGAGGCGCATGAGATGTCGGAAGATCGTTGAGCGCAGAATCCGCAGGTATTTCTCACCGAGGGTGGCAACGGCAAGCTGGGCGATCCGCTGCGAGACGTACTGAATGACGAGCAGGCCGAGGAAGACAAGGGCGGTGGTGGCGATCAGTCTTCGGTCGCCTTTGGCAATCCCGTCATCTATCCCGCTACGCACCACGAGCGGCCCGAGCAGGCGGGCAACGGTGGCCACAATCGTCGCAGAGACCGCTCCGAGAGCGGCAGACCTGAGGCCCCGAGCCAGACCTGCAGCCCGTCGGATTTGGCCGTTGCTCATCGGCGCGCCTCCTCCTGGGCGAGCACCTCGCCGTATCGAGGAATGGTCGCCAGCAGATCCATGTGGGGTCCGACCGCAGCGATTCGCCCGCCGTCGACAAAAGCAACCTGGTCGACAATCGCCAACGTCGAGGTTCGATGGGCGATGATGATCGTGGTCCGGCCCCGCATCACCTGCTCTAGGGCTGCGAGCATCTCGGCCTCGACCAGAGCATCTACCGACGAGGTTGCATCGTCGAGAATGAGCACCCGCGGATCACGCAGCACCGACCTTGCCATCGCTATCCGCTGTCGCTGCCCCCCCGACAAAGAGTGCCCGCGTTCTCCCACCACCGTGTCGTATCCGTCGGCGAGGTCGGTGATGAATCCATGGGCCTGAGCCAGCCGGGCAGCGAGACGAACCTGCTCGTCGGAGGCGTCGCTGTTGCCAAAGGCGATGTTGTCGCGAATCGAGGCAGAAAACAGAAACGTCTCTTGGAACACCACAGCTACCTCGCGGCGCAGCTCTTCAAGACGCACCGTGCGCACATCAGAACCGTCGACGGTGATCACTCCCTCGTCCACGTCACGAAAACGAGGCACCAAATGGGCGATCGTCGTCTTGCCGGCGCCGGTGGCACCCACCAGCGCCACCGA
>CAXMOL010000150.1:0-11159 GCA_964194935.1 uncultured Kiloniellaceae bacterium
GCCATCCCTGACCCCCGAGTGCCTCATCGACGCCGTTGTGCCAGTCGGGAAGCCGAGCGGGGTCGTGCTCGATCCAGTACCTGGCCAGCTTGCGTGCGGTGCGAATAGCTCGCCGCGTCGCTCGGGCCAGGTCTCGATCGCTTCCGACGACTCCGGCAACCTGCTCGGCCCACTCGATGAGCGCGGGTTCGGTCACCTCGGCGGCTCGTTCCACGGCGCGCCGGTAGAGCTGATCGATGTCTCCGGCAATCGAACCGGCGTTCACACGGCGGCTGCGATCTCTGGCATCAGGTCGCGATACGAAGCCAGGTGTTCGGAGCGCTCGATCTTGAGGCCGGCCACCATCTCGGCGTACTCGGCAGCGCGACCTTGCGACTCATATGTGACCCGCGGCCGCAGGGTGGCGGGGTCATCTACGCCGGGCACCACGGTGGCCACTTCATATCCAAAGTCGGGATCGATCTCCCATTCGATTCCACCGTGAGCGATGGCTGCCACGATCGCGGCGGAAATGGCTGGAGTCACCTTGGTCGACCGGTCGTCACTTTCCGGCCCGCCCACTCGGCCGGTATTGAGCAGATAGACCTCGATGTTGGTGGAGTCGAGCAACTCGCGCAGCCGATTCGCTTGCCACTCGTGACGATATGCAAAGAACGGGTTAGTGCCCGGGACCCGGAGGAACTTCCCGGCTTCAGACTTGCCTCCAGCACTGGTGCCTGTCGTCTCGCCAAGCATGAAGTAGGCCGCGGCTTGATCCGGGGTCAGCCTGGCGACAGCCGGGATGATATTTGCGTTCCGATTCAGGATCAGCATGAAGTCGGCCGTTTCGACTTCCGCCGGATAGATCATCCCTGGGATGTCCTCGGCCGAAATCACCGCCCGACTGTTCTCGGTGTGGCTCTTGTCTGCGAAGTCGAGTGCCCCTGAGGCGTCGATCGCGACGTTTTCGAGGTACGACTCCGGTTGGGTTGTCCCGTGCCAGACGGCCGGTTCCGAATCGGGTGTGAGCCCGAAGACCTTGGCGAAGGTGCCGGCCTCGGTCCCGTACACCCTTCCGCCCGGAAAAAGGGCGACAAAGTCGTCTTGGACCGGGGCGCCGCCACCCGCCTTGGAGAAAGTGGTGGTGGTCTTCCCGGTGCCCGACAACCCGACCACGAGGCCGACCCTCCGGCTCGCCCCATCGCCGACGACTTTGAGACCACTGTGCATTGCCAGGCCTCCGCGGCGATACATGAGGGCGTCCCACATGCGGAGGCCCCCCATCTTGGACTCGCCGAAGTAGTCGGAGTTGAGCACCCGGGTCACTCCGGCATCGAGGTCGACGGCGATGATCCGGTCGTCGGGATACCCCGGGGCAGCGAGTGACGGTGTGTAGATCACGGTGAATTCCGGCTCGGCATCGTCGTCTGCCGTGAAGAAGAGGAGTCGCTGCTTGGCGGCGATGTTGGCGTTGTTCTTCTCGATGATGAGCCGGGTTCGGACCCTGGCGTCGGGGTGGTCGCCGATGTAGCCATCGAGGACGATCACATCCATGTCGGCGAGATGGGTCGTCTGGGCCGCGGCCAACTTGTCGTACTCAGCTCGGGTGATGGTCGGGTCGGTGTGCCGATCCTGGTCGTCGGACACGATGAAGGTACTGAGCTTGGATCGGGCCGTGACCTGGGTGGTCACGTTGAGATTGCCGTATTCGGTCTCGCGGACGGTCTCCTGGGCAGCAGCCATTTCGCGTAGTTCATCCGCGCTGGGGTTGTGGATGGCGGAACGTGTTCGAATATCCATGTGTCCCTCGATCGACGGGTAAGGGAAGTCTAGGAAGTGGCTGCGGCGTGTCCCGTTTCGACCTCGACGATCGAACGGAATTCATTGGCCAGGGCGGTTCCGATTTCCCCAACCGGCACCGCGTGCTCTCCGACCTTTTCGATCGGAGTCACTTGCTTGACGGTCGATAGTGCCAAGGCTTCATCGGCACCCAGCAGCCGCTCCAATGGGAAGAACCCTTGCTTTACCTCGACATCCAGTCGGTGAGCCGACTCCACCAGTACGTCCCGGGTGACCGAGGCGAGTATCCCGAGCTCCAGAGTCGGGGTTTCGAGTCTGCCGTCTGAGATCCATGCGACGGTGAAGGTTGGGCCCTCCAGCACGATCGACTCGGCGGTCAGCAGTAGTGCGTCGTCGAAGCCCGCCAATTGCGCCTTGTCGGTCGAAGCCATGTTCGGGGCGTAGGACGTCCACTTCACTCCGGCGAAGCCGCCTGCGTCGGTGCCCGGGTGCCACAGGGCCTTCATAGGAAGCACTGCGATGCGCTCCGGGGTGTTGGGCGTCGGTTCCGAGAGGACGATTGTGCGCGATGCTGCCTCGGTGTGTTGGTCGCGGCTTCCGCCGGTTACGACGATCCTGATCTGGCAGTTGCCTCCGGCTTCGGCGCAGTCGGCGATCCACGATTCGAGTTCGTCGCGGTCGGGAAGATCGATGGCCAGGGCGGCGGCGCTTCGTTCCAAGCGGTCGAGGTGCTGTCGCGCCCGAAAAGTGCGACCGTCGTAGACGCGGATGACCTCGAATACTCCGTATCCCCGAAGCAGGCCCCAGTCGAATACCGAAATAGCTGCTTCGGCGTCGGGTACCGGAGTGCCGTCGATGATCACCATTACGGCGCGGAGCATAGTGTCGGGCCGGATCGGCAAGCGGCTACCGCTCAGCGCTTTAGCCTCCGGGTATGGAGCGGCTACTCCGCAGCGACCCAGCAGACCTCGATGCCCTCCGCAGCGCAGGGTGGATCGCGGGTGACCAGGTGGTTGCCGGAGCGCTTATTGATCAGATTCGGCAGGGTCCCGACCCCGTCGGGGCCATGCATCGTCTCGGCGACCTGGCACGGGCCCACCCCGATCTGCTCGTTGCCGCGCTGGAGGATCAACGGGTCGGTATGCGGCTTGTGGCGCTTATCGGAGGAAGCCGCGCTCTTTCGGCTGCTGTGATCCAGTCAGTGGACCCACTGAGGCTGCTGCAGCATGCCGAAATGTCTGAACCTCCCGTCGATGACCTGGCTCGGTGGGTGCGGGAAGCACTCGCCTCAGTCGCCGCGGCCGACCTCGCCGGGGAGATCGATATGCCTGAAGCGGGCCGCCGGGTCTCTGCGATTGCCGATGCCGCGACCGAGAGCGTGGTCGGCGGCGTCCTACGCGATGCCGAGGTGCGATTGGCAGTGATCGCGATGGGCAAGTGGGGTGGGTGTGAACTCAACTACGCGTCGGACATCGATCTCGTATTCGTGCACGAGGGTTCCGAGGCGAAGGCTGTTTCTGCTGCTACCCGGATAGTCGCAGGGTTGTCGGGTCGGTCGGACAACGGAGCGGTGTTTCGGGTGGATACCGATTTGCGACCGGAGGGCGTTGCCGGATCGTTGAGCCGGTCACTCGATTCCTACCGGGCCTACTGGGAGCGATGGGCCGAAACCTGGGAGATCCAGGCGTTGCTGAAGGCCCGGTTCGTCGCCGGAGACGCCGACCTCGGATCGGCCTTCTTGGCAGCAATGGCTGATTTTGTGTTTCCCGAGCAACTAGGAGCCGACGCCGTCGGCTCGATTCGGGCGATGAAGCAGCGAACCGAGGACTTGCTCGACAGTTCGGTGACGGAGCTAAAGCGAGGGGTTGGAGGAATCCGCGACGTCGAGTTCGCCGTGCAGCTACTTCAACTTGTTCACGGCAGGGGGGATTCGACGCTGCGTGGGCAAGGCACGCTTGACGCCCTCGAGGCGTTGGCGGCCGGTGGCTATGTACTGCCATCTGATTCAGCCACTTTGGCCGATGCCTATCAGTGGTTGCGGGATGCGGAGCATCGGATTCAACTCTTCGATCTCCGTCAGACTCACGCCGTGCCCGAAGGCGCCGACGAGCGCGAACGAATAGCCAGGGCCATGGGGTATCGCAACACGGCGACCGCGTCGGCATTGGAGATCTTTGAGGAAGATCTCAGGGAGAAACGGTCGGAGGTGCGTTCGATTCACGTACGGCTGTTCCATCGTCCGGTGCTCGATGCTCTGGCCCAGAGCAAGGCGGCCTCGATGTCGGCGGCCGCCGCCGCACAGCGCCTTGAGGCTTTCGGATTCCTCGATACCGCAGCGACTCGCCAGGCCGTCGATGACCTCACCAGTGGGCTGTCGCGTCGTAGTTCCTTGATGCGTCACATGTTGCCGCTGATCATGGAGTGGCTGTCTTTTGCTCCCGATCCGGATCTCGGTTTGGCGCAGCTGCGGCTCCTGTTCGGTGAGACCGACGACACCAGCTCGATCGTCGCGACCCTCCGGGATGATCCCGTTGCCTCCGAGCGCCTATGCCGTGTTCTCGGAACCTCGCGGCTGGCCGGTCGACTGCTGGATCGCCTGCCTTCTCTGGTCCCGATGTTTGGCGATGACGCGTCC
Organism: uncultured Kiloniellaceae bacterium; assembly: GCA_964194935.1. GTDB lineage: Bacteria > Actinomycetota > Acidimicrobiia > Spongiisociales > UBA11373 > JACZWZ01. Next base: position 4,415 of record CAXMOL010000150.1, read on the forward strand.
CTGGAGGCATGGCCGAACAGTTCTGAGCTTGTCGGCGAGGCCCGAAGTCGTGCTGTTGTTCCCGATGACCCTGTGGCGGCGCTACATCGATTCCACTCAGAGCACCTGCTTCGGATAGTGGTCGCCGACATTGCCGGTCTCATTGACGAAGTGGAAGTGGGGAGCCGGCTTTCGATGCTGGCCGACGCCACGGTGGAGGGCTCACTTCTCGCTGCTTCTACGGAGCTGGGAGTTGATTCCGGGCTTTGTGTGGTTGCCATGGGGAAGTGGGGTGGCGCCGAGCTCACTTATGCGAGCGATCTGGATGCGATCGTCGTTGCACCCGAGACCGCTGATACCGAGGCCGCGATATCGGTGGTGGAGAGGGCCATCTTGGTGCTCGGTGGTTCGGCAACCGGTTTCCCGTCGCTGGAACTCGACCTCGAGCTTCGGCCCGAGGGGAGGAAGGGAGCATTGGTGCGAAGCCTTGGCGCCTACAAGGCCTACTGGCAGCAGTGGGTAGACACCTGGGAGTTGCAGGCGATGTTGCGTGCCCGGCCTGTAGCCGGTGATCTCGCCCTTGGTAGAGCTTTGATCGATGCCTCTGCGGAGTATGTGTATTCGGTGCGCCCGGACCGGGAGAGGGAGATCAGGGCGGTAAAGGCCCGGGTCGAAACGGAGCGGATACCGGTGGGCGAGGATCCCGACTTTCATCTCAAACTGGGAAGGGGCAGCCTGGCTGACATCGAATGGACGGTGCAGCTTCTCCAGATGCAGCACGGATTGAAGAACACCGACGTCCGTGGGCCGGGAACGCTGGATGCGGTTCGCTCGCTCGGTCGCGCCGGGGCGCTCGACGCCGAGGAGGAAGAGGTGCTTGCGGAGGCGTATCGATTCTGCGTCAGGGTCAGAAACCGGCTCTATCTGCGGGACGGGCGCCGCCGCGACTCGCTCCCCGATGATCCACTGGACGCGGCGAGGCTTGCCCGCTCTCTCGGCTATTTACGGTCACCTCGGATCGCTTTGCGTGAGGACTACCGCCGTCTGACGCGGCGTGCCCGCCGAGTTGTCGAGGTGCGTTTCTACGGGATGGATCCCGGGGCTGACCGGGGTCCATAGAATCGATGAGCGAGCAATCCCGACCGGGATGATGATGGGTGGGGCGGCGCCACTGGCTTTGCTAGACGAGGCGGGCTAGCGGGGCTTCAGACGGATCGTCCCAAGGCGGCTGCCACCGCTTGTACCTGCTTCATCAGGGCTGCGAATTCGTCGGGCAAGAGCGCCTGGGCCCCATCGACGAGCGCTGTTTCGGGTGCGGGATGTACATCGACCATCAATCCGTCGGCCCCGGCAGCCACGCCCGCAAGTGCCAGCGGATTGACCAGAGCGCGTCGTCCCCCGGAGTGGGATGGATCGATAATCACGGGCAGGTGAGAGAGTCCTTTGACGACCGGCACCGCTGAAATGTCGAGTGTGTTCCGTGTTTGGGTCTCGAACGTCCGGATCCCGCGTTCGCACAGGATCACCGCGTGGTTGCCTTCTTTGTAGATGTATTCGGCGGCGTTCAACCATTCCTCGATCGTGGCTGTGAACCCGCGCTTCAGCAGTACCGGCTTTGGCTGGCGACCTACCTCGGCCAGCAGCGGGTAGTTGGCCATGTTCCTGGTCCCGATTCGGATGAGATCGGCGTACGACGACACGAGCTCGATATCGCGCGGGTCGACTATCTCGGCGACGAAGGGGATTTCGAATTCATCCCGAGCTTCTGCCAGAAATTCGAGTCCTTTTTCACCGAGGCCCTGAAAGGAGTACGGCGACGTGCGCGGCTTGAAAGCGTCGCCTCGCAGAATGGTTGCTCCGGCACTCTTTACGGCAGCTACCGCGCTGAAGAGCTGATCTCTGCTCTCGACAGCGCAAGGCCCTGCGATGACAGCCACGGCGTCGCCACCTACCGCAACGCCTCCAACATCAACGACCGTGTCGGATGCGTGATGGTCCCGGCTCACGAACTGGTACGGCTTTAGAACCGGAACCGCACGTTCCACTCCGGGAAACGCCTCCCAGGGGAGTTGCTGAATCGTCGACCGGTCGCCGATGGCGCCGATCACCGTGCGGAGCTGGCCCTCCGAGACGTGGGCTTCGGCTCCAATGTCGTTCAACCGCTGGACAACGTGGTCGATATCGGCGCGCGTTGCGTCGCGCCCCATGACGATGATTGTCGAGTCGTCGCCGACTGGATTGGTCAGGCTGAGTCCCTTCGCTGCACGGCGACGATAGCGGTGCCCAGACTGCTTGCTCACAGCTAACGCTTGCAAAAGCAAGCACTTTGCTATACATTCGCAAGCACGATGAAGAACACAGCGTCGGATGTCGGGTCGTTTATTCGCCAACAGCGCGAACGGAGCGCTATTTCGCTTCGCAAACTGGCCGAACGTGCCGGGATCTCTAATCCCTACCTATCGCAGATCGAGCGGGGGCTCCGCAAGCCCTCGGCCGAGATCCTGAAGTCGATAGCGCGTGCTCTGTCGATTTCGGCGGAGACGCTTTTCGAGCGAGCCGGATTGTTAGAGGGTCGCGCACCAGCCGATGTCGAAGAGGCGATCCGTACCGATGCGACGCTGAATGAACGCCAGAAACAAGCCTTGGCCGAGATCTATCGATCGTTTGCGGCCGGGCAAGAAGTAGAGGAGAACTCATGAAGACAGTCGCTGAGATTCGCGACGTCGCCAAGGAGCGGAGCGACGACATGGCAGCCACCAGCAAGAAGGCCGCCTACGCCGTGATGGGAGCCCCAGTGGTGGCCGGACGCCGTATCGCCGATTACGCCGGGAAAGTCGGCAAGAGCTTGCAGAAGGAGTTCGAGGCCTGGGTTGTCGAGGGCGAGCGGCTCTCCGGTGAGGTGAGCGAAGGCAAGATGGTCTCCGAGATCAAGGAGCGCGTCGACTTCGAGAACCTTCAGGGGCGAGTCGAGAAGCTAAAGGACCAGCTCGAGGACGTCTTGATCAACTGGAAAGACACCTTCAAACCGGGCGAGGGCAAGACCGAGGCCGAGGAGACGAAGCCTGCAGCCAAGAAGCCTGCGACCAAGAAGGCTGCAGCCAAGAAGCCTGCAGCCAGGAAGCCGGCCACCAGGAAGCCGGCCACCAGGAAGCCGGCCACCAAGAAGCCTGCCAAGAAGGCTGCAGCCAAGAAGCCGGCGACCAAGAAGGCGACCGCCGCTCCCAAGGCGGCCGTGGAGTCGGAAGACAGCTAGACACGGAACGCGACAAAGGGCCCCGCGACTGCGGGGCCCTTTTCTTGTCTGCCTAAACCGCTGCGTTTAGTACTTGACCACCGGGTTGAGTTTCTTGGCTTCGGTCACCCAGCGCTCAACCATCGACTCGGTGGGGAGTCGGCGGACCAACCGCTTCTTGGTATTGATCTCGACCATCTTGGCGGTGAGGTTGGTGACGTTGCGGGTTCGCAACTCCTTGACGGTGTCGACCCCGGATGCTTCGAGGAGGTCGCTGTATTCCTCGCCGATGCCCTTGACCCGGAAGAGGTCGGCGCGGTTCACCCACTCCATGATCTGGTGGGTGGTGAATCCCGTTTCTGCGACAAGTTGTTTGCGTCCGGCACGATCGGCGCCTCGCTTGAGAAGGGCATCGGTCGTTCGGATACGCGCCTTGCGCAGCTTCGTCGCGTATTTGTGACCGATCCCCTCAATTGCGTCGATAGAAGCCATCTGATTCCTTTCACCGGTCCGGGGTCTTCAATCTTCGCCCCTCGAGTATTGCGATCCGAGCCTAACGATTCGGAGCCCTGCCGGTTCCGCGTCGGGTTTCGAGCGTCAGGTCTTCGATGTCGTCGGCTGTTCCCACTTCCCGCGGTTGAAGGTCACCAAAGCGGACTTCTTCGACCAACTCGGGGTGGGTGCTCAGTAGGGCCGCCACTCCAGCATCGCCGGTGAGCGTCATGAGCCGCGGCCAAACTGACCTGTCGAACAAGACGGGATTGCCGCGTTCGTAGCGGTAGACCGGGACGACTGCCGGACGTTGGGTTTCGGCGGCCGCTGCCATGAGTCCCTCTGGTACTGCCTGGGGAATGCCCGGCTGGTCCCCGTGGGCTACAAAGGCGCCCTCCCAGTGGGATTCTCGGGCGAGGACATCGAGTCCCACTCGCAGTGATGAAGCCAGACCGTCCTCCCACGCCTCGTTGATGGCGACGATGGCTTCTCCGAAATTCACCGTTTCGAGGATCGCCTCGGCGGATGCTCCGAGCACTACTACGACGGCCTCCACAGGCCAGGTGAGAGTATCGCCGACGACACGCTCCAGCAGCGGCTTTCCATCGAGGTCGACGAGTTGCTTGGGGGAACCGAGCCGTATCGACGATCCGGAGGCCAGAATGATGGCAGCGGTTGAGGTCACCAGCCGACGATAGCCGGGGTCGGTCAGACTTCTTCTGTTGCCCGCTCAGCCTTCTTTGACAAGACCGATGATTCGAGCGAAGCCGTCTTCGTAGGTGAACATGACCAGCCAGGCGGGCAGATCGAACCGCTCTCGCCCGTGTACATCGGCGCCGATCGAGATGGCGTGGAAGTTGGTGAACTCGACTGGGATCATCGTCGAGGGGACCGTTCGTTCATCATGGAGCAGCTCGCGGTGGGGGTGATTCCAGGCGTCGAGCAAGCTGGTCGTGACGGCGACGCCGAACGTGCTTTCCAAGTCGGGGTACGCCGGGTTGCGCCCTCGCCATGTGTGCAGGGATGGGTCCTCCATCAGGGAGTCGAGTTCATAATGCCGGTAGCGATTGAACGGACCGTGGTGAGCGATCACCAGACCGTGTTCCGAGACGAGGTCGGTAATGCCTTCGTCGGTTTGCATTCGAGCTACGAGTTCCTCGATGAGGTAGAGGGGTGTTGGATCGTCGACGAATCCGGCTCTGTCCACCTCTTCAGCCAGGTTGATGGCCGGAACCCAGGCCTTACCCTTTGGCGTCTCGATCTCGGCCCATTTGCCGCCAAAGTCCTTGGAGCGGCGACCGGTCGCCTCGAGACCCCTGTCGGTCGCCAGGAACTGCCACACCAGTTCACCGACTCCCGGCTTGCTGAGCGCTTTGAGCTTGTTGCCGTGAGGCACCATGACGACAGCGACGGCGCGCGACGTACGTTGCAGGATCATCGGCAGCCCACCCCTGAGCGCAAACCCGAGATTGAGGAACCCACCGATGAGCAGCGACCAGGCTCCGGCGCCACCCAGTAGCGCCAGAGGGAATCCAAGGATGTACAGAGACTGGACGACGGATCCGAAGATCAGTTCTGCCCCGTCGCCGGCGTCGATTTTGATCTCATCGAATCTTACCGACGACGGTGCTTCCGCATCCCACTGCACGGCATCTGTGGCGAGCAACATGCCGAGCGACTCTTCGACTGTGATGCTGAGCAACCCGGTGGCCCGGTTGCCGGTCTGATCGGCCACGGTGTAAAGGAAGCTGGCGGTTCCGAACCAGTCCTCATGGGGTGTGAACAAGACGAGCCCGTTGACGATCGAAGCCGAACCTGCTTGCGGCTGGTCCACGTGCAGCAATGAGAGCTCTGCGCCTTCGGGATCGGAATCGTTGGCCATGACGTCGACGGTCACGCCACTTCCGACGTCATCCATCGAAATCAGGATCCTGTCGTTGGTCGTGGTCGGTGGGAGATCGGGTTCCTGCATGTACCAGACGAAGGTGGCTTCGACCGACTGATCCATGCTGTCGGTCAGGGTCAGTTTCACGGGGTATGAGCCCGCGATGGTCGGGAATCCGGAAATCGTGCCGGTGCCGGAGTAGAAGATCATGCCCGGCGGCATACTGGACGAGGTCCAGGTGAGGTCGAATCCATCGGGGTGCGATCCGACCGGATGCAGCGTCACCGGGTGGCCGACGGTGGAGTACTGGTTCTCGATGGCTGCGATGGTGGGGAATCCCGGAGGAGCCACGATCGTCCACGTAAACGTGGTGACGTCGGACAGCCGCGGGCTTCCCAGATCCTCAGCGGTCACGGTGACGGTAAAGGCCCCGGCCGTGGTCGTCGTTCCGGTGATCAAGCCGGTGTCGCCTGCAATGTTCAGGCCGGCGGGCAATCCGGTTGCCGACCAGGTGACATCGTCACCATCGGGATCGGAACTGCTGATCGACAGCGATACGGGTTCGCCTTGCTCGGAGGATTGGTCTTCCGGGCTCGTTAATTCGGGGGCCCGGTTGGTATTGCTCACCGTCCAGGTGAAGGAGGTCTTGTCGAACCGGTTGGGGGTCCCGTCGTCGGTGGCCGTGACCGTCACGCTAAACGAACCCGCTGCGCTGTAGGGGAGGGTGCCGGTGATAACCCCGGACACGGGATTGATCGACAGGCCGGTGGGGAGACCGGTCGCGGTCCAAGTGACGTTGTTTCCGTCGGGATCGAACCCTGCGATGGTCAGCGATACGGAATCGTTCTCGGCGGCGTTTTGGCTGCCTGGATATGTCAGCACCGGCACCTGGTTCGGGTTCGACACCGTCCACACAAATGCCACGTCGGAGTGCAAGATGGGGGAGCCGTCGTCGGTGGCGCCTACCACGACGGCGTGGGTGCCGTCAGATTCGTCGGTAAGGGTGCCCGAGATCACGCCGGTGCCGGTGTCGAGAGACATCCCGGGTGGGAGTCCGGTGGCGCTCCAAGTGAGGTCATCACCGTCGGGATCGAATCCCGAGATTGGCAGGTTGATGGTGTCGCCCTCTATGGAGAACAGCATTCCCGGGCTCGACA
>CAXMOL010000151.1:0-2703 GCA_964194935.1 uncultured Kiloniellaceae bacterium
CTGTCGTACCTTCGGTCGTATCTGCATCGTCATCTCCGCATGCAGCTACTACGAGGGCAAAGACAATGACGAGCCACAGCAGCCTGCGTGCACGCATATCCCTTACTCCTATGTTGGTTGATAGTGCGCGGTTTCCCCGCGCTTCCCGGAGGTTAATGGCTCGGAGTGACGCCGGTTCTAGGCGCGAAGTGTTTTCGCGCTTTTTGGAGTTGGGAGCCGGGAGTGAGGCAGCCGTTTGGTAGTCGGGAGTCCGGACTCCCGACTTCTTCTACGATTGCGCTGTGACCGAGTACCGCGCCCTCTATCGCAAATACCGCCCGCAGCGTTTTGCCGATGTCATCGGCCAGGGTCATGTCACCGAGACCTTGATGGCGGAGGTCGGATCGGGCCGCGTTGCCCACGCCTATCTGTTTGCCGGACCGCGCGGAACCGGCAAGACCTCGACGGCCAGGATCTTGGCGAAGACGCTCAACTGCACCAATCCCGGGTCCGCCGGTGAGCCGTGCAGCGAGTGCCTGTCGTGTCTCGGGATCATGGAGGGGTCCTCCATGGATGTGATCGAATTGGATGCTGCTTCGCACAACAAGGTTGACGACGTGCGCGAGATCAGGGCCAATGTGGGAACGGTCGCATCGGTCGGGGGTGCCAGGCGCGTCTATATCCTTGACGAGGCTCACATGCTGTCTCGTGCGGCATCGAATGCCTTGCTGAAGACACTCGAAGAACCCCCGGAACACGCTCATTTCGTGTTGGCGACGACCGAGCCGTACAAGCTGCCCGACACCATTAGGAGCCGAACTCAGCGGTTCGACTTCCATCCGATCGGCTCAGAGGCGCTGACGGATCATCTCGGGTTGGTTGCTCAGGCCGAAGGCTTTGAGGCCGGTCACGACAGCCTCGCCCTCATCGCCAGACACGCGACCGGGAGCGCTCGGGATGCTCTTGGTCTGCTCGAGCAAGTGGCCGCACTCGGCGGCGGCAAGGTCGAGCCACGAGGCGTTACCCGCGCGTTGGGCCTGGCAGACGCCGATGCGTTTGCCCAGCTCGTCAAGGCGGTCGCCGATCAGTCAGCGGCAGCAGGTCTGTCTCTCATCGCCTCCCTCGCCTCAGAGGGCACCGACTTGCGTCGGTTTGTGTCCGATTCGATCGAGTTTCTGAGAGGCGTCTTCCTGGCTCAGTACGCACCCAATATCGAAGAAATAGTCGATGAGACGGCCGAGATGCTGGAAGAGTGGCGGGTCCATGGACGGACCCTCAGTCCCGCTGACGTCTTGCGTTGCATCGACCGTCTTGGTGAGGCTCTCGTCGAATTGCGCGAGGGGCGCGAAGAGCGCCTCGTAGTTGAGTTGGCCGTCCTGCAGATGACTCGCCCGGAAACCGCGGCGGATCCCGCCTCGATCGCCGCTCGCATTGACCGCCTCGAAGATCGAGTTCGCATCCTCAATGAGCGAGGACCCGAATCCTCAGAGGTCCCCGTTCAGCCGACTCCGACCCCGTTGACTCCCGATGTGCCCGCTGCCGAAGTACCGGCACCAACGCCGGCCGTTGTCGAGGAGGCTCCGGTGCTGGTGGCCGTACCGGATGAAGCACCGGAGGCCGATGCTGTCGAGCCACCTCAGGTGACCGAGTCGGCGGCGAAGCGACCTTCTGCCTCGCTCACGTTGGATGTAGTCGACGCGGCATGGCCGGCGATCATGGCGCGGGTTCGCGACGAAGCCGGAATGCGCCGACATGCTCTGTTCAGGGAGGCTCGTCCGGTCGAAGTCGATGATGACCTGTTGGTGCTCGAGGTGCCTGCGCACCTTCCTTTCCACCTGGCCCAATTGGGTGAGGATGATCGACTCAATTCCATCGTCGTTGCAGCAGCATCCGATGCACTAGATGGCCAGATCCGACTCCAGTATCGGGCTGGAGAGGAGGATGCCACGGCAGCCGCAGCTCCAGTCGCCGAACCCGAACGAGCACCCGACAAGGACCAAATGGTCGGCGAGGGTGAGGCCGGGATCGACCCGACCGGCCTAGTGATCGATCTGCTCGGTGGAGAAGTCATACTCGACGAGTAGCCGTAGCCAGTAGAGAAAACCACTCTCCCCTCTGGGGGGAGTCAAACGGCGCAGCCGTTTGGTGGGGGGAATGCCGATTCCCTATTTGCTTATTGCTCTGCTTGTTCCGGGCCAGTGACCGACGGGCGGTACGCTGGATGTTGATGGCTCGAAATCGTCGTTCCCAGCCCCCCGGCAGAATGCCGGGCAATATGAATCAGCTGATGCAGCAAGCCCAGCGGATGCAGGCTGAGATGCAACAGCAGCAGGCCGAACTCCTTACCAAGACGTTCTCGGGGACCTCTGGTGGTGGAGTTGTGACGGCCGTTGTCCGTGGCGATGGCTCGCTCGACGAAGTCACAATCGATCCTGCGGTGCTCGACGACGCCGAAATGGTTGGTGACCTCGTGGTCGCTGCCGTTAACCAGGCACTCAAGGCGCTCAGTACTGAAGCCGGTGGTGGACTCGAGTCGCTGGAGGGGTTGGATCTGGGAGGGCTAGTCGGCTGATGTTCGAGGCTCCGGTACAGAAGCTCATTGATGAGCTGGCGCGTTTGCCCGGAGTCGGGCGCAAGTCGGCGCAGCGTCTCGCGTTTCACATTCTCCATATAGAGGAGACGGATGCGAGACGACTCGCTGATGCCATCGTCGAGATGAGAACG
>CAXMOL010000152.1:0-5474 GCA_964194935.1 uncultured Kiloniellaceae bacterium
CTCAGTCCTCAATCTTGAACCACTCTCCCCTTTGGGGGGAGTCAATCGGCCGCAGGCCGATTGGTGGGGGGTGCCGCTGATACCCCCTTGTGTGATCTGTCGCGTTTAGTACCCGACGGTTGGTTGGATCACTCTCCCCTCTGGGGGGAGTCAAACACCGCAGGTGTTTGGTGGGGGGTTCTGAATAGGGGACTGACGGGCGCCTGACGCGTGCGAAACTGGCGACTGAGATGAACACAACCACACTCACCATCACCACGGGATCGCAACCGTCGACTACCGACCTAACGGCCGAGGTTGCCGCGTTTGTGGCCGACTTGGGGGATGGTTTGGTCAACGTGTTTGTTCCCCACGCCACCGCTGGCATTGCCGTCTTCGAGACCGGTGCCGGCAGCGACTCGGATCTCGTCGATCACCTAGAGGTCTTGTTTCCCCGCGACAACCGGTGGCGCCATTCCCATGGCTCGCCGGGCCACGGTGCCGACCACGTCATGCCGGCGGTCATCGCTCCGTCGATCTCCATCCCGGTGGTAGAGGGATCGCTGGCCCTGGGTACCTGGCAGTCGATAGTCCTCGTCGACCCCAACCGGGACAATCCAATTCGAACGGTGCGACTCTCCTTTATCGCCGGATGAGCGGTACCTCGGTGGCTGCCTGAACGCAGCGAAGGCGACCCGCAGGCCGCCTTCGAGCATTTCGGGCGTAAATGTCTACTTGTTCTTCTTGCCACCAAAGAGTCCGCCGAGCATTCCGAGGATCCCCCCGGTGGATGACTGCTCCTGAGCCGGGGCGGGCTGCGCGGCTCCGCCGAGCATCCCCAGGATCGAGCCGAGCACGCCGTCGTCCTGTTGCTCTGCAGCCTGACGTTCGGCGGCAAGTGTCGCGGCGACCGCGTCGGAGTCCATCGTCTTGTCCTTCTTCATCTTTCCGAGTGCACCCATGACGAGCGGGGCGACCATCAACAACAGCGGGAGCACCTTGTCCATCGAGAGTCCGGTCTTCTCTGCGATTCCCTGCTCGACTTGCGGCTGACTACCGCCGAGCACGTGTCCGAGGATGCCTGCACCGGAGCCTGACGCTGCGTTGCCGAGGAACCCGACCACATCGTCGAAGATGCCGCCGTCGTGGTCCTTCTCGAGTGCAGCATCGAGCGCCTGGGCACCGGCCGGTTCGGCGGTGTTTCGTGCCAAGGCTCCTGTGATCACGTTTACCGCAGTGGCAACCGTCGATTGCGTTTCGTCAGGACCGGTGCCGAGCAAGCCTCCGAGAGCACCTAGTCCTCCGCCACCGAGCTGGCCCAAGACCGTGTTGAGGATTCCGTCCATTGCTACTCCTTATCGAACAAGCTGTGTTTCACCGTAGGCAGAGGCGATGGCAGACGCACATCGGGGCATGGTCTCGACCGGTGAGGGTCCGATCGAAGCCCGTGATCTCTACTCCGATCCGGCTAGCGCCGACTGTCGGCCATTGAGCCTTGCATCTTCGACAGGTCGACGTTGTAGAGGACGCAATACACGGCTCTATCTCCCTCGCCCCACGATTCAGCGGTCGGAGTGATCGGGAAGAGGTCGAGTGCGCTGTCGGCGTAGGCCAAGCCGACGAAAGCGTCGAACTCGGCGACGCATTGGAGAAAACTGTTTTCGAGGACAGCATCGCCGCCAGGAAAGGCCAGATCCGTCATCGCGTACTCGGAGTACAACTCGTTGTCATGGGGCAGTGAGCAGTCAACGAGCGGGACCTCGGTCTGTTCTACGTCGAGCGACTGGTCGTCGAAGCAGTCACCGACCCGGAGATCGAATACCGAGGTCATTTGGCCCGACACGGCGCTGCTGCCTTCGGTCGTATCGGTCAAACCGAATTCCATCTCGTCGATACATGCAAAGGCGATCTCTAGGGCCTCGTCCGGCATTTCCTCGGTCGATTCGATTGCGAAGCGAATGAACTCCTCTTCGCTAAAGATCCGCTCCAGTTCGGTGAGAGTGCACTCGCAGAACGAGCGGTTCTGTTCAGTCCCGCACCCCTCGAGGTAGCTGTCTTGTATGAAAGTGGAGTATTGGGCGCGAGAACCGGATTCAGATTCCGATCCGAAACCGATCGTGTCCGTTGCCGGTGAGTCGTCGGAGCAAGCAGTCGCCAGCATCGTCATCGCAATGAGGATCATGGCCGTTCTTCTCACGTTCGTCTCCCTGATCTGGGGCTGCCGTCGAGCACCTAGGCGCCACCTTATCCGGGCAAAGCCCGCGGAATCGAACATGTCGGGGACTGGTTCAGTACGTTGTGGCGCGATCAGGGGAGGGCACCATCAACACACTCGAGCCACTCGATGAATTAAACGCCGCGGCACCGCTGTCGCGGCTTGCGGCCGATGCGATGGCGACCGACTCCTTCTATACGAGATCGAATCTCGAGGTGCCGAGCATCGACTTGGACTCGTGGCAGCTGACGCTTGACGGCGGGGGAATGACCCCGATGGCGCTGTCGATGAGCGATCTGGTCTCTTTCGGTGAGCGCACCGAACTGGTCACGCTGGAGTGCGCCGGCAATGGTCGCATCCTGATGGATCCGGTTCCTGCGGGAGCACCGTGGGGACTCGGTGCCGTGGGCGTTGCCGAGTTCACCGGGACACCGCTTGGCGGCGTGCTGGAGGCGGCGGGATTTCCTGAGGATGTCGTCGAGTTCGTCTTTACGGGGATTGATCGAGGGAGCGTCGAACCGGAGGGGGAGATCAACTACGCATTTAGCCTCGATGTTCAGACGGCATTCTCTGATGGCCCGTTGCTGGTGTGGCAGATGAATGGCGAGCCGCTTACCCCTGAGCATGGAGCACCGCTGCGCCTGGTGGTGCCGGGCAACTACGGAATGAGTTCGGTGAAGTGGCTCGGCGCCGTTACCGCTGTCGATCAGCCGTTCTCAGGCCATTTCCGGATGAAGTACCGCTACTTGGGAGGTCCGACGGCGTCAGAGGGTGAACCAGTGGAACGGATGCGGGTCCGTTCGTTAGTCGTGTCTCCTGTCGACGGTGACGAGGTTGGGCAGAGCCTGGAGATCCGGGGTATCGCCTGGAGTGGGTCGGGTCGGATCGAGTCGGTCGGCGTGCGCGTCGATGATGGCGATTGGGTCGACGCCGAGCTTGGCGTACCTCTCGGTCGGTTGGCGCCGACGCCGTGGGAGCTGAGGCTGTCGCTGCAACCCGGCAGACGAAGCATCGAGACCCGAGCAACAGACTCGGACGGCAACGTGCAGCCCCTCGAGTCGGTCTGGAATCAGAACGGCTACGGGAACAACGTCGTGCACTCGATTGCGGTACGCGTCGCCGAATGATCATCCCGGCAACTCTCGTCTCGAATCTCTACGCTTCCTGACTGGAGGCCATTAGATGAAGACCGTTGCGAACATCCTCGACGCAAAAGGGTCGGAAACCTTCGAGGTAGGCCCGGAAGCCTCGGTGTACGAGGCTCTGAATATTCTGGCCGACAAGAATGTCGGTGCCCTGGTGGTCATGGACAGCGGAAAGCTCGTCGGCATCATCTCGGAACGCGACTACGCCCGCAAGGTGGTGCTGGTGGAGCGGAGTTCACAAGACACGCTCGTGTCCGAGATCATGTCCAGCGATGTCATGACCGTGGCCCCGACCTCCTCCGTCGATGATTGCATGGAGCTGATGACCGAGCGCCACATCCGCCACCTCCCGGTCCTCGAGGGCGACCAACTCGTCGGGGTGGTCTCGATCGGCGATGTCGTCAAGGCTGTGATCGCCGACCTCGCAGCGCTCGTCGAGCAACTCGACAGCTATATACGAGGTCGATGAGCTGCAGCCGAGAAGGCGATTTGCTACTCAATCCCCCTGGCTACAACCGAAAGCCTGAATCCGGCTAGCAAGAAGCGGCGTTTTCCGGCGCCGTCTGATTCTGGAAGGCTCGAATGAACTGGTCGATTCGAGCGTCGTCGGCCAAATCGACCCGCAGCTGACGTCCCCAGGTCGATGCGACGATCGGCGAGTCGAGACCCGGATACGGACTCACCAGGATCTCGCGGCGACTGACAAAGCCCTCGAGCGTCCTGATGTCATCCGGATCGAGATCAGGCTGGTAGGTGATCCAGACTGCTCCGTGTTCGAGTGCATGAACGGCGTTCTCGTTGATGACCGGTACGTCGTATACCTGACATGCTGCGGTCCCTTCTGAATGCGGTCCGCCGACGGGAGGATCCTGCTCGTACTGAACCTGCCCGACAACGTGGCCTGATACAGGCACGTCGAAGAACTCGCTTCCCTCCGGAGGGTCGGCGATTCCTTGCGGATTGCTCGACACATCCGAGGCTATGAATGCGATGGCGAGCACGCCCAACAGCAATCCGCCGCCTCCAAGCACATACTTCTTCCATGGCTTCGAATCAGCGGTAGCTGCCGTCACAGGTCGACTTGTCTTCTTGGATCGCTGTTGCGACCGCTTGACTTTTGGTGTGTTGCCCATCTTGTCCTCGTGAGATTGTCGACGACCGTATCGCAGGTCGTCGGGCTGTGCGTGCCCAGATCTTGCCCTAAGGCTTGGGTCGGAACCGACCGCCCCTGTCCCGTCTCGTAAGACGGGACAGGGGGATGGTCGAGATGTCTTAGCTTTCGACTGTCAGTGTGCCCAGCATTCCCGCGGCGTAATGCCCGGTCTGATGGCAGCCGAAGATGAGTTCTCCGGGTTCCGTCAGGTACCGGGTCATTTCCTTGGTCTCTCCGGGCTCCAGGGTGAAGACATTTGCCTCGTCATGAGCCATCAGGGGCGCAACCGTACAGTGCGAATCTCGTTTGTGCCCGGCTGTGACTGGGAAATCCAGGCAGGATGTCAATCGATGATTGGTCCCCGAAGGGTGGCTTGGTTCGTGCTTGGTGTGATCAGCCGACCATCTATTTGCCTCGAGAATTGTCGCTTGACCTTCCAGTCGACTAGAAGGTGTATGGTGCTGGCCAACCACGTCGGGTTCATGCGATGACGCACCACGATCAACATCCGAGCGATCACGGGTCCCACGACAAGCACGAGGGTCACTCGCCGGAGATGTTTCGCGACCGCCTTTGGCTGAGCCTCGTACTTACTGTGCCGGTTCTGTATCTGAGCCTCCAGTTCCAGGACTGGTTCGGGTATCAGGCGTGGGAATTCCCCGGCGACGGCCTCGTCAATCCGGTTCTTGCGACCGTGCTTTACCTATACGCCGGCAGCGTGTTCCTCAAAGGGTCTGTTCGTGAAGTTCAAGACCGCCAACCGGGAATGATGACCCTGGTTGCCGTGGCGATCAGCGTCGCCTACGCGTACAGCGTTGCCGTATCACTCGGCCTCGACGGCAAGCCGTTCTATTGGGAACTGGCCACCCTGCTCGACGTGATGCTGCTGGGCCATTGGATGGAAATGCGCTCGGTCCTGGCCGCGTCCAGCGCACTCGATGACCTGGCGGCGATGGTCCCGGATGTGGCACACCTTGTGGGC
>CAXMOL010000153.1:0-34855 GCA_964194935.1 uncultured Kiloniellaceae bacterium
TCGCCCCACCAGAACCCGACTCCGCCAAAACCTTCGTAATCGCAGCAGTCAACGTCGTCTTCCCATGATCAATATGACCCATCGTCCCCACATTCACATGAGGCTTCGACCGCTCAAACTTCTCCTTACCCATGGGATCTCTCCTTCGTGACGCTTTCGATTCTGGTTCTCTTCGTGACCTTGTAGCGGCGGGTGGACTCGAACCACCGACTACCCGATTATGAGCCGGGCGCTCTACCTCTGAGCTACGCCGCCCCGACACGAGGCAAGCCCCGGGTCTGAACGGCAACACGCCCTTCCGGGCCCGTCACCGCCTGAGCCTCCTCCCGGATTCGAACCGGGGACCCCTTCCTTACCATGGAAGTGCTCTACCACTGAGCTAAGGAGGCGGCGGCGGAAGATTAGTCCCATACGGTGCGACAACTGCCAGGCCACGTCCAAAACCCAGGGAACAAGAGCATGCTGCCACAAGGTTCACCCTCATATGGCAGCACAATCCTCCAAACTCGACAGCCAGCATTTTGCCTGGTTGGCCCGATCATTTGGCAGAACCGACTACCTCCTGCTGGCCCCCGACGATCTGGCGGCCATCGGACAGGCGGCGAGCACCGTCACCAAGTATCCCGGAACCCACCTGTTCCGCCAGGGCGAGCCGTCAGCAAGCGCATACGTAATCGAGCAAGGAACCGTCGAGCTGTACCGCGGCGACAAGGCCACGCCACGTGTAGTGGGGAGGGCCGGATCTGGTGCGGTCATCGGCGACATCGCCATGTTCCGCGGTGAGCCGTATGTGCAGTCGGCGCGGGCCGTCGACGCCGTCGTCGCCCTCCGGCTCGATCGCGATCGACTCATACCCCTCCTGCTCGAGCGGCCCGTCATCGCCCTACGGTGGCTTGTCGCCGGGCTCAGCCAACTGGAGAGGACCCAGCGCCGCGTTGTCGGGCTCATGCACCGAGCGGTCATCGAGCAGGTGGCCGGACTCCTGGTCGACGAGGCCGACGAGCGCAACGAGGTTCACCTCTCCCAGGCCGACATCGCCGGACTCATTGGAGCCAGTCGGCAGGCGGTAAACGAATCGATCTCGCAGCTGCGCTCGATGGGCGCCGTCGAGACGGGATATCGCGTGGTCCGGGTCGTTGATCACCACCTGCTCTCCATTGCCGCGGCCAACACGGCTGAAGTCTGAAAGAAGTCTCCAGTCTCCCCCCTTGAGTGATCTGTCGCGTTTAGTGCCCGACGGTTGGTTGGATCACTCTCCCCTCTGGGGGGAGTCAATCGGCCGCAGGCCGATTGGTGGGGGGACTCACCAAGTCGCCGCAATCGGGCTACCTATCGGACGCACACCGACTCGGCGAACTGGCTCACAAGACGTGTTGGCCTGATAGAGACGAACACCGGATACCCCCCACCAGCTCGCTTCGCTCGCTGACTCCCCCCAAAGGGGAGAGTGGTCAGAAAAGAACCGACGGTCCCATCGCGCAACCCGATACGAGTCGCTTTGTCCGCCAGGCGACAGATTGTGTCAGGTGGGTGACATTCTCCATTCGAAAGGCCATTGCCTCCTGTTGTTCGGGGTAATTCCGACCCAAACAGGAGGTAGGAGATGACAACACGATTCGATGCGCTGACCCGTCCCAAGGCAGGTGACGACCATCAGGCGCCTTCGAAGCACCGTTCGATCGGCTTCGTGCTCGCTTTCGTCGGCTTGATGCTGGCGGCAGTGACCCTGATCGCCAACATCGCGGCGGCAAACTCAGACACCGAGACAGGAACAACGGCCGCATGGTCGTTCGGACTTACGGTGCTGGGATTCGGCACCATAAAGCTGGCCATCGGCTTGGTGCTGGTGGGAATACTCGTTCGGCTTTGGTTCCGGGTGACCGCAGTCAAGGATGCCTGCGCCAATCTAAAGCCAGACGCTGAAGCAGCGGCGCCACGCGGGACCGTTCAGACCGAGTTCGGTGAATGCACCGAGACGGCCGAAGCGCCGGGTCCTCTTCCGATCCATCGTATGGCTCGGACCATGTGGTTCCCGATGCTGGCGATGGGCTACATGCTCGTATTCGTCGGCTTCGTCCTCTCGCTCGTATGGTCGGGCAAGGTAGAAGACGGCACCCAGCAGGCAGCACAGGCCTGGACTCAGGGTGTGCAATTTCTAGGTGAAGGCATGCTGTTGGCAGGCGTTTCGTTCCTGCTCGGCTCCATCCTGGCCGCACTGCGCGAGGGCGGCGGCGAACTCCAGCAGTCGCTCGGCCTGGCGGTACGCACGCTCAAGATGCCAAAGACCGCCAAGCTATTCGTTGGCTTCATGGTGGCCGGCCTGATGGTCTCGATGGTCCAGTTCGTTCTGTACATCGCAGCCGCCAGCATCACCAACCCGCAGTCATTTGCCGCCTGGTCGGCATGGCTCGGTCCGTTCCGCGAATTCGGTCTCGGTCTGTTGTTGGCTGGCATCGTCTTGGCCCTGGTGACGATCGGAAACGTCCTGGCATTCCAGTTCAGCCGGGTGCGCGAAATCATCACCACCGGCAAGTAGTCGAAAGGACAATCAGACATGACAACTACAACCAAGTTCGACTACGAGGTCACGGACCGCGGTCCGGGCTACAACAAGCCACAAACGATGGGCAACCGACTCTGGGCACCGATGTTCGCCATGGCGATCATGGCCTTCCCGGTGGCACTGGTGCTGTCGTGGGTACGTGCCTCGACGATTGCAGATGCAACAGGACCGGCCGACATCGAGGACGCAGCCCGGTTGGGGCACCTCGTGGCAGCCTTCGGGTTCATCGGCTTCCTTGCGGTATTTGCGGCGATCTCGTTCGCTATCGCCCGAATCCTGGGACGCTTCCGTAAGGGCGGTGGCGAGATCCAAGAGTCCGTCGGCAACGAGGTACACACACTCAAGATGCCGGTGACCGCCAAGATCTTCATGCTGTTCATGATGATGGGCATGATGACGATCGGCGTCTCGGTGGTTCTCCACTTCGTGGCCGCGGGCGCTGTCGGCACCTGGGAACTAGAGAGCGTCGCCCGCTGGGGCGAAGTGCTCGAAGGATTCCGCCGCTTCGGCGTCGCCATGTACCTGTTCGGGATCGCCTTCGGGCTCGGCACCATCACAACGGTGCTGCGGTTCCAGACCATCAGGGTGGGCCAACTGGCTCGCTGAATCAACCACAACCGAACGAAGGGGCCGTCATCCGACGGCCCCTTCGTTATATGAAGAGGTGCCGTCGAGGCCGATCATGACTCGACAGACTGTCTTTCGGCAATCGTGCGAACCTCGATCACCTGATCCCCCCAACCGGCCGCACCTCTGCGGCGGCAGCGATGGCGCGCGCCATTCGCGAGTGGACCAGGCGATGAACCGGATAGAGAACAAACCAGTAGAGGCGGCCCGAGAGTCCGCGCGGACGAAAGGTTGCGGTCTGCACCAGCCGGGAACCGTCTGGGTCCGTCTCGGCCCTGAATCCAAGGGTGGCGTCCCCGGGCAGCTTCATCTCGGCGCGCAATAGCAGTGAGTCCGAATCGACGGTCTCGACCCGCCAGAAATCGAGCGCCTCTCCGGGCTTGAGCTCCTCGGGGTGACGGCGACCCCTCCGGAGACCCGGGCCGCCCACGATCCGGTCGACCAGACCCCGGAGCTTCCAGGCCCAATTCGCGGCGTAATAGCCTCGCGAGCCCCCGATGGTCTTGAACTCGGACGCCAACGTCTCGGGTTGCGTCCGACAGGCCACCGTTCGAACCTCCCGGTAGACGACGCCGCCCGACCAGGAGGGATCGCCCGGTTGCGGTGCCGCCGGATCGTCGGAGAGCACACCGGTGGGTGCCAGCGCGCGCCGGACTGCCTCCACGAAAGGAGTGGCGGGTCGGCCGAGCAAACCGAGGAACCGGTAGTCGCCGACGGCCACTTCGTTGCGAAGGCTGGAAACAAGAGGTCGGGCGGTCGCCGCCGGGAGCGGCGTCACCAGACCCACCCACAGCGATGAGAGGCCGGGGCTGAGAACCGGGACCGGGATGATAAGCCGCCTCCGCAGACCGGCCTCACGGGCGTAGACCCGCATCATCTGCTCGTAGCTGAGCACATCGGGGCCACCGATATCCAGTACTTTGCTCGCCGGGTCGGGGTCCTGTGCCGCGTTCTCCAAGAGCGTGAGCAGATCCTGAATTGCGATCGGCTGGCAGCGGGTGCGTACCCAGCGCGGCGTGGTCATCACCGGAAGCACCTCCGTGAGGTTGCGCAGCATCTCGAACGACAATGAGCCGGCACCGATGACCACCGCAGCTCGAAGCTCGGTGACCGGCACCGACCCCTCGGCAAGCAGCCGGCCCACCTCCTGGCGGCTGGCCAGGTGCTCGGAGAGGCGGCCGCGCCCCAATCCACCCAGATACACGATCCGCGACAGGCTCGCCGCCTCGGCGGCGGCACGGAAGTTATGTGCCGATTCTCGTTCGGCGCGTCGGAAGTCGCCGTGCCGGCCCATCGAATGGACCAGGTAGTACGCCACGTCGCATCCGGCGAGACCGTCTTCAAGGGTGCCCGGGTCGAGCAGGTCGCCGATGCGCACCTCGACCCGGTCCCTCCACGGGCGATCGTCCAGGGACCCGGGGCGGCGCACCAGGCACACCACCTCATGCCCTGCGGCGAGAAGGGCGGGTACGAGCCGCCCTCCGACGTAACCGGTTGCTCCGGTGACCAGGGTCCGCATCGTCATACCGGCCGTAGCGTTCCGGCGAACACCTGCCAGGCGAGAGCGCTCTTGGCGAACAGGCTCAACAGGATGTACACCCGCTCTCCGTAGAGGTAGTCGGCCCAGCGACCGACATTGCGGTATTGCAGCACCATGTTGATCGCGAACACGTTGAAGAAGACGAAGAGTGTGAAGAAGATCCCGTAGACGAATCCCGGGGGTCCTCCCTCGGGCCCACCGGCCCCGATCAAGTAGATGGTGATGGCGATCCACGGGACGGCACCAGCGAACACCCCAAACCAGTACGAGGTCCAGTTGGTGCGCTCGGTGCTCTGGTTGTGCAGCTCCGTCATCCACCCGAAGAGGATCATCGTGGTGTTGACAGCGAAGAGGGCGAGTAGCGCCACAGCATCGAAGATGCCGACGAGCATGGCGATCACCACGATCATCACCGACGAACTGACCGAGTATTCGGCCCAGCGGGCGTAGTTCGCGCCTCTCCCCAGGTTGCGGGCGTACCACGGGTAAACCCAGCGTGTCGAGATCACGAAGTGGGCCAGCGCCGAGAGCAACAGGAACAGCGCCACTAACGGCCCGATCTGTAGCTCGAAAGCAGTGCGATAGTCGGCCACCAGCGTCCCGGTCGTGCTATCCAGTCGGCTGAAGGCCGTCGTCACCGGCAGTGCGAAATCTGTGCTCAAGCCAAACACCGCTATCGACTGGGCCAGGTGAACGAAGCCCATCGTGAGGTTGAAGCGCCGCAAACGGCGCAGTCGGTCGTCGGTCATCTCCGCTCCAATTCGTCGTATCTGCAAGATAGGAACCGGGTAGCCCGAAGGCCACCCGGTTCCCTGGTTCCCGTTGGGAGGAAAGCGCTACGGGAGGAGCACGCTGTCGATGATGTGGATGATGCCGTTGAAGGCTTCGATGTCGGTGGCGATCACGAGGGTGACGCCGTTGAGAACAACCCCACCATCAACGATCTCGATCGTGATGTCGCTGCCTTGCACGGTTGTGGCCGAGTCCAACCCAACGACGGTCTCAGCGCCCACGGCGCCGGAGACGACGTGGTAGAGCAGGATGTCGGTCAGGGCGGGGATGTCGGCGAGGAGGCCCTCGACGGTGCCTTCGGGCAGCGCCGCGAATGCATCGTCGGTGGGGGCGAACACCGTGAATGGGCCTTCGCCCTTGAGGGTGTCGACCAGGTCGGCTGCGGTCAACGCAGCAGCGAGGGTCTCGAAGTTCCCGGCGGCGACGGCGGTGTCGACGATATCCATCGACTCAACCATCTCCTCCTCGACAGGCGCTTCTGTCGTCGCGGCTGCGGTGGTTGTCGTGACCTGAGTATCGGTACTGGCATCGTCGTCGGCTCCGCAGGCGGCGACGACGAGGCCGAACGCAAGCAGGAGGGCTGCGATACCGAAGAAGCGGTTTCTACGCATTGGTTTTCCCTTCGAATGACCCAAAGCTGTTCCGGGTTCAAGAACATAGCGCTATTTAGTGCTAAACGGTTCCCGATTACAGAAGGAATCTTGAGAGAGGGCCGAATTGGCTTGTTCGACAAGGAGAATTGGGGAAACGAAACTGGAGCAGAACGAACTCGTGGTGCTCGCGGTCGGAGACCACCGCGCCAAAATGCAGGGCGTCGGGCGCGGGAAGGACTACCTGCTCGACGTGCGCACCGAGGCCGCGGCGACCTTCCCTGAGGAGGTAGCAGCGCTCAATGAGGCCGGCAACCTTCGGGTGGCGGCCAGATCAGGCTCGCGGAGGGCGGGGAACCAACACCGGGGTGTTCCTGGTGTATGCGTGGAACTGCTCCTCATCGCCCCACCGCTTCTCAGCGCGAGCTTCAAGCATCGGTATGCCGCTCACCCGGGTGAGCAACAAGGTGACGAACACCGGCGAGATCAAGGTGACCCAACGCCACCCTGACAGCACCGGCAGGGCGACGATGGCGATGCCGGTCCACAAGACGATCTCACCGAAGTAGTTGGGATGGCGGGACCATGCCCAGAGCCCCGAAGTGATAAAACGACCCTCGTTGGCCGGGTCACGCTTGAAGACCGACTTCTGCTGATCGGCGACGACTTCGACGGCGAAACCGGCGACCCACACGACAATGCCGACGATGGCCACCCACTGGATGGATTCGCGCTCGATGCCGGTGATGATGGCCAGCGCGCAGGCCGCCGTGAGCAATACCCACAGACCCTGCAGCGTCCAGGTCATGAAGAACCGCAACGGATCGGTCTTGATCTGGTCGAACCGACCGTCTCGCCCAACGCGACGTACCCGGAGAAACAGGAAGGAACCGAGCCTCAACGCCCACAGCGCAACCATGGCCCCCACGATCACCGCCCGGGCGTCCAGATCGTCGCTGAGTAGCAAGGCAACGGCAACAACCGTCAAATAGGTGATGCTGCCGGTGAGATCGAAGTAGTGCTCAGTCTTGGCCAGATTCGAGGGCACGAACACGACCCAGTTGAGCGCGTAGGCGACCAGTCCGCACACCGCAAACACCGCGATCGGGCCGACCTTGAGGCTGCCGGTGCTACCGGCGAGCACAACAAGCGCACCAATCGCCACGGCGACAACTATGCCAAGAAGAGAGTTCCGGTTCTGATCCGTCATTTCCAAGACCATATCGGCGGGCAAACACGAAGCGCAGGACCCGGAAACGACTGACCCTTCCTGAGCACTCTCAGAACACCGCGCTGACTAGTAGTGGGAGGAGGATTTGAACCTAGAAGGGAGCGCCGAGGCTCCGCGAGGCTCGATGAAGGTGCCTGTCGAGGCCGAACAGGACTCGACAAGCACCGACCCTTCGTACTAGTGGTGGGAGGAGGATTTGAACCTCCGAAGGCGTAGCCGGCAGATTTACAGTCTGCTCCCTTTGGCCGCTCGGGCATCCCACCGAAGCGGTGCGAGGTTAGCGGTTCTGCCACGCCATTCTGCGAAGGCCTTACCCTGTCCCCTACCAGCACAAGGAGGCACGATGACAGCGCGACTAGTAAAGAACGGGTTCATCTCGTTCGAACAGGCCGAACTGGCCGAGAAGCCCGATGGGACCCCATCTCCGCTTCGGCTCTCCGAGATTCTCGGCTACTTCGGATCGGTGGCCCTCTTCATCGCCACGATCGCCCTCATGATCGAGGTCGCCCTCTCCGACGATTTCCTGTTTGGCGGCATCGACAACGTTCCCGGAGGTTTCGTGACCTTGGCCGGCGCCGCGTTGCTGTTTGCGGTTGGGCACAAGCTCACCGATCACGGTGAAGGCGCCGTCAAGCGTGCCGGTGGCTTTACGTTGGCCTCGGGCTTTGGCTTGTGGGCGATCGCCACAAACCTGCTGTTGCTCGAACTCGATGCGGGTGACTTCACCCCGACCCTCGTGGCGGTGCCGATCGCTGCCGCGGCGTGGTGGATCTATCAGCGACACGAATCTGTGCCTACCCAGCTGGTCTTGTTCTTTACGGCGGTACAGGTACTAAACGCGGTGCTGGTGCTCATCCAAGTGAACGAATGGCAGAGCACCCAGGACCAGTTGATCGGCGTCGTCATCAGTGGCAGCGCTCCGGAAGTCGCCTGGTTGGGGTTCGTCTTCCAAGTTGGGCTCGGTTTGGCCTGGGTCTGGTTCGCCAACGACGGATGGTTCAAGCCGCGCAATACGGCGTTTGCGGTCGGTGCGTTGTACGCAGGCTTTCAGGGTCTGCTCCTGTTCGGCACCGACGACGGCTGGCTCATCCTGT
This sequence comes from uncultured Kiloniellaceae bacterium, assembly GCA_964194935.1. Classification (GTDB taxonomy): domain Bacteria; phylum Actinomycetota; class Acidimicrobiia; order Spongiisociales; family UBA11373; genus JACZWZ01. The sequence continues at coordinate 8,438 of CAXMOL010000153.1, forward strand.
TTGCAGCTATCACGGGATTGGTCGTGTACGGCGGACTGGCGTGGCGCAGCAGCGTGCTCCTCGGCGTCGGGGCACTGGGGATGATCATCTTCATCATGATGTTGGTCACGGTTCTGGTCGATGATGTCACCGCCATCTCCATCGCCTTGTGGTTCGGGATCCCTGGTGTTGCGGCTCTCGGCTACAACCTGATGAGCCTGGAGCAGATGGCCCAATCGGATAGCGCTGACGCCTAAAGCTGCATCCGGCTGCGAACACGAAGGACCCCGGTTAGCCGGGGTCCTTCTACGTCTTCCGTTTCCCGAATCGAGCCAGACCGAGACTGGCTACCGGAAAAGCCCGCCCTGAGCCATTTCCTGGAGACGCTCGATGCGCTCTGCGATCGGGGGATGGGTGGAGAACATGCGGTTCATTCCACGCCGGCCGCCCTTGCCCCTACCACCAAAGGCCTTGAGCGGATCAGCAATAAACAACTGCGCAGTGGAGGGGTCGACCTCCATCGGAATTCTCGAAGTCCCCTGCTCCAGCTTGGCGAGGGCCTGCGCCAGTGAGAGTGGCGATCCGGTGATCTCGGCGCCGCTGCGATCCGCCTGGTACTCCCTGGATCTACTAATCGCCATCTGAATGACCATTGCCGCCATCGGGGCCAGGATCAGGGCGAGGATGCCGATGATCGCCGAGATGCCGCTGTTGTTGCGCCGATCCCGTCCCATTCCGGTCCAGAACGAGATCCGCACCAGAAACGACAGGGCAACGGCAACGGTGGCGGCGATCGACGCGATCAGGATGTCGCGATTCTTCACATGGGAGAGTTCGTGAGCCAGCACGCCTTCGAGTTCAGCATGCTCCATGAGATCGACAATTCCCGTAGTCACAGCGACCGCCGCATGACTCGGGTTGCGTCCGGTGGCAAAGGCATTCGGCTGCGGGGAGTCGATGAGGTACATCTTGGGCATCGGCATCCCCTCGCGCTGAGCCAGCGAGCGGACGATCGAGAACACTTTGGGAAGATCCTGTTCTTCGATCGGCTTTGCTTTGGCGGCCTTCAAAGCGATCTTGTGCGAGAAGAAGTACATCGAAAAGTTCATCAATCCGGCAATCCCCAACGCGATGGTTGCCCCGCTGGTACCGCCGAGCAGCTGGCCGACGCCCACAAACAGGGCGCCCAGAGTGGCCATCAGTACCAGCGTCTTGAAGTTGTTCTTCATGGTTTTGAGGTTACCGGCACGCTGAAGTTGTTCCAGCCGGGACGTTCAGCAACGAGCCGTCATCACCCGGAAGTCACCCAACCCCCGCGGATGTAGCAGCGTCTCGACCTCGGTCACCCGGCTCCGCAGCCTCAGCCTGTCCATCGACCGGCCATCGCGCGCTGCGTCCAATTCTTGCTGACGCAGATCGCGATGCCTATCCCGTAAGCCCCATTGCTCCAGGAAGTCGTCCTGGCGCAGCAGTTCGACCTCGCATCCAGACTCCTCGACGGCGGCGAGCACCGCAGAGAAGTTGACATCCATCGTGATATCGGTTTGCCCCGGCTCGGCCAACGGGTCGGGCCCGAGGTGATGCGCTCGATAGGTACGCACCGTCCCCTCGGGGCGACGATGCTCCAAGTTCTCGGCCAGATCGCCGTAATCGAACAAGAGCAATGCTCCGGCCTCAAGACGCCCCACCACGCCCCGCACCCACTCGATGGCGGCCGCCTGCACCTCGACCTGACCCCCTTCGGCGACTGGACCGGCGTAGCGATCCGCCCAGTCGGCCACCTCGGGCCGCGGTGCCACCTCCACCAACTCGAAGCCTCCATCGACCACCGCGACGCGACGCTCCTGCCACCCGGATCCGCGCCGCACTACCAACGCCGCCGGCATGTTGTCCAACAATTCATTGGCAACAATCACCCCCCGCATTGGGGCCAACTCATCCCCGAATTCGGCCTCAGGCACCGTCTCACCGATCGATGCCCGGGCTGCTGCCGACCGCTCGACCGCCAAGACCGGAGGGGCAAAGTCCAGGTCATCCAGCAGCGGACGTAACAACGATCCGCTCCCTCCCCCCACCTCGACCAGTGTGAACGGCTCCCCGATCCGCTCTCGCTCGGCGCCCACAAAGCGGGCAATGGTCTCGCCAAAGAGCGGACTGACCTCGGGGCTCGTCAGAAAGTCACCACCCTGATCCGAACGCAACCTCCCGGTCGAGAAGTAACCGGCCGTTTCGTCGTAGAGGGCGAGCTCCATGAACCGATCGAATCCGATCGGCCCATCTGAGCGAATCTCGTGAAATATCCGTTCGCGCGGCACCGACACATTGTGACGGCTGGTGACGGCCGACGCGACCTACCCTCGACAACCATGCAATCCGTTGTGTGCCCTTCGTGTGGCGAAACAGATCGGCTCAGTGGCGAACGCAGCGACGAGGTGATCAATGTCACCTGCGAGTCATGCGGCCACCGCTGGGATCGGGATCTGACGGTTCGCTGTCGCAGCTGCGGGTCCGAACGAGTCGTGTACGCCCCCCGGCCGTTGTGGGAAAAAGGTCGAGGCGACCAACGGAGCCCGGCAGGCCGGATCGATGCCTACCACTGCGCCGATTGCGGCGACTCCGATGCCAGAGCCTCTAAATAGAGGCCGAGCCGGCGGATTCCACCTCGACAACATCACCGACCAGCCGTTCTATCTGAGCGGCCAGTCGAGCAGGGTCGCCCGTCGTGAAGTAGCGAGTCGAGCCGGAGCCGGAGGCGTCAGCGACGCGCTCCGTTTGACGCGCAACGGCATCCGCCGGGTCCACCACGTTCACCACGTCTCCGACCACCGATGCGATTACGTCGGCCAGGAACGAATAGTGGGTGCACCCCAAAACGATCGTGTCGACTCCGGTATCCAGCAAAGGCTGGAGGTGATCTCGAATCGCTTCGCTTGCGCCGTCAGGCCATTGCTCTTCGACCGCAGCAGCCCAGCCGGGGCACGCAAGAGCGATGACTTCTACCCCATCGGCGAAGCGACCCACCAGATCACCGAACCGAGATGCCTCGAAGGTCGGCGTAGTCGCCAGCACCCCGATCACTCCCGACCGGGTCGAGTCGGCGGCAGGCTTTACGGCCGGCTCCATTCCGACGATGGAGCAACTCTCGAATCGCTCCCTGAGCTCCGTCAAGGCCGCGGCTGAAGCGGTGTTACACGCCACCACCACGGTGGTGGCACCCCAGCCGATCAGTAGCTCGACGGCATCCGCCGCAAGATGCCGCACCTGATCGAGAGTGCGGTCACCGTAGGGAAGGTTCGCCTGATCGGCCAGATAGAGGAGGTCGCCATCGGGGAGCAGCCCTCGAATCCGATTCAGGATGGTCAACCCGCCCACCCCCGAGTCGTAAACGCCGATCATCGGTCATCCATCGCAAAGGTAAACAAAGCCCGCGCTTTGATTCGGAAGTAGGGAGCAACCCCACCCCAGCCGTCCCATTCGTCGCCGTAGATCTCGCGACAAGCGACGCCGAATCCCTCTTCACCGCTGAGGTCCACCTCCTCAGCCTCGCCGTGGATGGTCACCGCCAGCGATTCGCCGACCGTGTACGCCCCACTGACGGCCGGATTACGAGCGATGTGAGACACCCGGAGGGCTCCGGAACCAGTGCCAAACCAGAAAGACCCCCGGTAGAAGATGCCATCAACCGGGCCCACCACCGGTCTTCCGTCGGCAGTGACGGTGGCGAGAGACAAGACGCATACCCCCTGCAGCCTCTTGACCAACTCGATCGCGCTCAGACGGCGCTCCGGAGTGTGGATCTCCAGCAGATGTGAACCGGCACGTTCATAGCTTTGATCGAGCAGAGCCTGGAGCTCGATCAAATCCTGTTCGGTCTCACGCACCGGTTATGACTCAACCAGCATCTGTCGCCGCGGTGGTCTTCATCGAGTTACTTGTCGAGAAGAAGTAGGACCGCGCTGGCAATCATGCCGATGCCCACGATGTCCCCAGCGCTCGAGAAGTCGAGTACGTCGAGCAAGAGCAGCCCATAAACGCCGAGCGTCGCCGCCAGAACCACCATCCACAGCTTTGAGATCTTCATTGGTATTCCTCCCTCGTTGAGCCGTGAGGCTAACGGCCAACCGATTACTCGCGTCGGGCCTTGCGCTCGCCGCTTCGCAGGTAGATGCTGACGATGTGAAGGCATCACTGACCCGTACAGCGATCATCCTGATTGCGGTCAACGCGGCACTTGCCGTCATCATCCTTGCCGTGGGACGGATGGGCGAGACCGAGGGTCGGATTCTGGGCACCTCGATGCTCGCCACCACCTCGGCGCTGCTCGCCATGGTCCAGCTTCCCGCCGTACGAGACCGACGTATCGGCATGCTGCCGATTGTCGGGATCGCGGCATGTGGCGTCGGCTTCGTAATCGTCACGGTCGGGATCTGGAGCGACGGCTTCTCCGAGTTCTGGGGTCGGCTGGCGGGCAGCGCCTATACCGTCGCGGTCGCGGGCGCGGTGGCGGTGGTCCTGACCAGTTGGCCGATTCGAGGAAAGGCCAAATGGGTAGGAACCGCGGCTCCGATCCTCGTCATGATCGCCGCGGTGATGATCCTCGGCGGGATCTGGTTCGAGTTCGACAGCGAGACCTATTGGCGTAGCTTTGGCGTCGTGGCGGTACTCGTGGCCGCCGCCGGGCTGGCGGTACCCATACTCCATCGAGGCTCAGTGACCGAAGAGGTTGCGGTCGGGTACTGCCCGTTCTGCGGGTTCGGTCTCGACGACACGACCGGGACGTCGATCACCTGTGAATCCTGCAATCAGAGGTTCAGCGTCAGCGCCTCCAACTAGAGGCCGATCGCCAACGCCCGGCTCGCATCGCCGAAGAAGGCGATGATCTGCGGGAAGAAGCCGACGACGATCACAGCGACACCGGTGATCACCAACGCCAGTTTGAGTGATGGAGCCAACACGGTCGGGGAGTCGGCGTCGGCGTTTTCCGGGACCGGATCCATGTACACGGTCTTTACGACCCGGGCGTAGTACACCAGCGCGATCACGGCGTTTACCGCGGCGATGGCAGCAAGCACGACGGCCCATGGTGAGTCAAACGCTGCGATCACGGCACGGAACATCACGAACTTGGCAAACCACCCGGCGAGCGGTGGGATACCGGCAAGGGCGAAGAAGAACACCGTGATGAACGCGGCAAGACTCGGTGCGTACCGGCTGAGTCCTCCCCAATCTTCGATCTCCCCAGTGCCAACCCGATTCGAAATCGCGATCACGGCTGCAAAGGCGCCCAGGTTCATGAAGGCGTAGATCAGCATGTAGGTGACTGACCCAAAGAACGCGTCTTCTAGGCCGACCGAGTCGTAGGTGGCGGCCATCGCAAACGGCACCAAGATGAATCCGGCGTGGGCAACCGACGAATAGCCCAGCAGACGCACGATGTTCGTCTGCTTGAGCGCCACCAGGTTCCCCACCGTCATCGACAGTGCGGCCAGGACCCACAGGATCGGACCCCAGATTTCTGGTACCGCCCCGAAGGCCAGATAACAGATGGTCAGCAGTCCGACGAAGCCTGCTGCCTTCGACCCCACCGACAGGTAGGCGGCCACCGGAGTCGGTGCGCCCTGATAGGCGTCGGGCGCCCAGAAGTGGAACGGCACGGCTGAAATCTTGAATGCAAACCCGACAAGCACGAACACCACGGCCAACACGAAGGCCGGCTCGTCGGCAAGCCCCGCCGCAAGCGACACCTCGGCGATTCCACTGAAAGTGATCTCACCGGTGAGGCCGTAGACGAGCGACATGCCAAACAGCAGGATCGCCGAAGACAAGACCCCGATCAGGAAGAACTTGAGGGCGGCCTCATTGCTCCGCAGATCCCCCTTGCGCCAACCGGCCAAGAGGAAGGCGGGGGCCGATACCAGCTCGAGACCAATGAAGATCGTGAGGAGGTCCCGAGATGAGGCCATCACGACCGCACCCGTTATCGAAGCTAGGACCAGGAAATAGAACTCGCCCTGGTAGTAGTCGTCGCTCTCGATGTACCCGACTGACATCAACAGGGTGATCACACCCACAACGATGAACAGGCCCTTCAGAACCAGGGCAAAGTCATCCACAACGTAGGAACCGCCGAACAGGCTTCTGACACCGGAGTCGGTACAGCCACTGATCTCGCCGCAGGTCGCCAGAGTGAGCAGCGGAAACGCCGCAGCTACCAAGCCGACCAGTGCCGTCACCCCGACGAAATACTTGAAGCGATCGGACACCATGAGGTCGACGGCAACGACCAGAACCAGGGTGACACCCAGGATCAACTCCGGTGCGATGGCGTGATAATCGAACACTCGATCAGCCTCCGAAGGCGGTCTTGACGAGGTTTACGACGGCACCATTGGTGGCACCGAAGATGATCTTCGGGAAGACGCCGATGGCGAGGATTGCCAGCACGAGCGGAACCCAGGCGGCGAGTTCGAATCCGTCGGCGTCGCGGAACTCCTTACCCGACCATTCCTCGGACGGCTCACCGAGGTTGACCTTCTGCAACATCCACAGCAGATACCCCGCGGTGAGCACGGTTCCGATCGCTCCGATGACCATCGCTGAACGGAACACTGTGAGGCTCAAGCCATCGAGTGGGTTGAACGATCCGAGCAAGGACATGAACTCGCCCCAGAATCCGGCCAGTCCCGGCAACCCGAGCGATGCCATGGCCGTAAAGGCGAGGATGCCACCCATTACCGGCATCAGCTTCAGGTTTCCGCCGAGACGTGACATTTCGCGGGTGTGATACCGATGCGACATCGATCCAGCCACGAAGAACAGCAGGCCCGTGATCACTCCGTGAGCAACCATGCCGATGATGGCGGCATTGATTCCAACGTCGGTCAGGGTGGCGATTCCGAGCATCACAAAGCCCATGTGTCCAACCGATGAGAAGGCGATGAGCCGCTTCATATCGGTCTGAGCCAGGCAGGCCAAAGAGCCATAGATGATGGCGATCACCGCCAACACCGCGATGTACGGAGCCCAAGTCTGGGCTTGCTCGGGGAGGATCGGCAGGCTGATGCGGATGATTCCGTAGGAGCCGAGCTTCAGCAGGATGGCCGCCAAAAGGACCGATCCCACCGTGGGCGCAGCTGTGTGAGCATCCGGCAGCCAGGTGTGAAGCGGCCACATCGGGACCTTTACGGCGAACCCGAGGAACAGCGCGGCAAACACCCAGGCGCCAAATGTTCCGTTGAACACACCCATCTGCCCGGCGTCGGCAAGCAGAACCATGTCGAAGGTGTGCGGATCGCTCTTGAAGTAGAGCGCCAGGAACCCCAGCAGCATGAAGGCCGAACCGAACAGGGTGAACAGGAAGAACTTGATCGAGGCGTAAAGCCGGGATTCGACCTCGCGCTTGAGGCCGGGTACCCGAATCATGGCCCGATCTCCCCACACCCCGATCATGAAATACATCGGGAGCAAGACGATCTCGAAGAAGACGAAGAACAACACGAGGTCGAGAGCCACAAACGTGCCGTTCATGCCGGTGGCCAGCACCAATATCAGCACCAGGAAGGCCCGCGGATTGTGCGGCTCCGGCCAGTGGTTCCATGAGTACACGATGACCAACAGCGTGATAAACGTGGATAGAACGAGCATGGGGAGGCTGATCCCATCGATCCCAATGTGGAACCTGGAACCGATCGCCGGGATCCACGAAAGGTCGGTCCCCAGTTGGAACTTCTCGGTTACATCGAAGTCAAACGCAAGGATCGCGCCGACAGAGACGCCAAAGGAGGCAGACGCAAACAGAAGCGCCACCCACTTGGCAGCCTGTTCCTTAGCCTTTGGCAGCAGCAGCAAGATGGCTGCACCTACCAATGGCAAGAAGACGATGAGGCTTAGAGCCCATCCGTTTTCGAACCAGTCCATCTCCCTCGTCCTCCTATTAGCTAAAAATCAGGAATCCGACCACAAGCAGAATCGCGCCGGCGAACAACGCGCCTGCGTACTGCTGCACCCGGCCGGTTGTCGTGTGGCGCAACTGCTCGCCTGCCTCACCGGTGGCTGCTGCAGTCACATTGACCGCGAGATCGATACCTCGCTGGTCTATTCCGCTGTAGACGATCTTTGATAGGAAGCCGGCTCCGAGCCCGACCCCGTTTACCACACCATCGAGCAAATACGTGTTCGACCAATCGGTCGCCCGTGCGATCGGGCCCTTGGTCGGATTGACGATTCCACGTAGATAGAAGTCGTCGATGTAGTACTTGTTTTCCAGCAGCGGATACAGAACCGGAATGCGGAATCTGTCCCGAGCAGCCTGGGTCTCGCGGTCGGCCCGCCACAATCGGGTTCCGGCGGCGATCCCGGCGGCAGCGGCGGCCAGTCCTATGCCGGCGAGCAGGTAGTTGATCGCTTCGGCATGATGATCTCCCATTACATGGATTCGGGCGCCCACCCAGTCCGTAAACCCGGTGTAGATGCCGGGCATGTTGGCAAAGCCGGCAACGGCCGCCATCACAGCGAGTCCGATCAACGGGTAGGTCATGATCTTGGGCGACTCGTGCGGCTGTCCTTCGCCCTTGTAATCGCCGTAGAAGGTCAAATAGACGGCTCGAGCCATGTACAGCGCAGTGATAAAGGCCCCAAGAATGGCGACGACAAGCACCGTCGACGCAACGAGTCCCCCGCCGTGAGCGGCGTCGTAGGAGACCGAAGAGAGGATCTCGTCCTTCGACCAGAACCCGGCGAGCGGGAAGATGCCGGCAAGCGCAAGCGACCCCACGATGAACGTCCAAAAAGTAGACGGCATGTATTTGCGCAGTCCACCCATGTCGGACATGTTGTTGGAGTGGACGGCATGGATCACCGAACCCGCACAGAGGAAGAGGAGGCCCTTGAAGAAGGCATGTGTAAACAGATGGAACAACCCGGCGGTGTAAGCCCCGGCACCCATCGCCACCGTCATGTAGCCGAGTTGGGACAACGTCGAGTAGGCCAGCACCTTCTTGATGTCGTCTTGAACCAGGGCAATCAACCCGGTGACCAAGAGGGTCACCGCACCAACGATGATGATGATGACCTTTACATCGGCGGCAAAGAGCTCGTCCTGATATAGGGGGAACATCCGACCGAGCAAGTAGATGCCCGCCGTAACCATCGTCGCGGCATGCATCAGTGACGACACCGGCGTCGGACCGGCCATCGCATCCGGCAGCCAGACGTGGAACGGGAACTGGGCACTCTTGCCCATGGCTCCGATGAACAACATCAATCCGGCCCAGAAGGCGACCTCGATCAGCCCGCTGTCGGCATTCGCCACCGCGTCCAACACGTCGGAGAACCGGAACGATCCAACCGTGACCGCAATGATGATCACCCCGACAAACAGGCCGATGTCGGCGATCTTGTTGGTGATGAACGCCTTTATCGCTGCCGCGTTGTTCTCGTGATCTTCCCAGTAGTGCCCGATTAGCAGGTAGGAGGCGACCCCGACCAACTCCCAGCCGACGATCAGCTGGAGCATGTTGGGAGACGACACCAGAACCAACATGGCGGCAGCAAAGAGCGTGAAGTTGGCAAAGAACCCGGTGTAGCGGATGTCGCCTTCCATGTAGCCCTTGGAATAGGTGAACACCGCAAGGCCCACGAGTCCCACGACGGCGTACATCATGATCGAGAGACCGTCGACAACCCATCCCCACTCGAGGACAAACGAGCCGATCGTGGCGATCTCGATCGCCCCTTCGTAGTACATGCCCTGATTGGCATTGGATACAAACAACGCCACGCCGTAGATGGCGACAAACAGCATCGAGAACTCGGCCAACTCCCAACCCCGTTGGGGAAGTCTGCGGCCGAAGAACGCGATCGCAAACATCATCACCAGGGGGACGACGGGAATCAGCCAGGCCCACTCGGCGAGGACGCCGCCGTCGGCCAATTCCACGGCATGCTCAACGCCTTCTTCGGCGTAGAGCAACAGCGAGGTCACCAGGTGGGTCATACGATCACCACTTGAGCAGGTCCAATTCGTCGATGTTGGCCGATGACCGGTTGCGGAATATCAACACAACGATGGCGAGTCCGATCCCGACCTCGGCCGCCGCCACCGCAATCACGAAGAGCGCAAAGACCTGCCCGGCGAACTGCGTGTCCTGGAGGTAGGCCACCGGGTCTTGCAGGTACGCCCAGAAGGCAATCAGGTTGATGTTGACCGCGGTCAACATCAGCTCCACCGACAACAGCACCAGCACCGCGTTGCGTCGAACCAGGACGCCGTAGATCCCTATCGAAAACAGCAGCGCAGCGAGGACGAGGAACTGGTTGACGATCACTGTTCCGGGTCCTTCCGGGCGAGAACGACGCCGCCTATCAGGGCGGCAAGAAGGACGAACGAGACCGCTTCGAACGGAATCACGTAGCGATCGAATAGGACAGCGCCCAGATCGTCCGCCGTAGCCACCCCCTCTGAGACCAATTCGGTCCCGAACGTCGACGTCGTCGCCCACGAAATCGTGATGAACATGGCCAATGCGATGACCGCGGCAGGCCAGCGACGCTCATGATCGAGTCGCACCGGATCGCGACCGGTGGGAGCGCGGGTGATCATGATGCCGAATAGGAACAAGACGATCACGGCGCCGATGTAGACGAGCACCACCGTCCAAGCCACGAACTCCGCTCCGAGCATGATGAAAATGGCCGCCGACCCGGCGAGGGCCACAACCAGCATCAGGGCAGCATGGACGACATTCGGAGAGCTGACCACCCGAATCGCCGCCGCCGCCATGGCAAGACCGATCACCAGGAAGATGATGTTGCGTGCATCTGAGATCCAGTCGGTGAATTCCATCAGGACTCCAGCGCCGGAGGGTCGGGAACGGTCTCGAGCCACACCCCGAGTCGTTCCTGGTCGTGCAACATCGAAGTGATGTTCATCTCCGAATACTCATACTCGGGCGACCAGAACAGGGCGTCAAAGGGGCAAACCTCCACACAGATGCCGCAGTACATGCAGAGGGCGTAGTCGAGGTCGAAACGATCGAGCGTCGCCCGGCTGCGCGGACGGCCCCCCTCCTTGCTGGGCGGCTGCATTTCCTTGTGCCCTTCGATGTAGATGCACCAATCGGGGCACTCCCTGGCACACAGCATGCAGACCGTGCAGGCGTCGGCATCGAGCGCAATGACGCCTCTGGCGCGCGGGACCGGCACTTCCTTTTCAAGGGGATAGTGAATGGTCGAAGTCTTGGTAAACAGGGTCTTGAGCGTGAGGCGCATGCCCTTGACGATGCCCAATCCGGGCACGGAACGGGTCGCCATCAGAAGACCACCTTGAAGGTGGCAGTCACCGCGATATTCACCAGGGCCAGCGGTATGAGCCATTTCCAGGCGAACGATTGAAGTTGATCCTCTCGCAGCCGCGGCAACGTCCAGCGCAGCCAGATGATCAGGAACACCAGCAGACCGACCTTGCCCATCAGAACGAGCGGACCAAATGTTGCGCTGTCCAGGCCCGGGAAGTAGTAGCCACCGAGGAACAATGTCGAGGCGATCGCCGACATCGCAAAGATCCCTGCATATTCGCCCAGGAAGAACATCGTGAAGCGGATGCCCGAGTACTCCGTGAGGTACCCCATGACCAGCTCCGATTCGGCGATCGGCATGTCGAACGGTGTGCGGTTCAGCTCGGCCAGGGCGGCGATCATGAAGATGATGAAGCCGATGAACTGACCCTGAAAGATGTAGGGCAGGCTGATCGCGGTATCCCCGAGGTGAAACACGGGGGCGGCCTGGGCCTCGACGATCCCGACCATCGACATAGTGCCGGCCTGAATCACGACGCCAACGACGGCCAGCACCAAAGGGAGTTCATAGGCGATCAGCTGAGCGGCGGCGCGCAGACCACCCATGAGCGAATACTTGTTGGCTGATGACCATCCGGCCATGAGCACGCCGACGGTGCCGATCGAGCCAGCCGCCAGCGCATAGAAGACGCCGAGATCCAGGTTTCGCACCACCAGATCCGGACTAAACGGAACGATGACGAATACGGCGAGCGTCCCTGCCAGAACCACCATTGGGGCGAACTTGAACACCGGACGATCAGCATCGGCCGGGACGAGATCCTCTTTTTGAATGAACTTGAGGCCGTCGGCGAGAGGCTGCGCCCATCCGTAGCGTCCCCCTGCGAAGTAGGGACCGACCCGACTTTGCATGTGTGCCGAGATCTTTAGCTCGGCAAAGATGATCACCAACGAAACGGTCATCATGACACCCGTGATCAACAGGATCTTCAGGGCCAGCAACGACCAGAAGTTGTCGAGGATTGCGCTCATCGATCAACGTCTCCGAGTACGAAGTCGAGGCTTCCCAGGATGGCAATGAGGTCGGGAACGAGTTGTCCCTTCAACAGCCAGGACAGCACGGACAGATTCGAGAACGACGCCGTTCGAATCTTCAGGCGATAGGGGCCGCGGCCCCCCTCAGACACGATGTAGTAACCCATCTCGCCTTTGGGGTTTTCGGCACGCACGTATATCTCGCCCTTGGGGACCTTGATGATCCGGGGCACCTTCGCCTGAAGGTCACCCGCCGGGATCTCGGAGACAGCCTGATCGACGATCCGACTGGCCTGGACGACCTCCTCGAGGCGCACCGCGTACCGATCGAAGCAATCTCCGTTGGAGCCGGTCACGACATCGAAGTCAAAATTCGAATACGGCAGGTAGTCATCGGTCTTGCGGAGATCGAACGGGACACCGGAGGCCCGCAGATTGGGGCCGGATACACCAAATGCCAGCGCCTTGTCGGCCGGAATGACCCCGACCCCCTTGGTGCGTTGCATAAAGATCTCGTTACCCAGCACCAGATTGACCATGTCGGCGCACACTTCGCGAACGTATTCCATGGCGCTCTTGGTCTGCTCCACGAAGCCCTGGGGAAGGTCTTGCACGACCTTCTTCTGGGTGGCTCCGGCTGCGGCCGCCGGCTTTACGCCACCGATCCGATTGAAGTTCGGATGGAACCGACCTCCGGTCACACCCTCGATCAGATCGAGCACCCGCTCCCTCTCCCGCAGGGCGTGCATCAGCGGAGTTGCCGCACCGAGTTCGAGCGGGAGTGACGAAAGAAAGACGAGGTGGTTCGATATACGGGCCATCTCGGTGAGGATCAAGCGGATGTATTGGGCCCGCTCAGGAACCTCGATGTCCATCAGGCGCTCGGTGGCCACCATAAATGGAATCTCGTTGGCGAAGCCCGAAACCCAGTCGATCCGGTTGACCAGCGCCGTGATCTGGGGGTAGGTACGCACCTCTGCGAGCTTCTCGTAGCCCCGATGCATGTATCCGACAACCGGCTCCAACTCTTTGATGACCTCGCCGTCGACCCGGGCCACCAATCGCAACACGCCGTGGGTCGACGGATGCTGTGGCCCCAGGTTGAGCGTCATGTCGGGCGTCTGCAGTTCGACTGAAACCTGTACCTCGGAATGATGCATCGAGAGCGTCTGGCGATCGGCAGTCGTCATCCGGCATCCTCCGGATTCTCTGTCGACGGCCCTTCTTCATCGGGCATCGGCTCGACGTCAACGGTGCCCGGCCAAGGCTTCACCTCACGGCTCAGCAGCGCGAATGACTTCTGCAGCGGGTGGCCCTCGAAGGAATCCGGGAGGTAGATCCCGGTGAGATTGGGATGTCCGACAAAATCGATGCCGAACATCTCCGCGGCCTCCCGCTCATGCCAATTGGCACCGCCGTATACCTCTGCGAGCGAGTCGAGCGATGGATCGTCCTTGGAGACCGCAGTCGAAAGCACCACCGACTCCCCGGTCTCAACGCTGCCGAGACAGCTGAGAACCTCGTAACGCGGTTCGATGTCCTCGGATTCGGGGGCGTCGCCTACCACCACCTCGGTGGCCCAGTCGATGGCGGACAGCCACGAGAAGTACGGCATCTCCGCGCTGAGGGTCCGGTGGGCATCTACCCAACGGTCGGCGGCGATGTGGACTTTGGCCGTCCCGTTGTCGGACGAGAAATGGTCCGAGCCCACGGCACCAGCGATCCGGGCGGCGAGCTCAGACGGGCTCATGGTCACGCTGACTCCACTTCTCCTTGATGTTCTCCTGCTGGATCTTCTCCTGCAGCAGAATGATTCCCTCCATCAGGGCTTCAGGACGAGGCGGGCATCCGGGGACATAGACATCGACCGGAATCAACTGGTCGACGCCCTTGGTGACGCTGTAGGAATCCCAATATGGACCGCCACAGTTGGCGCACGATCCCATCGAGATGACGTACTTAGGATCGGGCATCTGGTCGTACAGTTTGCGAATCGCCGGCGCCATCTTGTCGGTCACGGTGCCCGCCACGATCATCAGGTCGGCCTGCCGGGGTGAAGCGGGGAGCGGGATGATCCCAAACCGCATGAAGTCGTAGCGAGGCCCCGACGCCGCCATCATCTCGATCGCGCAACACGCAAGACCGAACTGGAACATCCACAGAGAGTATTTGCGGCTCCAATTGAGGAGCCACGAGATCGGCTTTGGGGCCTCAAACCGATCTAGGACTCCCAATTGAGGACTCCCTTCCTCACCGCATATACAAGTCCGGCGAGGAGGATGGTGATGAAGATCACCATTTCGACGAGTGCAAAGACGCCCAGGGACTCGAGCTGTACGGCCCACGGGAAGATGAACACGGCTTCTACATCGAAGATGAGAAACAGCAGGGCGAAGATGTAATAGCGGACGTGCGTCTGGCTCCAGCCTCCACCGACCGGATCAACCCCGCACTCGTAGGTCTGCGACTTCGTAGCCGTTGGATTCTTGGGGCGGAGCAACGCACTTGCACCGACCGAAACAGCCACAAGGAGAGCGCCGAAGGCAGCAAAGACGGCGACCGTGATGTAATCCTGAAAGTAGCCCGTCAAGGTGTATCCCTCGTGGTGGCGCCCAGTGTCGCCCGGAGTATAGGAAACGCCCAGCGCCCCGCGAAAAGGGTTGCGAGCACAGACTTGCTCGGCAACTCGGGGACCGCAAACGGCAGCTGACTGGTGCGATCATTCGCCGTCTCCCGAGGGTTGAGTAGCGTCGGCTTCGTGAATGGCCCCGATTACTCAGGCGGCGGCTTGGTCAATCTCATGGCCGAGCTCGAGCTCCGATTGATTGGCTCCGCCCCGAACCCCGGGCTCGATCCGGACCTGGCGGCGACCATTCCCGATTCCGAATCGTTCATCTTCGTTCTGTTCGATGGATTGGGCGACCACCAACTCTCACATCCCGCTGCTGCACCACTCCTCGCCGATCGAGTCGGTGTAATCGACGCGGGCTTTCCGACAACAACGACTGTTTCGATGGCGACGGTGGCCACCGGGCTCACGCCCGCCGAACACGGTTTGCTCGGTTACCAGTTGTGGGTGCCCGAGACCGGACACATCGTCAACACGATCAAGTGGACCACCCTCTGGGGCGAACCTCTCGAACACGATCTCGGTGGCTTCCTGCCAACGCCCAATCTGTGGGAGAGGCTCAAGGCGCACGGCCTGGAGCCGGTGACGCTGCAGCCCTGGGGTTTCGACGACTCTCCGATGAGTCGGATGTTGTATCGCGGCTGCAGGTTCGAGCCGTGGTCGGACGAAGACGATGCAGCCGATGCCGCGGTCCAGTTGGCCGAAGTACCGGGTCGGTTCGTATTCCTCTACGTCCCGCACCTCGACTTCGCCGCCCACGTGGCCGGACAGGACAGCGCCGACTACATCGAAGCCATGACGATCATCGCCCGGGTGTGGGAGCGGATCACGCGCAGCCTCCCCAGTCATGTCACAGCGGTGGCGACCGCCGATCACGGACACGTCGACATCGCCGAGAATCAGCGAGTCAGAATTCCGGACACGGCACATCAAGACAGGCGGTTTGGCGGCGACCCACGAGCCCCATTTGTATACGGCGAGGTCGCTTCACTTGCAGCTGAGCTGGGAGTCGAATGGGTGTCACGGGCGGAAATGCAACATTGGTGGGGCCCGGGCGAGCGCCATCCGGCATTCGACGACCGGGTACCCGCCGGAGTGTTGCTTCCTGAGCCGGGATCGGTCGTCTTCCACAAGCACGGCGACGACCGTCTTATCGGCCAGCACGGTGGGTTGAGCGACGAGGAACGGCTTATTCCACTGCTGGTGTCGACCTAGGAGGACGTCGCAGCCGGATTTGTGTCCAGCCCTACCTTTACATATTGTTCAGGCTCACCTGATCTTCATTGAAGGAACTGAGATGAGCCTGCGCAGGTCTGCCCTCGTAGTTTGCCTACTCGTACTCACCAGTACCGCCTGCGGCGATGGCGGCGCCGGCACAACACTGACCGTCTACTCGGGACGTACCCAGGAACTGGTGGAGCCGCTCTTCGAGCAATTCACCGCTACAACCGGAATCGAACTCGAAGTTCGCTACGCCGGGAGCACCGACCTGGCAGCCACCTTGCGAGAAGAGACCGCGAACTCGCCCGCCGATGTGTTCTTTGCCCAGGATCCGGCATCGCTCGGAGCAGTCGCCGAGGCCGACCTGTTCACACCGCTTCCACAGGAGATCCTCAGCCTGGTACCCGACAGATTCTCCGATGACGCAGGCCGTTGGGTAGGAACGAGCGGCAGGGCCCGGGTCGTGGTCTATGACGCTTCTCGAATATCTGGGTCGGACCTACCCGGTGACGTATACGGCTTTGCGTCGCCGGAGTGGGCTGGACGGGTCGGCATCGCCCCGAGCAACGGGTCATTCCTGGCATTCGTGGCCGCAATGATCGTTATGGATGGGGAAGACGCCACCCGTAACTGGCTCAACGACCTCGCCGCCAACGCCCCGGGCAAGTACGCAAAGAACTCACCGATCGTCGCCGCGGTCGAAGGAGGCGAGATCGAAGCCGGTCTCGTCAATCACTACTACCTGCTGCGTCTCCAAGCCGAGCAAGGTGACACTGCCGCCACCAATCACTTCCTCGCCAGTGGCGGACCGGGTTCGTTGATCATGCCGGCAGGCGCTGGAGTCCTGAGAACCAGCGATGACAAGGCAGCAGCCGAGCAACTCATTGAGTTCCTGCTGTCTTCCGAGGCACAGACCTACTTCGCCACCGAGACCTTCGAGTATCCGCTGGTGTCGGGAATCCCGGCGGTCACAGGACTGCCGTCGATCGAGACACTCGGCGCTCCCGATCTCGACCTATCGGAGCTTGCAGGTGCCCTCGACGTCGCTACGGATCTGGTCGCCGCCGCCGGGCTGTTGTGACGCTTACCCCAACCCTCACCGACCCCGATTCAGCCGGGGCAGGCCCCCACCACCGGTCGCGCCGCCCTGCCCATCCACTGCTGTGGGTTGCCGCCGTTGCAGCGCTTGCCCCCGTCGTGGTGCCTTTTGGATTCCTGATTGGGAGGGCACTCGGTGGCGGGGCGACAGCCCTCGACACAGTGCTGTCAATTCGCACCTTGGAACTGGCGATCAACACCACGACACTGGTTCTCGCAGTTGCGACGGCCGCTGCCGTCATCGGAGTCGGTGCCGCGTGGCTCACCGAACGAACCGATCTCCCCGGGCGGCGAGTGTGGCGAGTACTGGTCGCACTCCCCCTGGTGCTGCCTTCATACGTGATCGCCCTCACCGTCATCTCGGCACTTGGTCCGCGCGGGCTGATATCAGATGCGCTCGGCGTTGGGATGCCGACCATTCGCGGCTTTTGGGGTGCCTTCTGGGCTCTCACGGTCGCCACGTATCCGTTCGTCTACTTGATCGTGGCCTCAGCATTGCGTCGGATCGACCCGATTGTCGAAGAAGCCGGACGCGGACTCGGACACTCGCAACGCGCGGTGTTCTTCCGAATCGTGGCGCCGCAACTGCGCCACGCCATCGGCGCCGGAGTCTTGCTGTCGGCGCTGTACACGCTGTCCGACTTCGGTGCCGTCTCCCTGGTCGGCTTCGACTCGTTCACCCGGGTGGTCTACGCCCAATACGCCGGTCGCCTCGACCGCACACCCGCCATCGTTCTGGCTTTGGTCTTGGTGTTGCTGGCTGTTGTCGTGCTTCTGGTGGAGAGCCGGGTTCGACGCGGCCGACCCTTTATCCCCCGCCCATCCAGCCGAACACCGAGACCGGCACCGCTCACCAATCGCCAACGCAACCTCAGCATCATCGGGTTGGTCACCCTCAGCTTGTTTGCGCTGGTCTTGCCGGTCGGAACCCTGTTTGCCTGGTTGATACGAAACCCCGCTCCGGGCGGCATCCCATGGGGTTCGTTGACCGGATCTGTCGCCGTGAGTGTGCTGGCCGCAACCGCGGCAGTAGCGCTGGCGGTGCCGGTGGCCGTTCTGGTCGTTCGCCACCGTGGCAGCAGGTCTGCCTGGGTCGAGCGCCTGTCCTATCTCGCCTACTCGGTCCCGCACATCACCGTTGGCCTTGCAATGGTGTTCGTGGCCAGCCGCTATCTCGGATCGCTCTATCAATCACTCTTGGTCCTCGTCGCGGTGTACGTGTCCGTCTTTTTCGCTCAAGCCCTCGGAGCTATCCGGAGCTCTCTTGCCCAACTGAGTCCCAGCCTGGAGGATGCGGCACGCAGCTTGGGTAAGAGTCAACTGCAGACGATGTTCAAGGTGGTGATTCCGTTGATGCGTCGCGGCATCGCCGCCGGAGGGCTGCTCGTGTTCCTCACCACGATGAAGGAACTGCCCATCACCCTCCTGTTGCGGCCCACCGGACTCGACACGCTGGCGATAGACGTGTGGTCGGCTTCGGGTGATTTGCTCTATTCCGCCGCAGCAGTCCCAGCACTACTGTTGCTGGCGGTCTCGGCACTACCGACCTTCATACTGGCGACCAGACAACGATGACCAACTCAGCCGTC
The DNA here is from genome assembly GCA_964194935.1 of uncultured Kiloniellaceae bacterium. Classification (GTDB taxonomy): domain Bacteria; phylum Actinomycetota; class Acidimicrobiia; order Spongiisociales; family UBA11373; genus JACZWZ01. The sequence continues at coordinate 27,283 of CAXMOL010000153.1, forward strand.
TCCCTACGTGGCGTCTCCAAGCACTTTGGATCTGTTGCCGCGCTCGACGGCTTCGATCTGGCGGTCGAGCGGGGCACCGTCCTCGGCCTGCTTGGTCCCTCGGGCTCGGGCAAGACCACGGCGCTGCGGGCGATCGCCGGATTCGATCGACCGGAGTCGGGCACGATCGAAATCGAAGGCACCACCGTGGTCGGCGAGGGAACCTGGATACCGCCCGAGAAACGCCGGGTGGGCATGGTCTTTCAGGACTACGCGCTGTTTCCCCACCTGTCCGTCGCCGGAAACGTCGGGTTCGGACTCGCCAAGGATGCTGCCCCAGGCAAGGTAGAAGAAGTTCTGGCAATGGTGGGGCTAAGCGGCCTGGGAGACCGAATGCCCCACGAGTTGTCGGGTGGCGAACAACAGCGAGTGGCACTGGCTCGGGCGTTGGCCCCAGAGCCACACCTCATTCTGCTCGACGAGCCCTTTTCGAATCTCGATACTCCGAATCGCGATCGGGTCAGGAGAGAGGTCCGCACGATCCTCGTCGAGGCGCGAGCGACTGCGATCTTTGTGACCCACGATCAAGAAGAAGCACTGGCGATGAGTGACACCGTCGCAGTGATGCGAGATGGAGCAGTGCTACAGACTGCCGCGCCCCACGACCTTTACCGCCGGCCCACGGACTGCTGGGTAGCCCGTTTCCTGGGAGAGGCCGAGTTCGTCGTCGGGACGGCGACCAACGGCCAGGTCGAGACCGCGCTGGGAACATTCGCCGACGACAGCGGCTCCTCCGGGACCGTCGAAGTGATGATCCGACCTGAAGCCGTTCGCTTGACGCCCGACATCGGAGGTCCGGCGATGGTCGTCGATCGTGAGTTCTACGGCCATGACCAACTCGTCACGTTGCACCTCGATAGTGGTGCCCGACTGTTGGCACGAACCGGGCCGGATCCGATCTTCAATCCAGGCGACCACGCCCGCTATGAAGTCACCGACATTGTGGTCTTTCCCGGCTCCGACCACACCCATCACTAGAAAGGACGCACGGTGCCAGACGACACAGTTGCCAAAGTCTCTCAACTGCCCGGGCATACGTCGGAGAGTGAAGAGATGTATTTGATCACCGTCGCCCGCGCCGCGGAGGATGGTCAGGCTGGTCTCATTCCGATCGCTGCTGTTGCCAAGGACCTCCACGTCTCGGTCGCGTCTGCCAACGAGATGGTTCGCAAGTTGGCCACCCGAAACCTCCTCACCTATGAGCCATATCGCGGAGTTCGGCTCACGCCCGAAGGCATCGCAGTTGCCGATCGGGTTCTGCGCACCCGCCGCTTGTGGGCGACCTTCCTGGCCGAACACCTCGGATTGAGCCCAAAGGAAGCCGACGACCAGGCGTGTCTGCTCGAGCACGTCACCATGCCGGACGCCACAGATCGGCTCTCTTCGTTTCTGGGCGACCCGGCAACGGGCCCACTCGGGCGGCCCATTCCTCACGCCGGGGCGGCGCCACCGGTCGCAACCATTCGGGTCACTGACCTCGGTATCGGCGAGCGCGGCGAGGTGGTGACGATCAGAGGACCAAAGAACGCCCAGGCCTTCCTATCGACCGAAGGCATCGCCCCCGGAGCGCGCGTCTCGGTAGAGGCCGTCGGCCAAGTCGGAATCCTCCTCGGTGTCGGATCCGGAACGATTCACATCAACCGCGATCTGGCGGCGACGATCGAGTTGCTTCCCCTCCCCTAGCAACGGCTGCGCACCACCCCGGCTATTGCGCAGCCTGTTCGGCGCGGTACTCCGAGATCATGTCGGCCAGGCCGGAGGCTGCAAACGGAAGGAACCCGCCGGCAAACAGAGATGCTTGCGGCGAAATAATCCCGACGACAAAGGTATAGAGGATCGCTCCGGTGACCATCAACCATCGCAGATTCATCCGATGTACTTCATCGAGTCGTAGGGCCAAAGCGCCACCCATCCCGAACCCGGCAACCAACCCGACCGGAATCCCAAAGAGGCCAAACGCCAGGGCAGCCGGGATCGAGATCATCATCGCCTTGAACACCGCCCCAGGGGCACGCGGGTGATTCGAGACAAACGCCAGGGCGAGGAAAGCGAAGGGCACCAAGGCCAGGCCGAGGGCAAACGGTCCGCCTGCAGTCATGCTCGAGTCGAGCTCGAGCTCGGTGCCTTCGAGGTCGGTCACGACGAACGCAAAGACGATCGACCAATAGGAAACAACCGCCACCAGGGTGGCGATCATGATCGCCAGCCAGCGGCGACCAGGTGGGAGCGTCCTATCGGTCACAGACGACCGAGAGGGATCAACCCTTCACCGAACCGGCAGTGAGGCCTCGTACGAAGTAGCGCTGCAGCGAGAAGAACACCACCAGCGGAAGCGCCATCGTGATGAAGGCGGCGGCCGGCAGCACGTGTTCGAACTGGCCGTAGGCGCCGTTCAGGTCGGCGAGAGCCTGGGTCAGCACCTTCACGTCGGGGGTCCCGCCCAAGAAGACGAGGGCGACCAGGAAGTCGTTCCATACCCACAGGAACTGGAAGATGGCAAACGACGCCAACGCCGGCACCGACAGCGGAAGGATCAGCCTGACAAATATCTGGAAGTGAGTTGCCCCGTCGATCCGGGCCGATTCGATGATCGACGACGGCAACGATCCTATGTAGTTGCGTAACAGGTAGACAGCTAGCGGCAAGCCAAAACCGGTGTGGGCGAGCCACACCGCCATGTAGGTCCCATTGAGGGGATGCGGGAACGGCGTTGCGATTCCGAAGAACTCACCCGAGGTGTACAGCTTGAGCAGCGGGATCAGCGCCATCTGTAGCGGGACCACCAACAACCCGACGACAACCACGAACAGAATGTGACGCCCCTTGAAATCCATCCAGGAGAAGGCATATGCGGCAAACGCCGCCATGGTGATCGGGATCACGGTGGCCGGGATCGAGACGGCCAACGAGTTGAGGAAGGCGTTGCCAAAGCCGCGCGCATTCAGCACGCTGGAATAGTGGTCGAAGGTCCATTGGCTGAATTCGAACGGCTTGGAGAACACCGTCCACCAGCCCTCGGCCTCGGTGATGGACTTGACCCGGAATGAATTCACCAACAGGCCGACCGTGGGAATCAGCCACAAGATGACGATGACGATGATCGCCACCTTGACCGGCCAGCGATCCCACAGCCGCCGGAAAAAGCCCGGAGGCGCGGCGACGGTGCCGGTTGCGACTGCGCTCATCGGATCTGCTCCTCGGCCCTAAACCGCCGCACGTTGATCGCCATCACCGGAATGATCGCCAGGAAAAGCACAACGGCAATCGCGGCGCCACGACCGTTGTGACTGTTGCGGAAGAACCAGCGGATCATCCGTTCGGCAATGACCTCCGTACCGGTCTCGCCGTTGGTCAACACCCACACGATGTCGAAGACCTTGAGGACGGTTATCACCATGGTGGTCATCACCACCACCAGGGTGGAAGCGATCGAGGGCATGACGACCCGCCAGAAGACCTGGAATTCGCTGGCACCGTCGATCCGGGCAGCTTCGATTATGTCTTCGGGCACCGATTTAATCGCGGCAGACAGGATCACCATGGCAAACCCGGTCTGCAACCACACCATGATCACCATCAACAGCAGGTTGTTGAACGGCTCCTGCGACAACCAAGCGACCGGCTCATTCCCAAACGCGGTCCACGCACCGTTGAGCAGTCCGGTTTGGGACCCGAAGATCTTGAAGTCGTAGATAAACGACCACACGATCGAGGCTCCGACGAAAGACACTGCCATCGGGAGGAAGATGATCGACTTGGCAACGGCCTCGCCGCGACGCAACTTGTCGACCAGCACCGCAAAACCGAGTCCTATTGCCACCGAAATCGAGGGGACGATGATGATCCACCCCAGGGTGTTGCGGATCGCTCGAAGCATGCCGTCATCGGTAAAGACGAACCCGTAGTTCTCCAGTCCCACAAATTCCTGCGACCGGGCATCGAGGAACGACAAGTAGATGGTGTTGATCGCCGGATAGGCCAGGAAGATCGCCAGAATCACCAGCGCGGGGCCGACAAACACCCAGGGCCGGATCGACTCGCGGACACTTGCCGGAAGCCGGTTGACCATGTAGTCCATGGCCCAATAGAGGGTGAATACGCCGACCACCCCGACCAGGACAGCAACCAGCACGATCACACCACGATTGGCGTCAGCGTCACGCAGCCACTCAAAGGTCACCCAGAGGACGATGAAGGCGAGGAGTGGAACCGCCACCGCAGCAAGGATCCGCAGTGCGCCGAGACCGGCTCTGGCGCCGACGCTTTCGGACAGCCCATCAGAACCTTCCGCGAGCTTTGTCCCGGTGTCCTGAGGTTCAGTCAATCCCGTCCTCCCAAAACCGATCCTAGACGCGAGAGAGGCGGCCCATCGGGCCGCCTCTCATCGCATTCAGTATTAGGTGATTACCCGTCCGTCGGCCACGAGTCTTCGATGTCCTGGAACACCGAAGCCATGTCCGCACCGCGCATCCACTCGTTCATGCCAGTCCAGAACGAACCGGAACCAACCGAAGAGGGCATCAGGTCCGAAGCGTCGAACCGCATGCCACCGGCCTTGAGGGCATCGGTGATCGATCCCGAGATGTTCCCGATGATCGGGTCGGCGTAGCAGTCAGACCCAACACCGACATTCGGCGAGATCCGCTGCACACCTTCCTGCGAACCCATCGTGCACTGCGTGTCCGCCGAGATGAACCACTCGATGAAGGCACGCACGGCCGGGGTGTCGTTGAACACCGCACCGAGCTCGCCGCCTCCCAGCGATCCCTTGACACCGTCATCGATGTCCGGGAACGGGAAGATGTCGACATCGGTGCCAGCAGTCGTTCCCTCTGGGAAGAAGCTGATGATGAAGCTCGCCTGGCGATGCATCAAACATCCGGGTGGGTCAGCAACCATCGGATCCGGAGAATCGCGGAAGTCGATGTCCGGAATGGTCTCCGGACCACCGAGGACATAACCCTCTGCGCCCCAGATCGACTCGAAGATCTCACCGGCACGAAGCACGGCGGGATCGTTGAAGGGGATCTCGTGTGCGACCCACTGGTCGTAGACGTCGCCGCCCGCAGTGCGGAGCATGATGTCTTCCATCCAGTCCGTCGCCGGCCAACCGGTGGCGGCGTCAGAACCGGTCCCGATGCAGAACGGCGTGTAACCGTCGGACAGCATCTGATCGGCCAGATCGGTCCACTCCGTCAACGTGCCCGGGGTGTCGTACCCTTCAGCCTCGAATACCGGCTTGTTGTACCAAACCAGGCTCTTCGAGTTGACGTTGGTCGGAATGCCGTAGTGCTTACCGTCGTGCTCGCCGAGTGACACCAGGTAGGAACCAAACGTGTCCTCTAGCTCTCCAATGTCAAAGCCCAGATCCTCGAGAGCAATGGCATTGCCAAGCTCAGCCTGCTCAACCACTGAGCCAGGCTGCGGATAAAGGGCGATATCGGGTGGATTGCCACCTTCGACACGGATCTTGATCTGTTCTTCGAACGAGCCCGATCCCTCATAGAAGGCTTCTGCACCGGTGTCGGCATTGAAACCGGAGCTGATCACAGCATTGGCTGCGTCGGCCTCGACGGTTTCAAACGCGCCAAAGATCGAGATTGCTTCACCGGCAAAGTCGCCAGTTGCAGCGCCATCATCGTCGTCGCCGCAAGCGGCCACGACCATGGCAAACACAGCAAGCAGCGCGAGCCACTTCATACGTTTCATTTGTTATTTCCTCCCGGAAATCGCTATCGGACCAGGGGGCCCCATAGAGCTGATCCCCCGACCCAGTTGGCAATGTTACCCATATATATAGGAATAGGAAGGGGCTGAAGTCACACCGAACGGTGTCGCAGACTCCAACCCGCGGTCACATAGGCACCGAGACCGATGACCAGCGCAGCCAAATAGACAAGTCCGGCGATGAGCGGGAGCAGCCACATGGCGCTGCGCCACACAACCGCACCGAGTACCAGAGCAGCTGCGGTCCCTCCACTGCCGCGCAGCAACAACGATCCGAATCGAGTCACGGCCGGAATCGGACCGAGCACCAGAGCCAGTATCCAGGCGAGAAGCACGAGCAATGCCACCGGTATCCCGACCAAAGTCAGAAACAAGGGGATCATCAACACCGGCAAAGCGATGATGAAGCCAAGACCAACGAGCGCCGATCGGATCGGCTGGTCCTCCACCATCTCCACCGCACGGGCCGACGTCGATCTGAACACCCAGGATGCGACAAGACCGGCCACGATCAGCGCAAACAGACTGAGGATCGACACGACTCGAGTCAGCGCCTTGGCCCACACCGGGGCAAGCACTGTGCGCCGGGTGAATTGCCCCTCGATGGCTACATCATCGGCTACCGCGGCATCGCCCGATGCCCTGTACAACACGTCTCCCAGAACACGTGCTCCCGAGCCAAAGGTCAGCGAATCCACCCTGGCCAATACATCGCGGCCCACCTGACCGTCGATCCTGAGCCGGAACGACTGCAAGCGAAGATCTCGACCGACAGATCCCGCGATCGACGTCTCCCCACCGATGAGCATGACGTCCCGGCCCACGGATCCCGCCAAGTCGGCCTCGATGACCAGCGCGGCGAGGTCGTCTCGGATACTCCCACCGACCCCGAGACGAATGGCGGCGACCCTGACGGCTCCATCGACCTCGCCGGCAATCTCCACGGGCCCCCCAACCAGGGCGATCACATCGCCCTCGACCGACCCGGTGACGCGCAGCTCTCCGGCTACTGCGAAGAGATCGCCACGAATCGTGCCCTCGATGAGCACCAACTCCCCGAAGGCGTAGAGATCTTCTTCCACGACGTCGCCTTCGGGAACAATGATTCGACCGGTTATCCGCAGGCTGCCGATCACCAGCGGGATTGCCGCCAGAGCGATGAGGCTGACCCCGAGTACCCGCTTAGAGCGGGATGGCATCTCGCACCCAGTCGAGCAGCGGCCACGGCACGAAGCCGACGACGATCGTCACGACAACCGGTACGGCCACGGCCACCTTCGTCCCCAACGGGACTCGTACCTCTTCAACACCTTCAGCGGCCGGCTGCATGTACATGAGCACGATAAGACGGAGGTAGAAGAACAGGCCGCCAACCGCAGAAACCAAACCGAGGATCACGAGCCACAAGTAGTCGGCGTCGATCGCAGCGCGGAACACGGCGGCTTTGGCAATGAATCCGGCCGTGAGCGGGATCCCACCCATCGCCAACATAAACAATGCCATCGCCGCGGCCAACAACGGCGATCGCAGTGCGAGTCCCGCAAAGTCCGAAAGCGGAGACTTGCCGGTAAGGGCGCCGGAGACGACGGCGGCAATGGCAAACGCTCCAACCACCTGGAACGCATAGGTCGCCACGTAAAACCACATATCAGCGACACCGGCAGGACCAGCCACCAGCGCAGTCATGATGAAGCCGGCATGGGCCACCGATGAGTAGGCCAGCATCCGCTTGAGGTCGGTCTGGGCGATGGCAAGCAGGGTTCCGACGACCACGGACAGAGCAGCAATCACTGCGATGGCGGGGGCC
>CAXMOL010000154.1:0-9337 GCA_964194935.1 uncultured Kiloniellaceae bacterium
CATGGTCGTCCACACCGCCAGCGAGACGGTAAAGAAGGCACAAGAGGGTGTCCTCGAGTTCCTGCTCATCAACCACCCCCTTGACTGTCCCGTTTGTGACCGCGCCGGGGAGTGCCCGTTGCAGGATCAGACGATGTCACACGGTCCCGGGGAGAGCCGTTATGTCGAGGAGAAGCGCCACTTCGAAAAGCCGATTCCGATCAGCGACCTCGTCCTGCTGGACCGGGAGCGCTGCATCTTGTGTGCACGCGGCACCAGATTCAGCGCCGAGATTTCGGGCGACCCCCTCATCGAGTTCATCGATCGTGGCAACCACACCCAGATCAATACCTTCCCGGATGAACCCTTTGCTTCCTACTTCTCGGGCAACACGGTCCAAATCTGTCCGGTCGGTGCACTCACCGCAACCGCCTATCGCTTTAGGGCCCGCCCTTGGGATCTGGAGGCGACGGAGAGCACTTGCTCGGGTTGCTCGGTGGGTTGCAGGGTTTCGGTGCAGGCGAGCCAAAACGAGATTCTTCGTTTGCTCGGCGTCGATGTGGAAGCGACCAACCAGGGATGGTTGTGCGACAAAGGCCGGTTCGGGTTCCAGCATCTTGTCGCGCCGGAGCGTCTGACCGCCCCGCTGGTTCGAGGTGACGACGGCGAACTCCACGAGGCGTCGTGGAACGAGGCACTCGAGCGGGCAGCATCTGGCCTGTCAAGCATCATCGACTCGAAGGGCGAAGCCGCTATCGCTGGTCTTGGTGGCTCCCGCAACACCAACGAAGAGGCCCTGGCGTTTGAGAGACTGCTCCGCCACACGATTGGAACACCGCACCTGGATGCCCGGATGGGTGATTCCCTCGATGTCGCGCTGCTTGTCGACGCACCGCAGCGCGGACTCATCGGCGACTTGGAGCGGGCGGCGACGGTTCTCGTCTGGGGTCCCGATCTCAAGGAGGAACTGCCAGTTCTGTTCTTGCGGGTGCGCCGCGCCGCCGCCGAGTTGGGGGCAACGCTCATCGTTGTCCACCCGCGGGTCACCGGTCTCGATCCACAAGCCGATCACGTGATCCGCTATCGCCCTGGTGAAGGTGGTGCGGTCTTGGCCCGACTGGCGACTGGTGATGGTGATCTTGCCGCAGTTCGGGATGCACTGGGTGCGGGGCCCGTCGTGGCGATCGTCGGCAAAACAGGTCTCACCGACGATCCTGATCTTGCGGGTGCCGTAGCGGCGTTTGCTGCCGAACTCCCTGAGGCCTCTGTATTGGCGGTCAGCCGCAGGCCCAATCTCTACGGCGCCATGGACATGGGTGTTGCGCCGGGAATGGGCCCAGGCCGGGTCGCCGATGATCCGGGCCGGGATGCCGATGGCATCATCGAAGGCCTGAGCGACGGTTCGATCAGTGGACTGGTTCTTCTCGGCTCCGACCCGGCGGCCGACCATCCATCCGGCACTGCAGGTGCAGAGCTCGCCAAGGCCGAATTCGTGGTGAGTGTCGATCTCTTCCTCAACGAATCGAATCGTGGTGCGGACGTTGTTCTGCCGGCGGCCGGTTTTGCTGAGGTCGAGGGAACGATGACGAATCTCGAGGGTCGGGTGCAGAAAGTGAATCGACTCGTGCCGGCACCCGGCCAGGCGCGGCCCGCCAATGAGATCTTGGCCGACCTCGCCGACCGACTCGGAGGAGAGTGGGAGTCGTCGAGTGCTGCATCGCTGGCCGCAGACATCACAACGCTTGCGCTCTACAGCGAGGTCACCTGGGAATCCCTCAGCTGGGGTGGTGGTCGCGATGGGGTCGTCGCCCGGGGCGGCGAAGTCAGCTTTGCGGCCCCGACAGTTTCGAAGAGCACTGGAAACGGGCTGGCCTTGCATCTAGGCCGTGTGATGTACGACGGTGGAACGGCGGTGACGATGGGACCATCGCTGGCCAAGTTGGCTGCCGAACCGGCCCTCTACCTCCATCCTGACGACGCTGCGGCACTGAAGGTTGCTGCCGGCGACCGGGTGAGCATCACAGGCTCGGCCGGGAGCGCAGAAATCGAAGCGGCGCTCGATCCTTCGCTGGCTCCGGGGACCGTCTATCTGCCATTCAATCGGGGGGTGACCGTCGGATCCGATCCGGCCGTCACCGTGGAGCGAGTGTCATGATCGACTTGCTCGAGTCCATCTTCGGCAACGTGTTTTGGTCGGCGGTGGCCAAGACTGTGATCGCTTTTGCCCTGCTGGTTGTAAACACTCTTTTGCTCGTGTGGTTTGAGCGCCGGGTCGTGGCCTTCATGCAGAACAGGATCGGCCCCAACCGCGCCGGCCCCTTCGGGATTTTGCAGACCTTCGCCGATGGCATGAAGTTGTTCTTCAAGGAGCAGATCACGCCGCGCAAGGTGGAGCTCGGGCTGTATCTCGCCGCTCCGATCGCGGCGATGATCCCTGCCTTCCTCATCTTCATGGTGGTTCCGATCGGTAAACCGTTTGTGATCGGGGATACGGTGGTCACGCTGCAAGGGACCGACCTCAACGTGGCCCTGCTGTTCATCCTGGCGATGTCATCTCTTGCCGTGTATTCGATCGTGCTCGCCGGCTGGGCTTCAGGATCGAAGTATCCGCTCCTGGGTGGGGTGCGGGCGACAGCCCAAATGATTTCCTATGAGGCGGCGATGGGACTCTCTCTGGTTCCCGTAGTGCTGTTCGCATCGATCCAGATCGCTGATGGGTCGTTTGGGGTCGGGACGATGTCACTGTCTCGACTGGTGGAACTGCAACAGGGGTCGTTCCGCGGGTTGATCCCCGGCTGGTTCGTTTTCTGGCTGCTTCCTTCGTTTGTCATCTTTGCGATCGCAGCGGTGGCCGAGACCAACCGGGCTCCATTTGATCTCGTCGAAGCCGAGGCTGAGATCGTTGGCGGGTACCACACCGAGTACTCCGGGATCCGCTTTGCGCTGTTCTTCCTCGCTGAGTACATCAACATGTTCAACGTTTCAGCCATCGCAGTGACCGTCTTCTTCGGTGGATGGCTCGGGCCCGACTTTGGGCTTCCCGCGGGGATCGCCTGGGTGATGCCGATCTTCTGGTTCCTCATCAAGGTGTATGCGTTGTTGTTCATGTTCGTGTGGCTCCGCGCAACATTGCCTCGGATGAGGTACGACCAGTTGATGACATTGGGATGGAAGCGACTGATCCCTGCGAGCCTCGCGTGGCTCGTGCTGTTCACGATCGTTCAAGCATTCCGCACCTTCGGAGCACCCTGGTCATGAAGGGGGTGACGCACTAATGGGCTTCTTCGACCCAATTGCCGGGTTTGCGGTGACGCTCCGTCAGATCTTCAAGCGCAAACTGACGACCCAATACCCCGAACAGAAGAGGGTCAAGCCGCAGCGTTTCCATGGTCGTCACGTTCTTAACCGCTACCCCGATGGCATGGAGAAATGCATCGGCTGCGAACTGTGTGCCGGGGTTTGTCCGGCGCGGTGCATCTACGTCCGCGGCGAGGACAACCCGCCTGACGACCCGGTAAGCCCCGGCGAACGCTTCGGGTTCGTGTACGAGATCAACATGCTGCGCTGCATCTTCTGTGCGCTGTGTGTCGAGGCGTGCCCCACCGAGGCGATCACGATGACCCACCTCTTCGAAATGTCGGTGGGTAGTCGCGATGACGCCATCTACACGAAGAGTGAACTGGTGATGGATCCCGACGGATCGGTGCCCCACCCCGAGCCGGCCAGTGTTCTCATCGATCTCGATGAGTTGCGCGACGGCGCCGGCTGGATGCGGGCTACGGCACCATCGGGCCGTGCCGCCTATCAGGGGGTCGGTGGTTGGACCGCAACGGCCGGAGTGGGGATGCTCCCCCCTGAGCCGGGACAGTCGCCAGTCGCCAGTAGCCAGTCGCCAGAAGACGATGAGGAGGTCACAAGTGGCTGAGACAGTCCTCTTCATCATCTTTGGGATCTTTGCTCTGGCCGGGGCGGTCATCATGGTTTGGGCCCGCAATCCGGTGTACTCGGCGATGGGCCTGATGCTCACGATGTTCTCGATTGCGGTCTTCTACGTTTCGAACTCCGCCCATTTCGTGGCCGCAGTCCAGGTGATCATTTACGCCGGCGCCGTGATGACCCTCTTCCTGTTCGTGATCATGCTCATCGGAGTGGATAAGGCTGAGAATCGGTCTGAGAACCTCCCGGTGCAACGTCCGCTGGCGCTGACACTCATCGTCTTGTTTGGAGCCGGGGTGGTCGTCGCCGGCCGTCTTGCCTGGACCACCGGCGTCCGCAACCCGTTGAATCCGGTAAACGGCACGGTTGAGGCGATCGGCAACGAACTGTTCCGTCGCTGGTTGCTGCCATTCGAGATCACGGCCCTGCTTCTGATAGTGGCGGCCGCCGGAGCCATCGCCTTGGCCCTGTTTACAGACGATGACGATGTCGAGGTGGACGCATGACCGTCACCCCGGGCTGGTATATGGCGTTGGCTGCGGTCCTGTTCGTGATCGGGACCGGTGGGATTCTGCTGCGCCGCAATGCACTGGTCATGTTCATGTCGGTCGAGTTGATGCTCAACGCCGTAAACCTCACATTTGTGGCGGCCGGCCGCCAGTTGAACGTGCTCGACGGCCAGGTTGCTGTCTTCTTCGTGATGGTCGTGGCTGCAGCTGAGGTGGTGGTGGGTCTGGCGATCATCGTCGCGGTGTTCCGGCGAAGGCAGACGGCCTCGGTCGATGAGTTGTCGGAGTTGCGCGGCTGATGGATCTGGCTCTCTCCCTCATCGTCCTGCTTCCGCTGGCCGGGATGCTGTTTCTGTTCGCATTCGGCAAGCGGCTCGGCGAACCGCTGTCGGGGGTGATCGGTTCGCTTGCCGTCGTGTCGTCGTTTGTGATCGCCCTGGTGATTGGGCTCGACTTTTTCAGCGGTGAGGGTTCGACCGAGACGGTCAGGTGGTTCGAGTGGCTGCCCGGGCTAGGTGTCGCTGCCGAGTTGCGCTGGGATCAGCTCTCTGCACTCATGACTCTCGTCGTGACCGGAGTCGGATCACTGATCCACATCTACTCGATCGGATACATGCATGGTGACCCTCTGTTTGGGCGATTCTTTACCTATCTGAACCTGTTCATCACCTCGATGCTCATCCTGGTGCTGGCCAACAACTTTGCACTGCTCTTTGTGGGCTGGGAGTTGGTGGGTCTTTCGTCGTACCTGCTGATCTCGTTCTGGTTCGAGCGAGACACGGCGGCGGCTGCCGGCAAGAAGGCATTCGTCGTAAACCGGGTCGGCGACGTCGGATTCATCGTTGCTCTGATGCTCATCTTCTCGGTTTTCGGGTCATTTGCATTCGAAACCGTGTTCGAGGCGGCTCATGGCGAGCTGACCGTGGCCATGGCGACGGCGATCGCACTCCTGTTGCTGGTCGGTGCTGCAGGCAAATCCGCCCAGTTGCCTCTGTATGTGTGGCTGCCGGATGCGATGGAAGGCCCGACACCGGTGTCGGCGCTGATTCATGCCGCCACGATGGTGACCGCTGGCGTATACATGGTGGCCCGGACGGCACCAATCTTCGAGCTGGCTCCGATCGCTGCTGCCACGGTGGCCATTGTCGGGGCGGCCACGGCACTTTTTGCAGCCACAATCGCGATGGCCCAGCGCGACATCAAGCGGGTGCTCGCCTATTCGACGATCAGCCAGTTGGGGTACATGTTCATGGCTGTCGGGGCGGCCGCATATGTGGCGGGTGTGTTCCACCTCATGACCCACGCCTTCTTCAAGGCGCTGTTGTTCCTCGGCGCCGGGTCGGTGATCCACGGCATGTCAGATGAACAGGACATGCACAAGATGGGCGGATTGGCGAAGAAGATGCCGGTGACCTTTGCCACGATGGCGATTGCCTGGCTGGCGATCTCGGGTATCCCGCCGCTGGCCGGCTTCTGGTCAAAGGACGAGATCCTTGCTGCGGTCTTCGAGCGTGGCGGGTTGTGGCAGGTCCTGTGGGGGGTGGGCCTGGTTACCGCTCTGCTCACCGCCTTCTACATGACCCGGATGATGTGGCTCACCTTCTTTGGAGAACCGCGGTGGACCAAGGAGCCTCACGAATCGCCGCGGATGATGACCGTTCCGCTGATGATCCTCGCCGGCCTCTCCGTGGTGGGTGGCCTGGTCAATACCCCGTTCAAGACTTCGCTGGAGCACTTCCTCGATCCCGTCTTCGAAGGACTCCACCTGGCTCACGCGCCCGACGGCTCGGTTGCCTGGATACTGGCGGCGGTATCGGTGGCTGCCGGTGTCATTGGTATCTCAATGGCGGTGATGCGTTATCGGTCGAGGGTGCCGGCCGAAGATGGACTGGGATGGAAGGTGCTGAGCAACGGCTACTACGTGGATGACATGTATGCCGGGGTGTTCGCTCGAGGAGGCAAGTTGGGTGCCGCCTGGTTTGCCTTCCGCTTCGATGCCCGCGGCATCGACGGTGCCGTCGAGGGAGTCGGTGCTCTTACCCGCCGGGTGGCCGGGTGGTTGCGGCCGCTGCAGACCGGATTCGTACGGTCCTACGGCTTGGCGATCGTCGCCGGCTCCGTGGGTCTCCTCGCCTGGTTCCTGAGCAGGGGAGCCTTCTGATGATGCATCTCAGGATCAGTAGTCATCTGAGTCGCCAGTCTCCAGTCTCCAGTCTCCAGAAGACCCACAACAGAATTCGGGAAACGGGAATCGGGGAACGGGAAACCAAGCAACCGGCCTGGCTGATGACTGAAGACTGTGGACTGAGGACTTGCTGATGGACTTCCCCATCCTCTCCGCCCTCATCGCCCTGCCCGTCGCCGGCGGATTGGCGGTCCTGCTGGTGCGGCGCGACGAGCTGGCGCTGCCGCTGTCGATTGCCTCATCACTGGTGACATTTGGCGGGGCCGTATGGCTGCTGTTCCAGTTCGAGACCGGCGTGGCGGGCTTCCAATTCGTCGAGAAGTCCGTCTGGTACAAGCCGTGGGGGGTGGGGTGGCACGTTGGAGTCGATGGGATATCGCTGCTCCTCGTGGTGCTCACCGCATTCCTCTTTCCAATCGCGCTATTGGCTTCGACCGCGATTACCGATCGGGTTCGTCAATACGCGGCCTCGATGCTGTTTCTCCAGGCAGGGATCACAGGCGTGTTCCTGGCTCTGGATCTGATGGTTTTCTTCATCTTCTGGGAGGCGATGCTCGTCCCGATGTACTTCATCATCGGGATATGGGGCGGTGAGCGGAGGGTCCATGCCGCCGTGAAGTTCTTCTTGTATACGGCCTTCGGGTCCGCCTTGATGTTCGCCGGAATCCTGTCACTGGGTTTCCTGGTGTCAGATCAGCTTGGTGGCCCCACGTTCGACTTCATCGAACTGATGGGTGCCGACCTGACCCGCACCGCTCAGTTCTGGCTGTTCGGCGCGTTTGGACTTTCGTTTGCTATCAAGGTTCCGGTCTTCCCTTTCCACACCTGGTTGCCGGATGCCCACGTAGAGGCACCGACGGCCGGTTCGGTGATCCTGGCCGGGGTGTTGCTGAAGCTCGGTGTCTATGGCCTGCTTCGCTTCAACCTCACCCTTTTCCCGGAGGCGGCGGTGGATCTGGTGCCGGTGCTGGCGGTGCTGGCAGTGATCGGGATCATCTATGGGGCGATCGTGGCGATAGTGCAGACCGACATCAAGAGGCTTGTCGCCTACTCCTCGGTCAGCCACCTCGGGTTCGTCGTGCTCGGCATCTTCGCCCTCACCAGCCAGGGTCTGCAGGGTGGCGTCATCCAGATGGTCAACCACGGACTCACGACCGGGTTGTTGTTCCTTCTCGTCGGGATGATCTACGAACGACGCCACACTCGTGAGATCAGTGAGTTCGGCGGGTTGGCGGCAGTCATGCCTCTGTTTGCCGGAGCATTCCTGTTTACCGCCTTTGCCTCGATTGGCCTTCCCGGCCTCAACGGATTCGTAGGCGAATTCTTCATATTGATCGGCTCCTACCTGTCGCTCCCGGCCTATGCGATCGTGGCGGCGTTTGGAGTTGTCTTGGCCGCGGTCTACCTGTTGTGGGCCTATCAGAGAATGTTCACCGGAGAGATCACCGTCGAGGCCAACCGTGGTCTGCTGGATCTGAATCTCCGCGAGAAGATCATCATCATCCCGATTGCAGCCCTCATCGTGTTCCTCGGCGTCTACCCCAAGCCGGCACTCGACATCATCCAGCCGTCTGTGGATGCCGTCCTAGAGCGGATCGAATTGACCACGGATTACGAGGTGCCGCACTTCGGTACCACCAGCGACCTGGCGGTAGAAGAATGAGAAGTCTCCAGTCTCCAGTCTCCAGTCTCCAGTTGAACCAGCGGACTCTCTTGCTGGAGACTGACGACTGTGGACTGACGACTCCGACACCGAAGGTGGCGGCCGCATGAACCTCGATTTCCTGGCTGTTGCTCCCACGGTGGCGATTGCGGTCGCTGTCGTGCTGCTGCTGATGGTCGATGTGAGCTTCAAGGTCGGTCCCCGGTGGTGGGGGATTGCTGCGGCACTTGGCTTGCTCGGTGCCACCACGGCATCGGTGTGGCAATGGATCGATTACCGCGGCGCCGACGGCGAGCTCTTCTACTCCGACATGTTGGCGGTCGACGGGTTCTCGTCGTTTGCCGGGATGTTGATCTTTCCGATCGCCGGACTCGGCCTGATGGCGGGATGGCAATTGGTGCGCGGGGTCGGACGGCGCGGTGCCGAGTTTGTGACTCTGGCGCTGATCGCGGCCGCGGGCGCCCATCTCATGGCTGCATCGGCCAACTTGGTGATGCTGTTCATCGCGCTCGAGGTGTTTTCGATCAGCCTGTACATCCTCGCCGGGTTCACCCGCAAGGGTGACGGTGCCGACGAGGCGGCTTTGAAGTACTTCTTGCTCGGTGCCCTTGCTTCGGCGGTGTTCCTGTATGGCGTCGCTCTCGTCTTTGCGGCGACCGGGACTACCTCGATGTACGGAGCCAAGTCTTTCTTGGATTCGACGTTGATTCTGCGCCCGGGCATTCTCCTCGCTGGAATCGCACTGCTGCTGGTCGGGCTTAGTTTCAAGGTGTCGGCGGCCCCCTTCCACGTGTGGGCCCCGGATGTGTATCAAGGGGCGCCGGGAGGTGTGACCGGATTCCTGGCAGCCGCGGCCAAGATCGCCGGTTTTGCCGCCATGGCTCGGGTGCTCGTCGTCCCACTGGGCGCCTACATCGACGACTGGGCCCCCGCCATCGCAGTGATTGCTGCTCTGTCCGTGGTCGTCGGAACCCTGCTTGCCATCGCCCAGACCGACCTCAAGCGGATGCTGGCCTACTCATCGGTGGCCCATGCCGGCTTCATCATGACTGCGCTGGTGGCTGG
>CAXMOL010000155.1:0-9402 GCA_964194935.1 uncultured Kiloniellaceae bacterium
GCTTGATGCTCCAGTCGAGCGCTACACGGCACCCGAGATTCCGACGTTCCCATATTCGAGCGCACTCGAAGACCAGGTCTATCCGACGACTGCCGGGATAGTGGAACGCGCCGCGGCGTTGGCCGCGTACTAGGAAAAGTCTTCAGTCTTCAGTAAGAAACCACTTCCGCCTCTGTTCCTCCCCCTCAGGGGGAGGTGGCACCGACGCAGGCGGTGAGGGAGGGGGTCACGCCCTGCTTCCAGGTACGCCGCACCCCCCTCCTCCCCTCACTCGCTTCGCTCACTCGGGACTCCCCCCTGAGGGGAGGAGAACGAAGAGAGGATGGACTTCCTACTTCCGTTTCCCGACACCCGACTCCCTACTACCGGCTACCAGTCGATAATCTCGCGGGCAATGGCCTTCACTATCCGAACCGCTATTCCTGAGGACCACGACTACATCGTTTCGTGGACAGCCAACACCTTCGACTGGGGCGACTACATCGGCGATTCGTTCCTCAAATGGCTCGAGGACGAAAGAACCGAGGTGACGGTCGCTGAGGTGGACGGTCGAGCAATCGCCCTCGGACGAGTCCATCTGGTGTCATCCGCTGAGGCCTGGTCCAGCGCGATGCGCGTCCATCCGGACCACCGTCGCCGGGGGATCGGAAGTGCCGTCGGTGAAGCCACATGGAATTGGGCGCGCAACGCCGGAGCTCGGGTCGTTCGCCTTGCCGTCGAGGACGACAACGAGGCTGCTCGCGCGCAGGTCACCAAGGCAGGGTTTAGATCGGTGGGCGAATGGCTCTGGGCACAACGGGGCGTCGGCGATTCCTCACCGGTGCCGGAAGGCAATGGGGGGATGCGGGTCAAGGGTGCCGAGGCGCTAAGGCCGGCCCACTCGTCCGAGGCCGAATTGGCGCTGCTTTCCTGGAGCGGCGGAGACCTAGCCAGGGCTGCCCACGGGCTCTTTCCGATCGGCTGGACATGGCAACAAATGACGATCGATCATTTAGTTGCGGCCGCCCAACAAAGAGCGCTGTGGGAAGGACGCACCGGGTGGGCAATCGCTGAGATACGGATGGACAATCGCTTCGACGTCCACTGGATCGAGACCGGGCGCGAGGATGCGCGGCCCATGGTCCGGGCGCTGGTGGAGCGCGCCGCCGACTCGGGCGCCGACACGATGCGAGCGATGCTCCCCGCCGTGGACTGGCTCACGCAGGCCTTCCGTCGCGGCGGGTTCGAGACCGGCGGCATCACGGTGTTCGGCCTGACGCTGTAGGAATCCCACCCAGACCGATGGTTTCTTATCGGTCCAACTCAGGACCTGCGCGTACAGCCCGTCTACCGGCGCGGGAGCGTAAAGGTCGTGAGCTGCTCCATGTAGTTGGCCCGCTCGAACGCCGACGGGTTGGGGGCTCCCTGCCACGACATCGAGCCCTTCATCTGTTCGACAGACTCGTACTCATTGCTCTCGAGCCATGTGTAGAGAGTGTCGATCGCCTCTCGCATTCGTGCCGGCCCGTGCAGCAGAAGAGCCGAAGCCATCATCGTGACGTCCGCCCCGGCGAGAAGCAGCTTGATGACGTCGAAGCCATCGTGCACACCGGTGGAGGCCGCCAGCGATGCCTCGACCCGATCGTGAAGAATGGCGATCCAGCGCAGCGGCAACAGAAGTTCTGATTGGGTGCTCAGAACCAGATCGGGAACCACCTCGAGATCATCCAGATCGATGTTGGGCTGATAGAACCGATTGAAGAGAACCAACCCGTCGGCTCCGGCCTCGACAATCCGTCTCGCCATGTTCCCCATCGACGAGAAGAAAGGGCCGATCTTTACTGCCAGCGGAACCTCAATCACGCCCCGGACCGACTCGACGATGTCGAGATAACGCTGCTCCACCTGCTCGGCGGATTCGTCAATATCGGCTGCGACTATGTAGACGTTCAGCTCGATCGCCGATGCACCGGCATCGACCATCCGTTCTGCGTAGCTGGTCCACCCGCCCGGCGAGGCGCCGTTGAGCGACGCGATCACCGGAACGGTCAACTCCCGCCGGGCGCGGCGGACCAATTTCAGGTACTGCTCTGGGCCGGTGTTGTACGAAGTCATCTCGGGGAGGTACGACAGAGCCTCGGCAAACGACTCGGCTCCGTGCTCCATGACGGCGTGTGCCTGGTACGACTCGTGATCGATCTGCTCCTCGAATAACGATGGGAGCACCACCGCGGCAGCACCGGCCTCCTGGAGTCGAATAAGTCGCTCGATGTCGCGACCCAGCGGGGACGCCGACACCACCAAAGGATTCGCCAACTCCATACCCAGGTATGTCGTTCTCAGATCCGGGCTCACAGTCTGACCTCCTCTCCCGGTAGGCCCCGTTCGAGCCCAGCGAGCTGTTCGTAGAAGCGACGTCGCTCGTCAATATCTTCCTGTGCCGCGGCCATGAGTTCTTCAGCCCTTTCCGGGTCAGAACGCACCAGCATCGAGAACCTGGCCTCCTTCATGGCGAAGTCGTGGAAGGTCGTGGACGGCGCCCGACTGTCGAGCTTGAAAGGATGCTCCTCAGACGCAGCCATCCGCGGGTCGAATCGGTAGAGCTCCCAGTAGCCAGACGAGGTCGCTTCTTTCTGGTGGGTCATCATCTCCGACATCTCGATGCCGTGGGCGATGCATGGGCTGTAGGCGATAACCAACGAGGGGCCGGGGTAGGACTCCGCCTCGTCGATCGCCTTTACGGTCTGGGTCATATTGGCGCCCATTGCGATCTGGGCCACGTAGACATTTCCGTAGGCCATGGCGGTCATCCCGAGATCCTTCTTGCCGGTCGCCTTGCCCGAAGCGGCGAATTTGGCAACAGCAGCCCGCGGTGTCGCTTTCGACGCCTGACCACCAGTGTTCGAATACACCTCGGTGTCGAGCACGAGAACGTTTACGTCGTGTCCGCTGGCGAGCACATGATCGAGGCCGCCGAACCCTATGTCGTAGGCCCAACCGTCACCACCCATGATCCACACGCTCTTACGGATGAGGGCATCCAACAGCGGCAGTGCCTCCTTTGCGGTCGGTGACGCCTCTGCTTCAAGCCGCTCTCGCGCCGCCGCAACCCTGGTTCGCTGGTCAAACAAGCCTGCTTCGGACGCCTGATCGGCGCCGAGGAGGCCATCAACAAGGCCATCGCCGAGCACCCCACCAAGCCGGGCAAGAGCCATCCGAGCGGCCTTATACCGCTGATCGGCCGCCAACCGCAGCCCGAGCCCGAACTCGGCATTGTCTTCAAATAGCGAGTTGGACCAGGCGGGACCCCTGCCGTCGTCGTCCACCGCCCATGGTGTCGTCGGAAGGTTGCCTCCGTAGATGGAAGAGCAGCCTGTGGCATTGGCCACCACGAGACGATCGCCGAACATCTGGCTCACCAACTTCACGTACGGTGTCTCGCCGCAACCAGAGCAGGCTCCCGAATACTCGAACAGCGGCCTTAGCGCCTGCGATCCCTTGAGCGTCCCGATGGCGACCTCGCGTCGGTCGATTTCGGGAAGGCCGAGGAAGAAGTCGAAACGCTCTCTCTCCAGTTCGAGGTGTTCGTCAATCGGCTCCATGTTGATGGATTTGTGCTTGACCTGTTCCTTGCTCTTGGCCGGGCACACATCGACACACACGCCGCACCCAGTGCAATCGTCGGGCGCCACCTGGATGACAAGCCGATGGTCGGGAAAGTCCCGGCCCCGAGTCGCACAGCTCAGTATCGAGACTGGAGCACCAGCCAGTTCTTCCTCGGTGACGTACTTGAGGCGAATAGCCGCGTGCGGACAGACAAGTGCGCATCGAGCGCAGTCGATGCAAATGTCCGGATCCCAAATCGGTATCTCGGGCGCGATCGACCTCTTCTCATACTGAGAGGTTGCCGTCGGGAACGTCCCATCGGCAGGAAGGGCGCTCACCGGCAGCAGGTCGCCAAGCCCTGAGATGATCGGAGCGGTGACATTGGCGACGAAGATCGGTGCACCTACCGGAACCGGCGGACGCATCCTGCGATCGCCGCTCACAGCTGCCGGAATCGTCACCTCGGCAAGGCCGGCAACGGCCCCGTCGATCGCTTCGAAGTTGCGACGCAGCACTACCTCGCCGCGCCTCCCGTAAGTCTTGCGTACCGCTGTCTTGATCGCCTCGATCGCTTCTTCGGCGGGGAGAATCCCCGATAAGGCGAAGAAACAGGTCTGAAGGACCGTATTGACCCGCCGCCCCATCCCGGCAGCGACGGCAATCGAGTCGGCGTCCACTACATGGAGTCGCAGCCCCTTGTCGATTATCTGCTGTTGCACCTCGACGGGCAGGTGCGACCACACTTGGTCGGCCGCGTACGGACTGTTGAGCAACACCGTCGCACCCGGAGCCGCTCGGCCCAACACGTCCATTCTCTCCAGCAGACCGAAGTTGTGACACCCGACAAAGGCAGCGTCGTCCACCAAATAGGTTGATTCGATAGGAGCGTCTGCAAATCGGAGGTGCGACACCGTCGTTGATCCGGATTTCTTCGAGTCGTAGACGAAGTAGCCCTGGGCGTAACGGTCGGTGTGTTCGCCGATGATCTTCACAGTGTTCTTGTTGGCGCCGACGGTGCCGTCGCTGCCGAGTCCGAAGAACATGGCTCGAAGGACACCATCAGGCTCAGCCTTAAAGGTGCGATCCACCTCGAGCGAGAGTCCACTGACGTCGTCGTCGATCCCGACCGTGAATCGTCTCTTCGGTTCATCTACCAGGAGTTCGTCGAGTACCGCTTTGACATCGGCAGGGGTGAACTCCTTGGACGAGAGACCGTATCGGCCACCAATTACCCGCGGCATCACCCGACCGGAGTCGAACAGCGCCGTCACGACATCCTGAAGCAGCGGCTCACCCGTTGCACCTGGTTCCTTGGTCCGATCGAGCACAGCAATTGCAGTCGTCGATGCGGGAAGCACATCAAGGAACGCGGCCACATCGAAGGGGCGGTAAAGACGAACGATCAGCGCACCGACCTTCTCGCCCGAAGCCGCCAACTTCTCCACGGCCTCGGTAGCCGCGCCAACACCCGAGCCCATCAATATCAGCACCCGCTCGGCATCCGGGTCGCCGACGTAGTCGAACACGCGATATTGCCGACCCGTCAATTCAGCCAGCTGCTCCATTGCCTTAGTCACCAGACCGGACACGGCGTCGTAGTACGGGTTGCTTGCCTCGCGCCCCTGAAAGAAGACATCGGGGTTCTGGGCAGTGCCCCGCACCACCGGGTTCTCGGGATCGAGGGCGCGATCTCGATGTGCTGCGATCGCCTCGGCGCTGACCATCTCCAGGATGTCGTCGTCGGTGAGGCGCTCGATCTTGGCAATCTCATGCGACGTCCGGAAACCGTCGAAGAAGTGCAGGAATGGGATCCTCGAATTCAACGTGGCGACGTGAGCGATAGCCGCCATGTCCTGGGCCTCCTGGACCGAGGCAGATGCCAACATCGCAAATCCGGTCATCCGGGCCGCCATCACGTCGCTGTGGTCGCCAAAGATGGAGAGGGCGTGGGTGGCAACCGTGCGGGCGGCGACGTGGATCACGCAGGCCGAGAGCTCACCTGCGATCTTGAACATGTTCGGGAGCATCAGCAGCAGCCCCTGAGACGCAGTGAACGTCGTGGTGAGCGCACCACCCTGGATCGCACCGTGGACGGTGCCGGCGGCACCGGCTTCGCTCTGCATCTCGATCACCTCAGGGATGACACCCCACAGATTGGGTGATCCGTTGGCGGACCAAGCGTCGGCGAGCTCGCCCATCGGCGAGGCAGGGGTAATCGGGTAGATCGAGATGACCTCGCTCAAGCGATGAGCGACATGTGCAGCTGCTTCATTGCCGTCAACTGTGACGACAGGACGCTCTGTAGACATGAGCACCCCTCCGTGATCGCGTGTCAACAGTGTCTAGCCGAAACCGCTGGCCCGGTAGGGGAAGGCGGCCCTAGTGGAGAAGTCGCCAGTCAACAGTCAACAGAACGCCGAAGGCGTTTGGGGGGCGTCATTGTTCCTCCCCCTCAGGGGGAGGTGGCGAGCATCAGCGAGCCGGAGGGGGTCATATGCCTTTCAGCGCGAGGCGGAGGACCCCCCTCCCCTCACTCGCTTCGCACGATCGGGACTCCCCCCTGAGGGGGGAGAACAAGACCAGTCGCAAGTCTCCAGTGAGAAAGAACTCCCCCTTGAGGGGGAGTCAAACGCCTTCGGCGTTTGGTGGGGGGCCCGAGGCTTCTAGTTAGCGGGTCGGCATCATTTCCACACTCTGGTTCTCAGCCTCACCCTGGTGGCGCTCGAACCACGCGGCATAGCGCTGCGAAAGGTTCCACGAGGTTGCTCCGTGGGCCACCACGCTGGCCAGGACGGTCCACACAACCGTGGCCAATCCGCGGCTGGCCCCGGGGAGGGCAGCCTGGTCGAGCACCAACAGCACAAAGAGGATCGAGGCAATACCACGCGGTCCGAACCATCCGATGTACGCCACCGTTGGGGCGCGCAAGCCGGTTCCCGCCAGCGCAACGGCGACAGGGATCATTCGCACGACTGTGAGGCTCAATACGACGTACACGGCGATTCGCCAATCGAGTGCATCCAACAGTGGTCCCGCCATGGCGGCTCCGAAGAAGAGAAAGGTGAGCATGGCGAGCAGGTGCCCTTCGTCCTCAGCAAAGTCATAGGCGCCCTGGCAGTGGTTGCGTGCCGCCGCTCCGAAGCCGAGGCCTGCCACAAACGCGGCCACGAACCCATTCCCGCCGGCCATTTCTGCGGCGGCGAACGCTCCTACTCCGATAGCGAGCGTGGCCAGCTGCCGAAAAACTCCATCCACCCAATTCAGCTCGGCGGCGCGGTCGAGCAGCCATCCCCCGGCGTATCCGATGCCGACGCCGATGAGCACTCCCCAGCCGATCTGCTCGGCGCCAAATTGAGCCCATGAGTGGGGACTCTCGAGGCCCATGCTCGCTCCGGTGAGCGCCAGCAACACCGTCACGACCGGAAGCATCAGCCCGTCGTTGAGCCCGCTCTCGACGTTGATCGCTTGGCGGATACGCCCAGGTACTCGCGGGTTACTCACCACGGCTTGCCCGAGTGCGGCGTCCGTTGGTGTGAGGATCGCCGCGACCAAGGCAGCCTCCCACACGGAGAGCTCCGTCAGCAGAACGGCGCCAGCGAGCGTGCCCAGGCCCAGCGTGAGAGGAAGGCCGACGCCAAGCAGGCGTCCCGGCAGGCCGATCTGAGCGCGCAGCCGGCTGATGTCGATGCGAATGGCGTCGGTAAACAGAAGCAGCACCAGTGTGCCCTCGGCGACGGTACGCAGCGCCCCGGAGCCGATATCTACTTCCACCAGATCGAGGGCTTCCGGTCCCACGAGGATGCCTGCGCCCACGAAAATGATCGGCCCGGTGATCGGCGTGTGGGCAAGGCGGCGTGACACCAGCCCGTACGCGAGCACGAGTCCAGCCACGACTGCGATCGGAAGAAATTCGTCCATGGCACCCCTCAGCGGTCGGAGCAGCCTACGCCTAGCCTCGCCGCCGACCCCCCCTGAGGGAGGACGATGTCTTTACTGGCTACTGGCTACTGGCTACCGGCTGCTCCTCCTGGGCCAACACCAGCAGGCCGGCCAGGATGAGCAGGATTCCGGCGATCGTGCTGAAACGGGCCGGCTCGTCCAATACCAGTATCCCCAGTATTCCGGCGGTGAGCGGCTCGGCCAGGGTCATGGTCGCGGCGACGGCGACCCTGGTCACACGCAACCCGCGGGAGAAGAACATATATGAGAAGGCGGTGGTTGGCACCAGCCACAGCACGACTCCAAGACCGCGGGCCGTTGCGATCCAAGACGAGTCGGCCAAGACCGCCACCGGCGCCAGGACGATGGCGGCTCCGGCAAAGATCACACCTGCGGCGAATACCGGGTCGGCCACCTCAAAGACAGCCTTGGCCCACACGAGGTAGACGGCCCACGCCATCCCGGCACCGATCGCCAGCATCAGGCCTACGCCATCCACCCCGGCAGCGTCGCCGCCGCTCACCAGGAGGACCGCGCCGATAATCGACAACGCAGTAGCCGGGTACCAGAGCCGAGAAACCGGCTCTCTCCGCACCACCCAGCCCAACAACCCGGCGATCAACGGACCGCTCCCGATGGTGACAACGGTGCCAATGGCAACTCCGGTCCGCTGGACCCCACCGAAGAAGAGCGGCTGAGATGACGCCATCGCCGCAACGGCCAGTAAGAGCGGAATCCTGGGCATCGAGCGAATGGGCGATGTCGCGCCCGACCGCACGGCATAGAGAAGCAGCAGCGAACCGCCCAGCATCCTGATCAGTGCAACGGTTTCGGGCGTGATCCCATCCGGACCGAGAGCCTGAGCAGTACCGGTGGTTCCCCACAAGCTTGCGGCCATAAGAACCAGGAGAGAACCTCGGCGCGACATCGCAGAAGCGTAACCAAGCGATGAAGGACCTCCGCGGGGCCGTCGGATGGGGTCAATGCCCTCCAGGAGACGAAGATTCTGGAACCGATCCGCCAGTTGATTCGTTGAATAGCACCAGACGCCTTGCCTAGAGGGGAATTATGAAACGAATTGCTTTGCTGGTCGCGTTGGTGCTCGTCGTGGCCGCCTGTGGCGACGATGACGCCGCTGACACCACGACGACCCAAGCGTCCACAGCCACCACTGCTGCCGACGTCACGGATACGACCGAGGCCATGACCGAAGACGAGATGACCGAAGACGAGATGACCGAGAGCATGTCCCCCGAAGGAACGATCTTCGAGATCACATCCGTGAGCTTCGGAGCACCGATGGTGGTCATCACCAACGTCGGAACCGAGACCGGCAGCCTGGGCGGTCACTGGGTCTGCCAGCGACCCTCCTACCAGGAGCTCCCGGCCATTGATATCGGGCCCGGCGAATCGGTGGCGATAAGCCTGGGCGGCGACGTTTTCCTTCCTCCGCCGGGAACGCTCACCATCGAGGCACAGCTCAATCTCGGGTCGATTACCGCTTCCAGCGGTGAGATCGGGCTCTATTCGAGTAACTCATTTGGCTCGGCTGACGCCATCGTCTCCTACGTCGAATGGGGAAACAGTGGACACGGTCGGAGCTCTACCGCCGTCGAGGCAGGCGCATGGGACGACGGAGGGTTCGTCGCCACC
This sequence comes from uncultured Kiloniellaceae bacterium, assembly GCA_964194935.1. Classification (GTDB taxonomy): domain Bacteria; phylum Actinomycetota; class Acidimicrobiia; order Spongiisociales; family UBA11373; genus JACZWZ01. The sequence continues at coordinate 9,178 of CAXMOL010000155.1, forward strand.
ACGGAAACAAGCGCAGGGATCCAGCAAGACACCATCTTCTCGATGGCGTCTTCGGGTTGGTCCAGCTTCTAGCCAACAACGATCCGCACCATGGTGGAGGGCGTCCAAATGGGCGCCCTCCACCGCGTCAGGATCTCGGACTCGTCAGACCCGCCAAGCGGGCTGCGCTAGTTTTCGCCGCATGCGCAAGATCGCCAAAGCGGCCGTCAAGTTCTTCATCATCTC
>CAXMOL010000156.1:0-16191 GCA_964194935.1 uncultured Kiloniellaceae bacterium
TCCTTCTTCGGTTCGTGTACCAATCACGGCGAGTGTGAGGCGGCCTGCCCCAAACAGATTTCCATCGATTTCATTGCTCTCCTCAATCGCGACTACATCACCGCCAAGTGGCGCAACGGAAGGTTGGCGGGGCAGAAGTAGCGAGGAGTGAAGAGTCACTCCCCCCTTGAGGGGGAGTCGTCGCATTTAGTGGCCGACGGTTGGTTGGATCACTCTCCCCTCTGGGGGGAGTCAATCGGCCGCAGGCCGATTGGTGGGGGGAACTCACCAAGTCGCGGCAATCGCCCTGCCTATCGGACGCACACCGACTCAGCGAACTGACCCACAAGACCCATGATCGAGTGGCTACACAACCTGGCGCAACCACCTGGTGACAGGCCGCTACGACACACAAGACGTGTTGGCTGATAGAGACGAAGACCGGATGCCCCCCACCAGCTCGCTTCGCTCGCTGACTCCCCCCAAAGGGGAGAGTGTTCAGAACAGAACCGTCGGCCCTATCGCGCAACCCGACCCCCTTGAGGGGGAGTCAGCGGCCGAAGGCCGTTGGTGGGGGGAGACGCCGGTCCTAGGTGAGGAATCAATCGTGGTCTTTGCTGATTGCTGACGCTTGCGCGCGCTCCGCGCGCAAGCTTGAGCCGGCTGATCGCACTCTTCTGGACTGATTCTGAGGAACCCGTTGTGAAATAAGCATTTGACGTGCGCGCTCTCCGCGCGCAATAATGACACTGTCGTAACTACATAGCCGTAACTACAACGGTGTAAGGAGCCTCATGCTCGAACATCTCAAAGAAGCACTCTCCACCGGTTACGACCTGGAGTGGCAGGACGGTGCCAATTGCAAGGGAGCCAACGCCGATCTCTTCTTCCCCGAACGTGGCGCCTCGACGCGAACCGCCAAAGGGATCTGCCGCGAATGCAGCGTCCGGGCGGATTGCCTCGAGTTTGCGATCACCACGGGTGAGAAGTTCGGCATCTGGGGCGGAATGTCTGAGCGAGAGCGAAGGCGGGTCCGCAAGGAGAGGCAGATCGCAGCCCAGCGGCGCGCTTCATAGGCTCGGCCCAATCCCCGGCGGTCATACAATGACCGTCGCCTTCACAGGAGTCGTTACGTGGGAATCGTGATCGTTGTTGCCGTTGTGGTCCTTGTTGTCGGAGCACTCATATTCGTCGCCAGAAGCCGTAGTGCCGGCGGTTCGGGCCCCGGTCCCAAGTCGATCGAGAATGATCGCACCGGACCGAGCGTCGCCGAGTTTCATATGTCTGATGGTTCGGCCCAGGTCCGCTTCAATGTTCCGCTCGCTGCTGGTGAAATCGATGCTGTGTTGGTCGACCTTCTCGTTCGCGAGGGAATCGAAGTGGTCCGGGAAAAGAGCCATGAGCTTCCCCTAAACAAAGTTCACAAAGTCGTGGTCTTTGGTCGGCGCGATGGCGGGTGGATCGAGGTCGGCAGCGTTGAACTCGATACTCCGGGGATGCTGCCTCCTCCGATGATTCCAGAACTGCTTCCGAACGCGTCGCGCCCCGATTTCGATGCCTTCGAGCGAATCTCGGAGCTTCCACAGAATCGTCCGAACTTGGCGGATCGGAGCTCGGTCGAGGAACTGGACCCGATGGGACCGATGGTGGTGCTCCCCCAGGTAGTCGAAGCGGGAATCCGAGCGCAGGGGCTCGACCCCGAAGCCGTGGACGCCTGTGCGCTTGTGCTCGGTGTCATGCGGATCGTCGGCTACGCGATAAGCGAGAAGTCGGCTGACACACTCGAGGGGATACGACACGGGCAAAGGGTCTTCTTGCGAACCGTGTGTCATCTCAGCACCACGCACCCCGAATTGGACGAGCGACAGGTAGATCGCTTTGTCGTGGACTTTCTTTCCTCCGGGGCCGATCGCGGCCTGCTCATCACCGAGAAGTTCTCTCCGTTCGAGATATATGACCGTGAGCGCCGTGAGCCCAGGATGCGGTTTATTACCAGGGAGCGGCTGCAAGGCTTCGTCGACGCTCTCGTCATCGGGTGAGCCGGCAGCAGCATCATCGTGTTCCGGAACTTTGGACCACCAGAGAGCGTTGACCGGGGTGGCGGATGAATGATCACGCCGTACCCACTTGGGAAGAAGTTGCTCGTGACCATGGGCGCCGGATCTACAACTTTGCGTACCGGCTCACCGGAAACCCCGATGACGCCAGTGATCTCATGCAGGAGGTACTCCTGCGAGTCCGACGCGGCCTCCCCGGATACACGCCGGGATCATTCGAGGGGTGGTTGTGGCGCATTACTCGCAACGCATTTCTCGACGATATTCGGCGCAAGAAGCGGCGTCCGACCGTGGCGCTTCCCGAGGACGATCGATCGACTCTCGGGTCGGTGCCCGCACCCGAAGACACCCTGGCCGAGTCTCGACTTCCGGAGCACTTGCAGCAGGCATTGCTTGCACTCCCATTCGACTTTCGTGAGGCCGTCGTGATGTGCGATGTAGTTGGGCTCACCTACGACGAGATTGCCGACGCGACGGATGTGCCTGTCGGGACGGTGCGCAGTCGAATCCATCGCGGCCGCAAGATGCTCAGGGGGATGCTCGAATGACCCACCCGATCGACCTCCTTTCGGCGTTTCTCGATGGAGAACTCGCCCCTGCAGACCAAGCAGAGGTGGCGAATCATCTACACGGTTGTGCAAGCTGCGCTGCCGATCTCGAAGGCATCTCCAGGGTTCGGGATTGGATTCGGGGGATGCCGGTCGAGGAGGCTCCGATTCCTTTGCTCCCGGCGCTGCGGCAACCGCGCTGGGCATGGGCCGCGGCTTCGATTGCCGCTGCTGCCCTGGCCGTTGGCTTGGTGGTCACGCCCGCCCAGACCGAGGTTCTAGATCTCGACACTCTGGCGGGGCAGCACACCGCGAGAGTTGTTGTGTCTCCAGGGATCTCGTCGATCCGCGGACCGGTGGTCGGTCGGTGATGGCGAAGCGCATTGCCACTTTGGTGCTCTCGGCTCTTGTCGTCATGCCTGCTGCGGCCGGAGCCGACGAGGGCTTAGCGGAGTATCTGGAGTCTGCGATGGACGCCGAATTCCACGGCTCGGGCGTCGTGATGTGCACCTGGGGAGCCGACTCTGCTGCGACGACCTACGAGGTCACCCGCTCGGACGGAATGTCGATGGTGCAAGGACCCGACGGTGGTCTCATGCTCTCCGGAGCACTGACCGCCTCGAAGGCCGGGGCCGACTGGTATGCGCTCGAGGTCAGTGAATGGTCTGCCTGGAGTTTGTCGGACCGCTATTCCCTTGGAGATACCACCGCCACGATCCGTCTCGGTCGCTCTGCTACCGAGGTGAATGTGATGGAGGATGGCCGGATCCGTGCTCGTCTTGTCATCGATGACGAGAGCACTGTTCCGTTACTGACCGAGGTATTTGGGGCCGACGGCGGGGTGTTTCGGCTGGCAGCTTTGGTCGAGTTCGTTGCCGCTCCCGCGGTCGACATGGAGATGCCCGAGTCGTTTATGGAGCACGAGATGCTCATGTATGGCGAGCCGTCGTCTTTGCTTCCGGACTCCGCGTTTGGATATCGCCGTACCGACACATACGCGCTCGACGGGAGCGGCAGCCAAGCCTTCTACTCGGATGGGTTGTTCTCGTTTTCGGTATTCGAGGTGAGCCGAGGTGCGGCACCCGGTGACTTCACCGACGGAAGCTCGTTCGAGGTGGAAGGGGCGACCTACACCCGGATCGTCACTGCGAGCAATGTGTGGGTGCACTGGAGATCTCCCGAACGCTCCTACGTGCTGGTCGGTGACCTGCCTCCGGATCACATTGAGGCTGTCTTGTCCGAACTGCCCCGACCGGGTACCCGCGGTGTCATCATGAGGTGGCTGAGTCGACTGTTCGGGTAGGGCGTTTAGCGCGCAGCTGCCGGCTCAGATCAGCTGCTTGCCCAGATCGGAAGCGTCACGGTGAAGGTGGTTCCCTCTCCCTCTTTGCTAACGACCGTGACTTCTCCGCCGTGGTTGCGGGCTATGTGTTGCGCGATGTTCAGTCCGAGCCCGGTACCGCCGGACGCGCTGCTGCGAGTTCGGTCGACCCGATAGAAGCGACCGAAGATTCGGTTGAGGTGTTTTACCGGAATCCCGATGCCCTCATCAGTCACCTCGAAGACGACGTTTTCGCCTGTCACTGAAGTTCGCAGCCAGACCCGCGGCTGGGTTTGTCCCTCGATCGGGTCGGATGCATCGAACGCGTTTTCGACCAGGTTGATGAGCATCGTTCGGAGTCGACGCTGATCACCGGAAACTCGTGCGTCCGTCGGGGCCGGTTCGGTGATCAATTGCATTCCCCGCTCCCTTGCTGTCTGGGCGGTGAGTCCGGCCACCGACGAGACGAGCGCAGATGCCGAGACGACCTCGTCGTGACCGGCGAGGGCTTCAGCCTGGGACAGATCGAGTATCTCGTCGACGAGGGCGTTCAGTCGCTCTGCTTCGTCGTGGAGGCGTTGAGCCATCCGCGCCGCGACCTGAGGATCATCGAGGCTGGCAGCTGTGGCTTCTGACAGGGCTGCCAAAGCCATCAGAGGAGTTCTTAGTCCGTGGCTGACATTTGCGATGAAATCGCGTTGCATGGCTTCGCCCCGGCGTCGTTCCGTCATGTCCTGGATGTAGGCAACAGCACCGACGCTCTCGACTCCGAAGTCGAGTGGGACCACGCCGACATCGAGAATTCGTCGAACCGGTGAGTACAACTCGATCTCGGTCGATATCGAGATGCGGTTCAGAATGGCCTGTTCGATCGCATCACCGAGCCGCGTCTCCTCGATCGGCTCTCCCTGCCTGGCTCCGAGGAATTCGCCGGCCGCTTGGTTGGCGAAGGTAACCACACCGTGATCGTCGGTGATGGTGACCCCCAACGTTGTCGCCTGAAGGGCACCGGCGAGTTGCGACCTCTCGCGCTGCGCCTGAGAACTGGAGCGTGCCAGCCTTTGTAGCGCCGACTCAAGAGCATCTTGTCGTTGCCGCCGTCGCTTAGGGGCACTTCCGCCGATGCGCTCCCTGGCGGCATCGATTGACTGTGCGAGAGCCCTCGATCTGGCAAAGAAGAAGTAGGCAACGCCCGCCATGAGAACGGCGATGAGAGCGGCTATGACGGTGATCGTGTCCACGTCTTCAAGCACTATAGAGAGCGGGCCCCGTCAGCGATTTCCGCGCTTTGCGGAAAGCGACGGACCGGCGGGCGCGCCGGAGCCGTTTCGACTGGTCGCTGCCAACGAGGCTAGATCGCGGCGAGTGCCGCCAGGTAGTCGTCGTAATCCCGAGCGAACTTTCGGCTCTCAGTCGCCACGATGGCGCGCACCACGCCTTCGGCGTCGAGAACATAGGTGCTGCGGAAGGCCGCCCCTACATTGGGATCAAAGGTGCCGTAAGCATCGGTGACTGCGCCGTGTGGCCAAAAGTCGCTCAAGACGGGGAATTCGAAGCCGTTCTGCTCCGACCAGGTTTGATTTGAAAACACGGTGTCGGTGGTGATTGCGACCACCTGGGCATCGATGTCGTTGAGTTCCGCCATCCGGTCGCGGATAGTGCACAACTCGCCCTCACACGTTCCTGTAAAAGGGAACGGGATGAACACGACGAGGCTCTTGCGTCCTTTGAGATCATCCAGAGATATCTCAGAGCCATCGGTATTGCGGAGGGTGAATTCGGGTGCCGGGGAGCCGATCTCGGCGGGCATGGCTGGTCTTTCTGCAGGGGTCGGATCAGCGTAGGTGCATGGCTCTCGCTAGAGCGATTAGCAAATAGCAAGAAACCACTCTCCCCTTTGGGGGGAGTCAACGGCCGCAGGCCGTTGGTGGGGGGATTCTTCGTTCCTCCCCCTCAGGGGGAGGTGGCGAGCGCTAGCGAGTCGGAGGGGGTCACAGGTCTCGCTGCGCGAGGTGACGACTATGACTCCTCCTTAGAGAAGCACCCTCGCAGCCCAGCCAACGACATCGTCGAGTTCTGACAGCTTGGGCAGCATCTCGGGGCTTTCCCATAGACGGCTGAGTGTGTCGTCACCCCAGCGGCGGTCGACCTCATTGCAGAATCCGGCTCCCAGCCCGTACTGCTGATGCCCCAGATCGAGACCGAGGACCTGCTGCAGAATCTGTTCGCCCTGCGACGGCTCGGCTCGTCTGCTGTCAATTGCCTGGCGGATGCTGAGCGCCTCCGGCACCAGCCCGGGTGCGGCCCGGTCGATCAGGTAGTCGCCGTAGCCCTCCATCACCGCCATGAAGGCTTGGATGTCTTCGAGTGGGCCCTGCTGCACTTCGCCACCCAGTAGTTCAGAGAAGCCGGATGGGTTGTCCATCATGCGTTGGAGAGCTTCTGGATCCTGCAGCCCCTCCATGCGCCTCGCAATCTCTTCGGGATCGACGGTGAGACCTTCGACGAAGGCGTGCATGAGCATCAAGATGTGCTCCGTTACCCAGGGCACTGCGAATTCGGCCCGGTGGGTGACTTCGTGCAGGGCGACCCACATTCGGGTCTGTCGCTGATCGAGATCGTTTTCTTCTGCGAATGCCTCGATGTTGGGCACGATGAAGGAGATGGCAGATTCCTCTCCGGCGGGGATACCCACATCGAATTGACCCAGCACCCGGTGGCTCATGAATCCGACCACCGATCCCATCTGCATGCCGATCAGGGCGGGGCCGAGTTGTTCGAGAACCGAACCGACCGGGCCACCCCCGGTCATCTTGTCGGCAACGGGTTCGGCAATGTAGGAGAAGGCAGAAACGTTGTCGCTGGCCCAGGTTCGGCGATCCACCGGTCGCACATCAGCCGTGTGCCCGGTCGGGTCGAGCGGTGAGTGTGCGGCTATCTGCATCCCTGCTGTGACCGCAAGCTCACGGTATTCCTCGGCGAGCCATGGTTCCACCGGCTCGGCTTCGCCGGCGACGCTCTCGGCGATCTCGCGTGCCAGACGCCAGTTGACCGGGCCGTTGGAACGAAAGAGGTCGGCGAGCCGATCGAACAGGTTGTCGCCAGTCATCAGACACCCTCGGGTCGTTCGAGGAGCTCCATGTCGATCACCAGAACTTCGTCGTCGCGTGAGATTTGAAGCTGGGCGATGTCACCAACCCTGTGGAGGCGGAGCCGGACGACCAGTCCATCCATCGTGGCTACCGGCTGGCCGTCCACGGACTGGATGATGTCGCCCACCTCCACGCCGGCGGCATCTGCTGCGGTCCCTTCAATCACCGAGCCAACGGACACACCGGCAGGAGCGATTGCACCATCGACCTCGTCCTCGAAATGGGTGCTTCCGGTAATGCCGAGGAAGGCGTGTTTGGCGACTCCGAACTCGAGGATGTCCTGGGTGATGCGGGTCATCATCTCGACCGGTATTGCGAAGCCGAGCCCTTCGGCTCCAACGTCACTCACGCCGATCGCCGACGTGATTCCTATCAGGCGTCCTTCCGAGTCGACCAGGGCTCCGCCCGAAGACCCGCGGGTGATCGGGGCGTCGGTTTGGAGCATGCCGAACAGTTGGGCATCGACCGAGACCTGGACCCTGCGGTCGAATGCGGAGAGAACTCCGACCGTCACCGACGGCCCGCCGGCCAGCCCCAATGGGCTTCCAATCGCGATGGCGGGGTCGCCTATGGACATGTCGACGCTGCTGCCCAACTCGACGGATGTGAGTCCGACGGCGTCGATCGTGATGACTGCGAGATCGGTGATGGAATCAGTACCGACGACTTCAGCCTGGTACGACTTTCCGTTGGCGAAGATGACTCGAACGGCTGCGGCACCTCCTACGACATGTTCGTTGGTCACCAGGGTGCCGGCGGCGTCGATGACTACGCCCGACCCCGAACCGGTCGGCGTAAAGCTGGTTCCCTCGATGAGACCGATCTGGACGGTGACGATCGAAGGAAGAACCCGAAGGGCTACGGCGGCGGCAGGGGTGGCGGAGGCCTCGACTGTGACGATCTGGGTTTCGACGCGTTCGACGACCGCCGTCGGTCCGGCGGCGGTGTCGTCGTCGTTGAGAAGGAGTACTGCCGCGGATGCAGCTCCTATCGAAGCCGATGCGACGACGATGCCCAGGGTCCGCCAGAAGACGTTGGTCGTCGCTCGCTTGCGAGCCGGCTTTCGGTAGGACCACGGATCCTCCACTTCGAATTCCATGATCGGGGGACGCTCCGGGAGGCGGTGGCGCGCCGGTGCCTGCCATTGCTGCGGGTCAGGAGTCGGCTCGCCGGGCGGAGAAGTAGTGTCGGGCACGGTCCGATTCTATGGACAGCGGAGTAGTAGAAGCCGAATGATCGACAATCTCATCGAAGTCTCAGATCAGGCGATCGATCCGGATCGACTGATATCCGCAGTCTCGGCGCCCCCGGTCGGGGCTGTAGTGCTATTCCTCGGAACTGTTCGCGATCATTCCATCGGACGTACCGGCGTCACTCATCTCGAGTACGAAGCGTACGGCGATGTGGTTGAGGAGAAGATTGCTGAGATCGTCGCAGAGGCCCGGGCCAATTGGCCCTCGATCCTCGGCGTCGCCGCCGTTCACCGAACCGGGTCATTGCAGGTCGGCGAGACCTCGGTAGCCGTTGCCGTCTCCACCTCCCATCGGGTCGATGCGTTCCCCGCCGGTCAGTTCTTGATCGACGAGTTGAAGAAACGGGCACCCATCTGGAAGAAGGAGCACTGGCCCGGTGGTGCCGAATGGGTCCGGGAGGATCACCACCACTCCTGACCCAACACTGGGCACTCGTCCGTTCCGACGGGCCGTCGAGTCGGTTGGTAGCCTGCCGCACCGGACCGTCGAGGAGGACCGCACAGTGTTGGCGTTGAAAAACGTCGAAGTCGTATACAGCGATGTGATCCTGGTATTGCGCGGCATTTCACTGCAGGTCCCGGATGGGGAGATCGTCGCCTTGCTCGGTGCCAACGGCGCTGGCAAGACCACGGTACTGAGAGCCGTTTCCGGCCTCCTGGACGTTCACAACGGCGACCTCACCAAGGGCGAAATCCTGCTCGACGATCAGCGGATCGGCTCGGCCTCGGCAGCCAAGATCGTAAAACTCGGTGTCTCGCAGGCGATGGAGGGCCGTCGAATCCTGGCCGAACTCACGGTCGAGGAGAACCTCAAACTGGGAGCCCACACTGCTCGCAAGCAGATGTACGAGAACCTCGAGCGCGTGTACGACCTCTTCCCCAATCTGCGGGAGCGCCCCAAGTTCACTGCCGGATATCTCAGCGGGGGTGAGCAGCAGATGTTGGCGATCGGGCGGGCGCTGATGTCGGCGCCGCGTTATCTCTTGCTCGACGAACCCAGCCTGGGTTTGGCCCCGCTATTGGTTGAGCAGATTCGCGACATCATCGTCGAGATCAACCGGCAGGGGACGGGCGTACTCCTTGTGGAGCAGAACGCCATGATGGCCCTTTCGATCGCATCGCATGGCTACATCATGGAGACCGGCAAGGTCGTCATGGACAAGGCGGCTTCCGAACTCCTCGCCGATGACGACGTTCGGGAGTTCTATCTGGGCCTTGGCGGCGAGGGTGAGGTCAAGTCGTTTGCCGAGGTAAAGCACTATCGGCGCAAGAAGAGGTGGTTGTCGTGAGAGCGCGGATGCTCAACGAGTTCCTTCCACCGGGCGACCCGACGGGATCGGCGATATTGGAATTCGAAGACATCCACCTCGCCTTTGCCGGGATCAAGGCCATCGACGGAGTGAGTTTTACGGTCAATGCCGGAGAACTGTTTGCAATCATTGGGCCCAACGGCGCAGGCAAGACTTCGATTTTCAATTGCATCTCGGGCGTTTATCACCCTCAGGGGGGGTCGATCGCGTTCGAGGGCGTCGATCTACTCGGTATGAAGCCGAACAAGATCGCCGATCTCGGGGTGGCTCGCACTTTTCAGAACATCGAGTTGTTTCCGCAACTCACCGTGCTCGACAACCTCATGCTGGGTCGGCACCAGCACATCAAGTACGGGACTCCTGCGGCGATGCTCCGTATCGGAAAGGCTTCTCGCGAGGAGGCGCGTAATCGGGAGATAGTCGAGGGCATCATCGAATTCCTCGATATCGCCCAGTTCCGTCGTTCGTTCGTGGCGATGCTCCCTTACGGAATCCAGAAGCGAGTCGAACTCGGTCGAGCCCTGGCCATGGAGCCCACTCTGCTGCTGCTCGACGAACCTGCTGCCGGAATGAACCTCGAAGAGACAGAGGATATGGCGCGCTTTATCACCGATATCAGACGTGAGTTGAAGATCGGAATCATCCTGGTGGACCACGACATGCGATTGGTGATGGACGTGGCCGACCGGGTCCTGGCCATCGACTTCGGCAAGCCGATCGCGACAGGTACTCCGACAGAAATCCAGCAGAACCCTGATGTGATCCGTGCCTATTTGGGCCAGGAGCATGCAGTCGCCGACGAGGGAGGCGCCCAATGACCACGACCGCGCAACGGACTGGCTTTGCCAGCCCAGCCAGCTTGGTGCGAGATCGCGCTGAATCCTCACCGGGCGTAATAGCGCTGCGAGAAAAGAACCGCGGCGTGTGGCGGGAGATCTCATGGCGCGGCTATTGGGATGGAGCGGAGACGTTTGCAAACGCCTTGTTGGCACACGGGTTCGAAAAGGGTGAAAGGGTCGGCATTCACTCCGAGAACCGCCCCGAGTGGCTGTACACAGACATTGGCTCGATCGCAGCCGGCGCGATCTGTGTCGGGTTCTATCCGACCAACCCGACGTCCGAGGTGCGCTACCTGCTCGACGACGCCAGTTGTCGAGTGCTGATCGTCGAGGACGAGGAGCAGGCCGACAAGGCGTTGGAAATTCCGGCGGCCGATCTCCCCGACCTGGAGAAGATCATCTATCTCGAGCATCGGGGGGTCGACACCCGAATCGATCCAAGGTTGCAGTCGTGGGACGATTTCATGGAGTCGGGTCGTCGTCATCGTGAGGCTTTTCCCGACGCACTAGCGGAGCGGATGGCATCGGCCAGCCCGGAAGACCTCGCGTATTTGGTCTACACGTCAGGGACCACCGGTCCGCCCAAGGGGGCAATGCTTAATTTGGCAAACCTGCATTTTGCCGGTGAGGAAATCACCGGCGAACACGGCATCGTCCAACCCGGTGCCGGCCCCGACGACCTCCTGGTGTCGTATCTGCCGTTGTGTCACATATACGAGAAGCTGTTTTCCGTTCTCTTTGGCGTGACGAGAGGAACCGTCGTGCACTTCGGCGAGTCACTCGACACGCTGGTGGATGACCTACGTGACGTGCAGCCGACCGTGCTTCAGGGAGTGCCGCGGATCTGGGAACGGATCCATGCAGGGGCGCTGGTCCGATTGGCATCGGCGTCTCGGATAAAGCGGATCAACACAGCGATCTGGATGGCTGCTGCCAGATTCATCAGCTCGACCCTGGTGCGGCGCGATGGCAACCACACGATCTTGAGCCGGGGACTGCTCGGTCTGGGGAACCTCTTCTTGTACCGGTCGCTCAGGGAGCGGGCGGGCCTGCGCCGCCTTCGCTTCGGTGTGACGGCGGCCGCCCCGATCTCGACCGAGATCCTCGAGTTCTTTATGGGCGTCGGTGTGCCGTTGTACGAGGCCTATGGGATGACGGAGAACTCCGGCGTTGCGACTGTGAACAGGCCCGGTGCGGTAAAGGTCGGAACGGTCGGCGAGGTGTATCCCTCCTCGGAATTGAAGCTTGACCCGGACACCAATGAGATCCTGACGCGCCATCCTGCAGTGTTCGTCGGCTATTGGAACATGCCCGAGGCGACCGCCAATGCGATCGACTCCGAAGGCTGGCTCCACACCGGCGATGTCGGCGAATGGGTCGACGGCACCCACCTGAAGATCGTCGACCGCATCAAGGACATCATCATCACTGCGGGCGGCAAGAACGTATCTCCGTCCGAGATCGAAAACAGCCTCAAGGCGTCACCGTTCATCAAGGAAGCGATCGTGATCGGCGATCGCCGTAAGCATCTGAGCTGTCTCATTGGGATCGACTTCGAGTTGACGAGCGAGTGGGCCCAGCGCAAGGGCATCACTCATACGACGTATCGCGATCTCTCTGAGAAGCCCGAAATACGCAAGCTGGTTCAGCGAGCAGTGGATGCGACCAACGAGAAGTTCGCCAGGGTCGAGCAAATCAAGAAGTTCCAATTGCTCACCAAGGAGCTCGACCACGAGGACGGCGAACTCACTGCCACTCAGAAGGTGAAACGCTCCACAATCGAAGATCTCTTTGGTGATTTGATCGAGTCGATGTACGAATGACCCAGTTCCTGCAGGCGTTGGTCAATGGGTTCGCCCTGGCGGCGATCTATGCGCTGATCGCGCTCGGCTTCGTAATCATTTACAAGTCGATGCAGGTGCTCAACTTCGCTCAACCTGCCCTGCTGTTGATTGGTGCCTACTGGGTGGTGTATTTCACCGACATCTGGCGCTGGCCGTTCTGGGTGGCGATCCTGATGGGTGTCGGACTCGCGGCATTGACCGGGGTGTTGCTGGAGAGGGTCTTCTTGCGGCCAATGGTGGGCAAGCCAGTATTCGCGGTGGCAATCATGACGATCGGCCTCAATACCGCTATCAACATCGTGGCTCTCGATCTTCTTGGGGTCGATGTGCGCCCCTTTGATAACCCCTGGGGACTGAGCGTGCTGACCTTCGGCGATATCAGGATCGCCCAAAGCCAAATTGCTGGTGTGGTCACTGCCGCTGTATTGGTGGCGGCGCTGCTGGCATTCTTCAAGTATTCCCGCATGGGCCTGGCCATGCGGGCCACCGCATTCGACCAGGAGGTGGTGCTCGCTCAGGGCGTCTCGGTCCCGATGGTCTTTGCCGTGTCCTGGGCGATTGCCTCGGTGCTGGCGATGTTCGGTGGTGTATTCCTGGGTACCGGTATTGGGCTCGATGGATCGGTGACAGTCACCGCATTAAAGGCGTTGCCGGTGGTGGTCATCGGAGGTCTCGATTCGATCTCTGGTGCCCTGGTCGGTGCGCTGATCGTGGCAATGGTCGAAATGCTTACCGCTACCTATCAGCCGCAATACGCGGAGTTCCTCGGCAAGAACTTCTCTCAAGTGGTGCCCTACGTCGTGATGTTCATTGTTCTGCTGGTGCGGCCCTACGGCCTGTTCGGCACCGAGGAGGTGGAACGGATATGAGACAGCGTCCCGGGCTCATCGCCGACTACCAATCGGACGCTGCCATCTTCCGGTCCAATGTTCAGCGGTTCTGGTTTGCGGTCCTCATGGTGGCCACGGTTGTGCTCGGGCTTGGAGGCTCGATTCCAATTCTTCCCGGGTTGGTCAATCTGAGTCTTGGTCGCGAGCTGCTCCTGATCGCGGTCACGGCTCTCTTTGCTTCGATTGGTTCGATCGGGCTCAACATCGTGACCGGGTATGCAGGTCAGGTCTCACTTGGGCATGCATTCTTCCTCGGGGTGGGCGCTTTTACGGCCGCGGTGCTCGGTGGCGTCGAGGTCACCCGCCAGGTCTTTGATCTCGACACCGGCCAGTTCGTCGAGAAGATCGAGGTTGTTGGGCATCAGTTGGACATGCTCATATGGCTCCCCGCCGCTGGGCTCGTGGCTGCCTTGCTCGGCCTGGTCGTATCCCCGGTGGCGTTTCGTCTTCGTGGGCTGTACCTGGCTTTCGTGACACTTGGTCTGGTATTCGTCGGAGACCATCTGTTTCGTGAGTTGACGACTGTCACCGGTGGTGTCGGCATCGGTCGAGAGACGGCAGTGCCGAGCCTCCTTGGATTCCGGTTCGACGAGGACGGAGAAGTCTTCGGAATCTTCTTGTCGAAGGAGCAGCGGCTCTTCTTCTTGGGGCTTGTCCTGTTGGTGATCATGGCCCTGGTGGCTAAGAACCTGGCGCGGTCGCGTATAGGCAGAGCCCTGGCGGCTGTGCGGGACCGCGACATAGCGGCCGAGTTGATGGGGATTCCGTTGGCGCGCTACAAGATGATCGCGTTCGTGGTCTCTTCCTTCTATGCCGGTGTCACCGGTGCGCTGCTGTATGCCATCATCGGCCGTCTGCAACCCGAATCTTTCAACCTCCTTTTGTCCATCGAATACATCGCCATGGTTCTCATCGGGGGAGTGGCCACAATCTCCGGCTCCATCATGGGGGCGTTCTTTGTCGTCTTCCTCCCGCGCCTCGTCAGGTGGTTGAGCACGTTGTGGTTCTTCGGATTCATCTCAGACGGAGCCACGGGTGGATTTATCACCGCGTCACAATTCGAACAGATTCTGTTCGGCCTCCTGATCGTTATCTTCCTGATCTTTGAACCGCTCGGTTTGTACGGAATATGGATCCGAATCCGGAATTACTGGAAGGCCTGGCCATTTAGCTACTGACCAGTCCGATAGTGTGCGGGAAGGCTCTGCCTGGTGGGGGCGCTCGCTTTGCGAAACAATGAACAGGGAGGAAATGAAATGAAGAGACGATGGCTCGGTCTACTGAGCCTCCTTGCTGCGTTTTCCCTCGTGATTGCGGCTTGTGGTGACGACGATACGTCCGACACCACGGGTGCGACCACGGCGGCGACGACTGCAGCAACGGCGGCTCCGGCGACCACAGCTGCGCCGGTGACTACTGATGCACCGGATGCGGGTTCCGACATCCCGTTCGATGTAGGAGTAACTCCTGCCCCGTGTGACGACGCCGTCAACGAGGGCAATGGTTGCATCTATCTCGGCGTGATCTCGGACCTCACCGATGGTCCGTTCCGGGCGCTGGCAGTGCCGATCACATCCGCCCAGGAGGACTTCTGGGCTGCCGTGAACGCCGACGGCGGAATCGATGGTTGGGATGTCGTGCTTTCCGCTGAGAACACGTTCGACTCCCATTACCTCCCCGACCTCACAGTCGAGGGCTTTGAGTCGATGCGTGATCGGGTGGCCGTGATGGCCCAGACCCTGGGTACTCCTCAGCTGCAGGCTGCGTTGCCGAATATGATCGAAGACGATGTCGTTACCGCACCGGCTACATGGTGGTCGGGTTGGGCATTCTCGGATATCGACTCCGGCAACGTCCTCGAGTCTGGTGCTCCGTATTGCATTGAGGCGATGAACGGTATGACTTTCGCCGCAGATGCGTTGGGCACTGAACTCTCGTGGGCCCTGGTGGCATTCCCGGGCGACTACGGCGGTGACTGGGGTTCGGGAGCAAAGATTGCGGCTGCTCAGCTCGGCTTGGCCGATCCTGTTGCTGACATTCTCCAGATCCCAGTTTCGGCAGGTGGAACCCTGGACGGAACGGTCGCGGAGCTTGTTGCTACCGCTCCTGACCTGATCGTGATCGTTACTGGACCGAATGAGATGGCAGGGATCGTCGGCGGCGTATTCGGCGCCGGCCATCAGGCCTTCAAGGTGCTTGGTGCTGCACCGACCTGGAACGTGGCGCTGCTCGGCGTTACCGATCTGGTTCCGTTGCTCCAGGCTGTGTATTGGGGCAGCACGCCCAACGGTGGCTGGGCCTCCGATACCGCGGGCCACGCCGCAATGCGTGCTTCTGCCGAAGCCAATGGCCGCGATCCGAACGGTGCCTACACAATCGGATGGGTCTGGTCGTACCCGATATTCGCCTTGCTGACGGAGTCGGTTGCGAGTGGTGACCTGAGGCGCGCCAACATCGCGTCGATTGCCGGAACGCTCGACAACGTCGACTACCAGGGCATGTTGCCGACGCGTAGTTACGTGGGCGAGGCCAACGACAACATCGAACGTTCGTCGTTGGTCAACTCTGTCGATCCTGAGTCGCCAGACGGGCTCACGCCGTTGACCGATGCGTTTACGAGCGAAATAGCCGCTGGATTCGATCTAGTGGCGCCTTGCTTCGTCGGCTAGCCGACCCAGCAACAAAATGATGAAGGGGCGGTCCCGGAAGGGACCGCCCCTTCTCTTTGCTCGACCGGACTTTCGCCTTTTACCGCCTGAAGACTTCCCCCCTTGAGGGGGAGTCAACGTAGAACGGAGCGCCCGGGGGCGGCCCATCCATGCGGAGGTATTCGGGGCGGGGTAGCCGCCGAATGATGAAGCTAGGTCCGTAGGCCGTTGGTGGGGGGCATCGCTGACTGAGGACTGGCGCCTGTCCTATCCGCCGAATCCCCTAGGCGCCTTAGGGGCGAAGGCCGTTCCCAGGTTTCCGTCGAATGCGCCTGTGCCCATGCCAGCCGC
>CAXMOL010000157.1:0-2854 GCA_964194935.1 uncultured Kiloniellaceae bacterium
CGCGAACAGGCGGGCGATGCCGCCACAGCCGAAACGGAAACGGGATGACCTCCGTCGCGCCGACGTGGATCCGTGGGATGAGCCATGCACGCCACGCCGGCTGATCGAGCAACCCTCCTCGTTGCTGCCGGCAGTGCCAGCGTTGCCTTCATGGTCGGCTTCAACCTTGGGGCGTTCCGTATCGTTTTTTTTGATCAGCTGTTGACCGTCTGGGTCATCGCAACCATCGTCTTCGTTGGCTCGATCGCCAGTGATCTGCCTCCAAGCACGTGGCCGCGCCGCGTCGTGCTGCTTCTCCCGAGCCTGTGGCTGCTTGCAGCGTGGATCGACAACTCGACTGACATCGGCAATAGCGAACGGGTCGCATTCATCCTGACACTGGTGGTGACCGTGGTCGCACTGCCGTTCGTCGCCTGGATCTTGGTCACCGCCATCAATACCGATTTCGCTGAGCTGCCGAGCCGAAACAAGATGGCAGTGATCGTTGCAGTCGGAGCCTTTGTCGTGATCGGTGTCGCTCTCGGGGCCAGGAACGACTTTCTGCTCAACTGCGATGACTTCAAGATCAGCGGCAACGACTTGCCGAGCAACTGCTTGAAGGTGGCTCCGGAGCAGTAGCTAGATGTAGTCGCCGGCTTCGAGCCACTTGGTGGCGAAGAAGCCCTCCCCTGCGGGGATGTAGAACGTAGCGACCCGAAACACGACAGCGGCGGCGAACGCCGAGTCCTGATCGAGTCCGGCAAGGACGAGAAACGAGGTCAGCACCGCCTCGGCGACACCGATGCCGCCGGGTATGGGAACCAGGCCGGCAAGCAGGTTGGTGGCGACCGTCACCACGAGACAGGTCACCAGGGGGAGTGGCTCCCCGATGGCCTGCAGGATGAGGAAGAGGACGATTGAGAGGATGATCCGGGAGGACAGGTTGCTGCCGAGTAGCCCGAAGCTGCGCTTCGGGCTGGTCAGGACGCCGGCCAGTGAGCCCCATGCGTCCTTGACGATCGGCATCACGACCTCACGGAAACGAGCGATACGCCACACGATGAGCACGACGCCGACCACGATCGAGATCAGCAGCAGCAGGATGACTCCCCACGGCACGTCGTCGACATCGACGTTGATACCGAGCGAGATGTCCGATGCGATGAAAGCGATGACCAGGATCATCGCCTCGACGACGAAACCGGAGAGGCCGTCGATGGCCCCTTGTGTTACTGCGATGGTCGGTGGCACACCGTACTTCCTGAGGAAAAGGGTGTTCATGGTGATCCGACCAGCCGCGCTTGGGATGGCGAGCCCGATCCATTTGACGGCAAGCTGCAGCACCACCAGCGGCTTCATCGGCAGCGGATAGCCGGTGGCGAACAGCATCCCACTCGCCTCGAAGAAGAAGGCGATCTGCCCGAAGAAGAACCCGATGATGATCAATGCCCAGGTCGCGTCGCGCACCACATCCCACACCGCGACGAAGTCGATGTCGGCGAGGAGGCCAATCAACGCATAGGCAGCAATCAACGACAGGGCCGGCATGACCAGATCCGCCGGTCGCACCCTCCGAATCTTCGCCGGCGCCGGTGGTTCGACCCCTGCGGCCTCGGCAACGGCTTGACGGAGGTCCTTGAGGACGAGCTTTGGCTTTTCGACCAGCTTGCGCTGGCTCGTTGTCAGCGCAGGAACCTGGAGGTACGCCAGGGCGGTAACGAGATCGTCGTCATGGAGCACGCGCCTTGCCGCTTCGACCGCCGTGTCGATGTCCGTGGCCACCGACGTTTCGAAAAGGAACGAGACAACGTCCACGGCTCGTTGGGTTTCGGTGGCGTTGAAGGCGGCGTTGGAGAAGCCTCCGAGGATTACCCGGTCGTCGTCGACGGCAATGGAGTCGATTGTGAGCGATCCGTGTGCGATCCCCGCTTTGTGGAGCTTGGCCACCTCGCTCCACGCTGCGGTGAGCCGATCGACGCTTGGGGCGCTGAGCGGCTGTCCGTCGGCGCTTCGCGCCAGCAGTGCCATGTCGTCGCCGGCGATTCCCACGGCAAGCGGCTCCTGCGCATTGACGCCGTTCTGGGCCGCCATCAGCATTGCCAGCGCCTCGTGTTCTACCGCCTCATTGCGGCTGAAGCTGATCGTGCGATCGGTGTCGCGGTACCAGACGGACCGCCATGCCTTGCCCGCTACCCGAGTATCTGTTGCGTCCCGCCCGTAGGCCAGCACGTCAACCGTTCTTCCATCCTGGATGGTGCCCGTGAATGTTCGCACCCCCCACGATTGGTCCGGCACCAACCGAAGGTCGTCGATCTCGACGTGGAGTTCGGAGAGGGCTGCTGCAATTTCGCTCACATCGGGGTATCCCCGCGGGGATCCGAACACCAGGAGCGTCGACCCGCCGGCAACCAGCCCAAGACCGATGGCACCGAGGGCGTCGGAAGGCAACCCGAAGCCGAGGCCGCTTCCGGAGATGGCGACGATCCCAACCATCGTCCAGCCGAACAGCCGCACCGGCCGAGTCAAATGTGGGGCGGCAACCATGATGACGCCCATTAGCACCGCAACGCGCACGATCGGGAAAGCTGCATCCGGGTCGCCTGGCCGGGTCACCTCGGGCATCAGCGTGGGGAAGGTATCACCCACGAGGGCGGCAAGGAAGAGGGCAATGGCGACCGAAGCCACCGCGGCGATGGTCATGTCGCGCAGCAGATCCCATCGCTTCTTGTAGATCGCTGCGACCAGCAGAGCGATGACCATCAGCAGGCCGAAGAAGTAGCCGATCTTCCAGATTTCGTCGAACCACGACGGCAGTGGCTCGAAAAGGCTCAGGACCCATTCATTGGCCGTGGACGTCGGCTCGCCGACAATCTTT
>CAXMOL010000158.1:0-6310 GCA_964194935.1 uncultured Kiloniellaceae bacterium
ATGTGATAACGATCAGCATCAGGGACGCCGAGGAAGGCACCATGTCGCTGCTGCTGGCCAATGAGATTCAAGAGCGATCCGGGCTGGATTTGGACGATGCTCTGGAGGAAATCGAAGAGAAGGTCACTCCGCCCAGCTACCGGGGTTCCTGGTTCTATGTCTTCGAAGGTGGCTGTACCGAATATCGCTTTGATGCAGAAGGCCCCGGTGCGGAGAGCGTTGCTGCCGAAGTGCAGAGCTCGCTCAGCTTTATCGATGCCGAGGCGATCAAACAAGGTGCCCGCAACGCCGGCTTCGATATCCCGTGACCTCGGACAAGCCCAAGACGGCGACGTGGAAGCGGGTCGCCCAATCGTTGATCTCAGTTGCGATCGTGGCTGGGATCTTCGTCGGCATCATGCCCCAGATCGCCGATTACGGCGAGGTGTGGGGAACGATCAGGGCGATGACCACGCTGGAGGTATTGGCCATCGTCCTGCTTGGTCTGTGGAATCTGGTCACCTACTGGTTCGTTCTCACCGCGGCTCTCCCTGGTCTGCGATTTAGGGAAGCTTCGGTCGTAAACCAGGCGTCCACGGCTGTCTCCAACACGCTCCCCGCCGGCGGCGCAATAGGAGTTGGCGTCACTGTGTCGATGCTCACGTCGTGGGGTTTTCGACTACCTGCCATCGGTTTGCAGGCCGTCGTGACCGGCATCTGGAATAACTTCGTAAAGCTGGGAATGCCGGTCATAGCGCTGGTGCTGTTGGCGCTCGAAGGCACGATCACGCCGGCCCGCCTGGTGGCTGCGCTCATCGGCGTTGCGGTGCTGGTGGGAGCAATCGTCATGTTTGCTTTGCTGCTGAGAAGCGACCGCTTGGCCCGGATCGTGGGGGCAAAGGTGGGACGCGTTGTCAATTGGACACTCCGTCTCTTCCGCAAGGAACCGATGGACGGGTTCGACGAGCGTGCGTCTGGCTTTAGGAGCGGTACGACCGAATTGCTTGCGAGAAGGTGGCTCCGGCTGACCCTTTCGACCTTGATCAGCCATATCTCGTTGTACCTGGTGCTACTCATTGCGTTGCGAAACGTTGGGGTCAGCCAGGGAGAGCTCAGTTGGATAGCGGTGCTCGCAGCTTTCGCCTTTGTACGCTTGATCTCGGCGCTGCCGTTGACTCCGGGTGGCGTCGGCGTGGTCGAACTCGGCTATGCCGCAGTGCTTACGATCGGGCTGGACGACCTGGTCAGCGCCCAGGTGGTGGCGGCGATCCTCCTGTTCCGAGCGATCACCTATCTGTTGCCCATCCCGCTCGGACTGATCTCCTATCTCGTGTGGCGAGGCAACCGCAGTTGGCGCCTCAGCTCCGAAGAACGTGATGTGCTCGCCGCAGGGTGACGGGACCTGATCTGCCGCCTCAGGGTTGTTCGAAGACGGTGAGTTCACCGGTCAGTTCGGGATGGAGGACGTCCTCGAACTGATAGGTGCCCGGCTTCGAGATGATAAAGCGCATGATCTCCATTTCGGTCGGACGCGACCAGCCGTGGATCTCATCGCCGGTGACCTGTATGCCCGAGTCTGCGGTTCCGCGCCAGTCGACGTAGCCGATCAGGTGATGCTTCGAGTGGTCTTCTTCGGTAACTCCGTCCTCGATCCCGGTGTCGGGTCGGGCAACCCACAGCAACCTCGCCGGCTCCGCGCCGATGACTCGGAGGTGGTGTTCGGTCGTGCCGTGGTTGCGCATGAGGAGTTGGATCCCCCGCCCGGCGGGAATGAGGATCGCTGCAGGCTCGAACCCATCATCGGTGACTTCGACGTTGAGCGTGATGAGCACACGGTCCCAGTCCTGAGGTATCGGCGCCGGCTCCGTGGTGGCAGTCGTTGCGTTGGTGTCGACCGAGCCGTGGTCGCCGGACGCCGCACTGTCGCCACCGCAAGCGGCGAGTACGACGGCCATTGACGCGACGACGACTTCTACAAGGCACCGGGTTGAGCTTCTTCGTTTTGGTTTGGTCATCGGGCTACACCTCGATCCAGGACTCGAATTGGACGCCGAGACCGTCGGCGATGCGGTTTACGTAGGCGTAGTAACCGACGACCTCGGCAATATGAAGGATGTCGACATCGGAATGTCCGGCCGCTCGCAGGGCCGCCACGTCTTCCTCGACCATCTCCCAGGGAGTCCGGGTCAGCTTCTGTGAATAGCGCAACATCGCGAGACGACGATCAGCCAGGCCTGCCGTCTCGAAGTCATCTTCGATCCTGCCCAAGAGGTCATCATCTTTGAGGAGGCGGCGCAGACCGCGCCGATGATGGGTGAGTCAGTAGTGACAGTCATTGGCGGCGCTCACCACCAGGGCGATCATCTCCCGATCGACCTTACGGAGCGTCTTGGTGCCCTTCATCGCCTGGGCGTATAGGACTTGATGTGCCTTGAGGCTTCCCACGTCAATACCGTGGATGGCCATGATGTTGTCCACCCGGTTGTGGTCGCGGTCGACGACTTCATCGCGGTACTCGGCCAGTTCGCCGTCCCATTCACGGTCGTCAGGCATGTCGATCCAGGCCACGAGAAGCCTCCATGTGATCGGTCTCAAGTCGACTCTAGGTTTGCGGTCGTGCAGTCGGTTCAGGGCTCCCCGAACTAGATCAACTCCAACACGATTGGTGACACCCAGGTGTGGAAGGCGACGGCTCCCGAGAAGAAGCCGGCGAGGTACACCATCGACCCACCGGTGCCTTGCGCGGCGAGCACGTGTTGTCGGAATGGACAGCCGTTGGCGAGAATCGAAACCCAGCCGACGCCGAAGCCTCCAATGGCGGTGAGTAGCACTGCCGAAATGATCGGAGTGCCAAAGCTGCCTAGTGCCTCACCTCCGGCGAGAGCGGCGAGGGGGAAGGCAACCCACGATACGAGAACGAACGCGACCAGTCCCTTGAGGAGGAACGTGTCGCGCACCAGAATCCAATCGCGGATCCCGCCGACAAAACACATCCGGGAGCGCTGACCGACAAACCCGATGACGATCCCAACTACGAGGCTGGCGACTGCGGCGACCGTCATCGCTGTGCTGCCTTCCTGATCCAGAAGGTGGCGAGCACGATGCCGACCACCATGGCACCGAACCCGATTGCACCGAGCGGATCTCCGGCGCCGAGGCGAAGGGCCAGGCGGGTCGAGCAGCCGGCAGCGAGCAGGCCGAAGTTCATCACCAACGCCCCGTGAAAGAAGTTCTTCAGCGGCTTGCTTGGCTTGCGAAACCGGAACTCGCCGCTCATCACGGCTGCGATCCAGCCTCCGATGACCACCCCCACCACGGTGAGGAGGGGAAAGACCAACGAGGCGGGAGCCACGGTGAGGCGCCAGCCCGTCAGGTCGTTTACGACCCAGTTGACGAGATCACGGCCATGGCACGCCATGCAGATCCCGTAGGCGTCGGGGGGCCGAACCTCGAAGAACGACCCGGCGGCTACCGCACCGATCGCCATCACGACGCCTGCCTGAAGCCCGGTCACCGGGAATCCTCGGCGCCGGGTACCCGCGGCGGTGTCCGTAGTCCCCATCGTCAGCTTCTACGCAGGAATCGTGATCGGCGCCGTTTGGGGGCTTCGGGATTCCAAGCGTCAGTGCGAGGTTGATAGCGAATGATCTCGTCGACCTGCACGTTCTCCTCGGCGAGCGTGGTGGCGGCAAGATCACGGCGGTCGTATTCGATGCGGAGTGCTACTCCACAGTTGGGACTCAACTCCTTTGGTCCCGGGACCAGTTCGACCGGCAGATCGACTCGCCCGAGGACCTTCTCGGCCCTTATTGCGTGATGGGAGGCAAAGAAGGTGATGAGTCCATCAAGCATCAGGAGCCGCCGGGTCCATGGCGTTACTCGACGCCCAAGCCGCTATCTCCGATACTGCGGCGATCCCATCGTCGATTTCCTCGGGCGTGTTCTCGAGCGAGAACCCGAACCGCACGCTCCCGGTGGGAAAGGTTCCGAGGATCTGGTGGGCACCCGGGGCGCAATGCAGGCCCACCCGGCACATGATGCCGTACTGCTGGTCGAGCAATGTGCCGACTTCGGATGGGATGAGTCCGTCGATGTTGAACGAGAGGACGCCACAGCGCTGTTCGATGTCCTCAGGTCCGTGGACGACCACGTTGTCGAGAGCGGCTACGCCGGTGCGGAATCTGTCCACCAGGGAGCGTTCGTGGGCTGCAACGTGTTCGACGCCGACATCGAGAAGGTGTCGGACGCCTGCAGCGAGCCCGGCAAAGCCGGCGACGTTCAGGGTTCCGCTTTCGTAAACATCGGGCAGGAATTCTGGCTGGTGCTCCAGGTCGGAGCGGCTGCCGGTGCCGCCGCGCATGAATGGTCGCGGGGTGACCCCCTCCCTTACGTACAGGCCGCCGGTCCCGGTTAGACCGAGCAGCGCCTTGTGTCCCGTAAAGGCGACCATGTCGATGCCGAGCTCCTCCACATCGAGCGGCAACGCCCCGGCGGTCTGGGAGGCATCAACGAGAAAAGGGATTCCGCTGTCGCGGGCGATGACGGCGAGTTCGGCGATCGGCAGGAGAGTCCCCATGACGTTGGACCCATGCAGAGTGGTGATAAGCCGGGTGTTGGGCTTGACCGCTGCTCGCACCGCTTCGGGATCGAGCGTTCCGTCCGGTGCATTCGGCACCACAGTGAGCTCGACGCCTTCGGATTCGAGGTGGCGCAGTGGGCGCATCACCGAGTTGTGTTCGATGTGTGACGTGATCGCATGGTCACCGGGCTCGAGAGTGCCGTAGATCGCCAGGTTGAGACCCTCGGTGGCGTTCTTGGTGAGAACGATTCGAGTCGAGTCGGATGCGCTCAAGATCTCCGACAGGAGTTCCCGAGCGTCTTCGACGATTCGCGCCGCGGCGATCGACATCCGGTGTCCCGACCTGCCCGGGTTTCCGCCCCCTTCCCCGAAGTAGGCGTCGAGCGCAGCCCTGACCGCAGGAGGTTTGGGCCATGAAGTGGCAGCGTTGTCGAAGTAGATGGTGGAGGTCATGAGGCACCGGCATAGCGGCTCAGAATCCGCTCGTCGTTTAGAACTTCTGGTTGGTACTGGGCGGTGTTGAGGAGATTGGCACACTGCCCGAGCCCCAGAGCGTTATGCCCCTCAAAGTCGAGCAAGACGCCTCCGATTTCGGGGAAGCCGGTCGTAAAGGTTGCGATGATTCCCTCCAGGACTCTTCTCACCGAGTCGGGGTGGTCGATGGCGTAGTTCCGCAGCGAGTCGCGAAATGTGAACTCGAGTGTGAGGAGATCATTGCTGCCTAACTCCACGCCGATCGACTCGATGTCGGACGGCAATCCGGCAAGTCGAGGGTCGCCGGGTCCGGCGAGATACTCGGCGAGTACATCCCCCGGCCGCTCCAGTGCAGTCGGGCGAGCGATCAGCATGTCGAGGCTCTCGTCGTAGAAGTAGATGAGGTGTCCGGTTGACTCGATTTCGAGTGGGATGCCGTCAACCGAGATCTCGACTTCTTCGACGTCGGGCCAGGACCGCATCGACTGGAAGAGAGACTCGTGGGTGAGGCCGAAGGCTCCCAACTGATAGGTACCGGTGAGGTCGACACGCAGAGTCCCGTCCTTGAGTACGACGGAGTCGGCGACGGTGCCCTCCGGGATGAGGCTGACAAGGCCCGCATCTGCCGACGGACCATCGAGCAGCGCCTGCACCAGCACTTCCGGACGAGCATCATCGGGGGAGACGGCTCGGCTGACCGGGACGAGGTAGTCGCCGCTTGCGTCGCCGTAGAACAGCGTTACCGAGCTTCGATTGAGCCAGGGGAGCCACCGCACCAGGATGCTGTCGGAACCTTCGGACACGAGCCCGCGACCGACCAATCCAACAACGAGCGCGCCGACGATCAGCACGGTTGTGCGGAGCCGCATCCGGTTCCTTGTGGTGTCGGTAGTCATCCGATACCTGATCTTCGTTCGTGGAGGGTGGCAGGACCCATGGCCCGAGTGTCGGTCGAATCTGGCGACTCGGCCACCACTGTAGGTCCCCAAGATCAGGGCCAGATGGCCCTCGGATGGTCACTGCTCTTCGAGTTGGAACCTCAAGAAATCAGAAACACGCAGCGCCCGCAACAGGATCTTGACGAGTTGGGGAAGATGGGGCCACACCTCGGCCCGATCGACGACGATTACTCCGCTCATGGCTCGAGTGGCTCCGCCGGTTTCACAGGATCCGCCATTAGCGAGCACGTTTTGAGCCCAGTCGGTGTCCGGGCCATAGGTGAGCGCCACGAAGAAACTCTGCCCGTCGGTAAACACATAGACCGGAGTTCGATACGGC
>CAXMOL010000159.1:0-12788 GCA_964194935.1 uncultured Kiloniellaceae bacterium
TCTCGCCCTCTGACGTAGAGGATGTGGCTGATCGGGCGGTCGGCCGGGTCGTTGGAGGGCAGGTCGGTGTCGAGCAGCAGCAGTGGCACCCGTCCTACGTCGATCCGCCATACGCCGACATCGACCCTGCGGCCGGGGAGATCGACTCCGACGGTGAGCGGTCGCCCCGATTCGCCGAGTACCCGTCGCACGGCTCGGCGGGTCACTTCGATTTGCTGGTACTGGTGCTGCTGATAACCGTCGGGGTCTATGGCCTGGCGGAAGTAGCCACGCCGGTACAGCATCCCCACTCCCACGAGTGGGATGCCCAAGTCGGAGGCAGCCTTCAGGTGGTCGCCGGCCAGGACGCCGAGGCCGCCCGAATAGAAGGGGAGCGTCTCATGGATTCCGAATTCGGCAGATAGATAGGCGATCCCGCCGGGGAAGGCATCTGCCATTTCGGACTGATACCAGGTGTCGGATGCCGTCAAGTAATCGTCGAAGCGGGCCAGGACGTCGTTGTACGAGGTCTGGAATGCACTGCTGGCCTGAATGGCGTTCCATGATTCGGGCGTGACCGTCTGCAGCACGGTGAGCGGGTTGGGGGCAATTGCCCATGCCGACGGGGAAATGCGCTGCCACAGATCCCTGGCGCCGGGATCCCAACTCCACCACATGTTGTAGGCGAGGTCGGTCAATCGCTCGAGTCGGCGCGGCGTCGAGATTTGGGTTCCCGGAGCCGTGGGGATCTCGGGGATCGAGGGGTGGAACCGTTTCATGAAGCGGGCGCAGGTTAACCGGAGCGCTTGGCGGTGATACCGGCATACACTCGCTGTCCGTCACGACTCCGGAGGGGAGTGCCGATGTCATACGCCGTGCTGTTCCCTGGACAGGGGAGCCAATTCGTTGGGATGGGCGCCGACCTGTTCGAGGTTCGCCCCGACCTACTCGGTGACTCCGCCGACGATGTTCTTGGCTGGTCGCTGCGCTCGATGTGCCTCGATGGGCCAGAGGAGGCGCTGACTCGCACCGAACACGCCCAGCCAGCGTTGTATGCAACCGCATATGCACTCTGGTCGGAATTGCAGCAGCGACTCGGAGTTGCCCCGTCCGCTGCGGCCGGTCATTCCTTGGGCGAGTACACGGCACTGGCGGCCGCTGGAGCACTGAGCTTTCTGGACGGTCTGGCCCTGGTGGCCGAGCGGGGGCGGGCGATGGCAGCCGCCGCCGACGTTGAACCGAGCGGTATGGCTGCGCTGATCGGCGCCGATGAAGCGGCGGCGGAGGCGATCGCTGACGCACGACGTCGGGATGGCGGAAGCCTGTGGGTGGCAAATATCAATGCTCCCGGCCAGATCGTGGTCGCCGGCGGAGAGGCAGATATCCAATGGCTTGTCGAGGAGGCTCGCGACCTGGGGGTGCGGCGGGCGATCGCTCTAAAGGTTGCCGGGGCGTTCCATTCGCCGTATATGAAGCCGGCGGCTGAGCACCTGGCCCATGCCATCGCCGATAGGTCGATCGCGCAACCGATCTTCCCTGTTTGGGCGAATGTCACCGCTCAGCCGCATGGCGCCGACATCGGCGCAGCTCTGGCTGCCCAGCTGACCGGAACAGTTCGATTCGCCGATTCGTTGCGTCATATGGCGGCTACTGGAGTGGAAACGTTTGTTCATGTAGGGCCGGGGGATGTAACCGCAGGCCTGGCAAAGAGGTCGGTAGAGGGAACAGAACCAGTGGTCGTATCCTCACTGGAAGAAGTCGACGCAGCGGTTGAGATCCTCTCGGCCGACTGAGGGGTTCGGCGGAGACGACGCAGGGAGAAGACTCAGGTGCGCAATTCGATAATTACAGGTTGGGGCAAGTCTGTTCCTCCCGCAGTGCTCAGCAACAGTGACCTCGAGACGCTGACCGATACCAGCGACGAGTGGATCACCACTCGCACCGGGATCAAGGAACGCAGGATTTCTCATGTCGAGGTGAGCGATCTGTCCGCCGTCGCCTCGGAGCACGCAATAGCCGCTGCCGGCATCACAGCCGATGACATCGATCTCATCCTGCTTGCAACTTGCAGCCCCGATCGACTCATCCCTTCCGCCGCCACGATGGTCCAAGCCAAGATCGGCGCCACCAATGCCGCCGCCATGGACCTGAACGCGGCATGCTCCGGATTTGTCTTTGCTCTCAGCACTGCCGATCAGATGATCAAGGCAGGCTCGATGGACACGGTCCTCGTGATCGGCGCCGAGAAGTTGTCCTACTACCTCAATTTCTCGGATCGCACGACCAGCGTGCTGTTCGGAGATGGTGCCGGTGCTGTGATCGTTCAAGCCAGCGACGACGAGAGTGATGCCGGCTTGCTGTCGTTCGAGATGGGTTCCGACGGGACTGCTGGCGACCTGCTGTGTGCCCCCGCCTCCGGCACCGAGGGCAGCCCGGGTGACCCCGGCGTAGCAAAGCTCGTCATGCAAGGCAAAGACGTGTTCCGCAGGGCGGTTACCTCGATGGGTGACTCGTCGACAAGGGTTCTCGAAGCAGCCGGTCTTGGCGTCGACGATGTCGATCTGCTCATACCGCACCAGGCCAACGTTCGGATCATCGATGCCACGGCGCGCCGATTGAGTCTCGCCCCGGAGAAGGTCTACGTGAACATCGCCTCCTACGGCAACACCTCGGCTGCAACGATTCCAATCGCCATGGTCGAGGCGCTCGAAGAGGGCAGGATCGAACCCGGTGCAACGCTTCTGTTTGCGGCGTTCGGCGGAGGGTTCACCTGGGCAGCCGGTGTTTATCGCTGGGGTTCGAGGGTGGAACCGTTGGGGACGTCGGATGCCAAACTCCCGCCCAACGACAAGACCGCATTGGAGTTGCTGAAGGGCAATATCGCCGCCCACGGGACAGGGGTCTAGAAGTGACGGATCGGGTTGCGCTCGTTACCGGAGCATCACGCGGGATCGGTAGAGCGATCGCCATCAATCTTGCCGCCTCAGGCTGCGCCGTCGCCGTCAACTACCGCTCTCGCAGCGAAGCTGCGGATGAGGTCGTCGGCTTGATCGAAGAAACAGGCGGTCGGGCGATTGCAGTGGCCGCAGATGTCGCTGATGCCGATGCCGTAGCAGCCATGACGGCAGATGTAGCCGAGAAACTCGGCCCCATCGCGGTGCTTGTAAACAATGCAGGTATCACCGACGACGATCTAGTGCTGCGTATGAAGCCCGAGGCGTGGGATCGGGTCATCCAGACCAATCTCGGATCGGCGTATCTGTGTACCCGTGCAGTGCTGCGGGGGATGCTCAAGGCGAGGTGGGGCCGCATCATCAACATCACCTCGGTATCGGGCTTGTCGGGCAATCCGGGTCAGGCCAATTACGCCGCTGCAAAAGCGGGACTCGTCGGACTGACCAAGTCGGTCGCAAAAGAGGTTGGATCGCGCGGCATCACCGTCAACGCGATCGCCCCCGGGTTCATCGAGACGGACATGACCGAAGAACTCGCAGAAGATGTCCGCGCCGCAGTTCTGCCCGCGATCACGCTTGGTCGCTTCGGCTCTCCCGAAGATGTGGCAGCGGCTGTCGGGTATCTTGCCTCAGAGGACGCGGGGTATGTCACAGGTCAGGTGCTCGTCGTGGACGGAGGCCTGGCATTCTGAGTTCTCATTCGCACACCAATACGCACACACGACTCATACAGGAGCCAAGCAATGGATAGGGCTGAAGTAGAAGCCAAGATGACCGATCTGCTCGTCGAGGAGCTCGGTCTGGAGAGAGACAAGATCAACATGGCCGCAACGTTCGAGGAGGATCTCGAAGTCGATTCCCTCGGGGTCGTTGAGTTGCTCATGGCGCTCGAAGACAACTTTGGCGTCGCCATCCCCGACGAAGAGGCAGAGTCCATCGGAACCGTCGGTCAAGCCGTCGACGTCGTGATGGGAAAGCTCGGAGCCTGAGCATGTCCCGGCGAGTCGTCGTCACCGGACTCGGCACGGTCAACCCGCTTGGTCGGGATGTCGAGTCGTTCTGGAAGGCTGCCCAAGAGGGCACCTCCGGCATTGGGGAAATCACTCATTTCGACGCGAGCGGCATGAAGGCACGCATCGCGGGCGAAATCGAGGGCTTCGATCCAGAGGAGTACATCGAACGCAAAGAGGCGCGGCGCCTTGACCGTTACGACCAACTGTTCTGGGCGTCGAGCCACCAGGCACTAGCCGATGCCGGTATCTCCTACGAGGAGGATGATCCCGCCGCACTGCGTGCCGGCGTGGTCGTCGGGTCCGGGATCGGGGGCATGATTTCGTTCCAGAACGGGATCGACACCATGCGCGAGCGAGGTCCCGACCGGGTGAGCCCGCTGACGATCACCCAGATCATCTCCAACATGGCTGCGGGGCTGGTCTCGATTCGATACAACCTGTTTGGCCCGAGTACCTGTTCGGTCACTGCCTGTGCGGCTTCGGCCAATGCAATCGGCGACGCCGCCGAAATCATCAAGCGCAATGCGGCCGATGTCATGGTGGCCGGTGGCGCCGAGGCCCCCGTGTGCGAATTTGCTGTGGCGGGATTCTCCCAGTCGCGTGCTCTGTCGCTGAACAACGATGATCCCCAGGGGGCCAGTCGCCCGTTCGATGCCGATCGCGACGGGTTTGTCATGGGGGAGGGGGCGGCGACCCTCATCCTCGAAGAGCGGGAGCATGCGATCGCTCGCGGAGCCAATATCTATGCAGAGATCACCGGCTACGGCATGTCGTCGGACGGCTTCCACGTCACCTTGCCCCGACCCGGCGGTGGCGGCGCGGCTCGCGCCATGCAGCATGCTCTCGATCATGCCGGAATCGGTGCGTCCGACATCGACTACATCAACGCTCATGGCACCTCGACCGCCGCCAACGATGCAACCGAGACCGCGGCGATAAAGACCGTTTTCGGAGACGGCGCCTACTCGCTTCCAATCTCCTCCACCAAGTCGATGACGGGTCATCTGCTCGGCGGAGCCGGAGCACTCGAATCTCTCGTGTGCATTCTGTCGATTCGAGATGGCGTGGTCGCTCCAACGATCAACTACTCGACTCCTGATCCCGAATGTGATCTCGACTACGTGCCAAACGAGGCTCGAGAGGTGGCCATAAAGACGGCGATGACCAACTCGTTCGGTTTTGGCGGCCACAACGTCTCATTGGTGTTCGCCGCGCCCGAGTAACGGATCGAGCGCTGCGGCGAACTGCCTTCGTTCAACAGGTAGGCGGTCCCGGGGGTTCGGAGTCGTCCACCTCGGTGAGGATCTCCCGCTCCGAGTGCACTCTCCATTCGGCAATCGACTTGAGCGCGAGAACCACCACGATTCCCACGCCGACGGCCGAACCGATCCCGACCATGAGTGCGACAGAAACAGCGGCTGTGACACAGGAATCGGGTGAGCACGAGGCTTCGATGACGAAGTAGCCGACCGCTCCGCCTGTTGCGGCGGCGATGACAATGGGTCCGATTATCCAGGGGTTGGGCAGTCGCCTCATGATTCCTCCAGGGGGCGGCCGCTATCGTCGAGGCCGGCTGCCTTCATGATCGCCGGGTTCACCAACTCAGGTGGAATCGCGACCGTCGTGCCGTGCTGCGGCACCAGCGGACTGACCGCAAGGTGGAGATCACGGCGCCACAGCAAGACTGTCTCGATGATCGCCTTTGCGAGAATCGCGGCGGCTGCGGGGAATCCAATGAGGACTCCGGTGATCGCTGCGAGGGGCGCGTGTCCGAACCTCCCGAGCCACAGCGCCAGCGGCAACGCCCGGCCCAGTCCAAATGCCAGTGCTCCGCTCCACAGCCCGAGTATCAGAGCAGCGATCCCCGGCGAACTGTCCCAGGAAGCAAATCCCGTGACTGCCGGGGTGGCGGTGAGAAGCAGCAGCAAGGCCACGGCCGATGCCGGGGGACCGTCGGAGGAGGGGAGGTGGCGCAACCAGCGGCCCAGCCACGGCCCCGCCGCGATCGTGGCCACGCCGACCGCGGCAGCGATGGTGAGACCGTCCCAGACGTCGAGCTTCCCTGCCACGGGTGGGATGAACCACAAGGTTGCGATGATCAGCGCCATCCATCGCGACCAAGCGCTGCGTGCCAGCAGGACTCCGGACACTGTGACGATCGTGAGCACGCCTCCACCGACCCCTATGAGTGCGGCGGTCTGTGTGGAGAAGGGCTCGGGATCGAGCGCCAATCCGATCGAACCGAATACAGCGGCGATGCCGAGGAGTGCTGAAGCTACGAGTGGTGCAGGGCGCATCAGCTATCGCCATCCGGATCGCCCGATGGCGGGAAGGGTTCAGAAGTGAGTTCGGGATTCCATACCGATATCTCGGACCAGCCCTGGTCTGTCGGTTGCAGCGTGATCACGGAGCAGTGTCCCGGTTTGTCGGAATGCAGTTTGGCAAGAGGACGATCGGTGAGGAGCAACCGCAGTGCCTGGATCGGATCCTGGTGGGAAACAATGACGGCGCTGGCGTCGGGGTATTCGACAGCGAGTTCATCCACGACTTGAGCCATTCGTGCTGCCACCTGGTCGATCGACTCAGAGGCAAAGTCGAGCGCGGTGGGCTGAGCGAGGTACGCCTCCAACTCTCCTGGGAATCGATCGGATAGGTCGTCCCAACCCACGCCGGCCCAGCGCATCCCGAGAGCCCACTCGGTGAGCCGGTCATCGGTGGTCGGGGTGACGCCGGTAGCGGACGAGATGTGAGTCGCCGTTTCGACGGCTCGCTGGAGCGCAGATGTAACGACCACGTCGCAGGAGTCCTTGCTGAGATATGTCGCCGCGGACATGGCCTGGCCTTGTCCGGTGTCGGAGAGGCCGAAGCCGTCGAGATCGGCATATACGACGTGATCCGGATTGTGGACTTCGCCATGGCGAACGAGGTGGAGAGCTCTGAGCACGGGCCGAGGAGTTTATCGCCGAGAGAGTCGACGACCGGAGGGGAGGTACCGTCTCTGGATGTCCGGATTTGCTGAGCGGATCGCGCACCTCGACATGGATGCATTCTTTGTCGAGGTGGAACGGCTTCATAACCCCGCCCTCATCGGCAAACCGGTCCTCGTCGGCGGAGCGGGGAATCGGAGCGTCGTCGCATCGGCCTCCTATGAGGCGCGTCGCCGTGGCGTCCGGTCTGGCATGCCGATGGCTCATGCGCGCCGGCTGGCACCACACGGAGTTGTCGTGCCGCCCGACCACTCTTCCTATCGGGAGGAATCGAACCGGGTCTTTGAGGTACTCGAGGGCTTTACGCCCTTCATCGAAACGATGAGCGTTGATGAGGCCTTTCTCGACATCGGCGGCCTTCGGCATCATTACGAATCCCCTGAAGAGTGCGCCGAGGCAATGCGTGCTGCGATCCGTTCGGAGACGTCGCTTCCCTCATCGGTGGGGATCGCAACGACCAGGCTGCTGGCCAAGATGGCATCGCGAGATGCCAAACCCGACGGCGTCATGCTCATCCCGGCCGGAACGGAATTGGACTACCTGCATCCAAAAGCCGTTCGATCACTGTGGGGAGTGGGCGAGGCGACCTACGCTCGAATCGAAGAGCTGGGAATCAAGACGGTTGCCGATCTCGCAGCCTTTCCCCGTGAGACCCTGGTCCGTCGGCTGGGGGATTCGCTCGGCGACATGTTGTGGACCGTCGCCCAGACCGGTGAAGGCGGGATGACCGGCGGAAGTCACAATCGCTCGATATCGGTCGAACAGACCTATGAGTTGGATCTCACCGACGTCACGTTGATGCACAAAGAACTCCTTGCACACGCCGACCGGTTGTCCTCGCGTCTGCGGCGCGCCGGCTTCGTGGCTGCGACGATTGTCGTCAAGGTGCGATACCCCGACTTCACGACGGTCTCGCGGTCTCACACATTCCCTGCTCCGGTATCCACCTCGGCCGAAATCCATCAGGTGGCACTCGATCTGCTGGAGCGAACTGCGGCTGCCGACCGCGGTGTGAGACTCCTGGGGATCGGAGCCGACGGCCTGGTCGCAGCCGATGAACCTCGCCAGCTTGGCCTCGAGAGTGCGACCTGGGAGGTTCTCGATGAGGCGGTGGAACAGGTCAGATCACGCTTTGGGACCGATGCGGTGGGCCGTGCCCGACTCGTCGCATCGCCCGATCCGATCCAAGAACCGCCCCATCCCCGGTAGGGGGGCTGCTCGGTATACTTGGGTGTCCTACGACCGCTGGCGGAGAACCCACGCATGCCACTCGATGACAGAGAACAGCGGATCCTCGAGGAGATCGAGCGGCAGTTCTATGAGGATGATCCGAAACTCGCTGAGACGGTTCGCTCCGCCACCCTCGCCAGCCTCTCCGGCAAGCACCTGAAGTGGGCTTTGCTCGGACTAGTCGTCGGGGCAGCCCTCATGTTCGGATTCTTCACCCGCAACACGCTGATCGCCCTCCTCGGCTTCGGTCTGATGGTGGTCTCATTAATGGGAATCGTGGCGATCGCTCGGCGCCGGGTTGGTGTCGCCGTGAAGTCGGAAGAGAGTTTCTTGGGCGGGCTGCGACGCCAATGGCGTAGTCGCTAGGATCGATTGCCTTGGGGGATAGCGGGTAAGCGTCGGGATTGGGGTCAGCGGAGGCGCTGCTCTCGGGGAAGAGGGAGAGAGGCACTTGGAAGCGTTCACGGCTCAGCAGGCAAGTCGTCTGACAGGATGTACCCCTCATCAGTTGCGTTACTGGGACCGTGTGAAGCTTGTAGCTCCTTCGGTCCAGGCGACGGGCGGCAGACCCGGCAAGCGCCGCCTCTACTCCTTCAGAGATCTGGTTGCTCTTCGGGTGGTCCGCGGTTTGCTCGACAACGGAATGTCGGTACAGCGGGTTCGCAGAGCTTGGGACTACCTTCGGCGCACCGCCGACATGGACTCTCACCTCTCCGAGGTTCGCCTGGTCACCGACGGGCAGAGCATTTTCCGTATTGCCTCTGATGAGGACGAACTGATCGATGCCCTCCGCGAGGGCCAGCTGGCCTTCTTTGTGGCCATTGATCAAATCACTCGAGAAGTCGAAGAGGACGTGTCTCGATTCGAACTCGATCGAGATCGATTCCTCGAGATGCTGCGGCGGGTCGAAGACGATGTCCAGAGCGAGGCAGCGGGCGAGTAGCCGTTCTGCATCGAGACCGTTCTTCGGGAGCTTCCCTGTTAGCTCTAACGACCAGAAACCCAACGCCCCAGAAATCCGACGTCTAGGCCTTGCGTCGCCCTCTCATCCGCTTCATCCAGAGCGGTACCAACGTTCCGACCTTGTAACGGGCCAGAGTTCTGCGCCACACCGAGTAGCGAAGGACTACTTGACCTTCAGTGTCTTCGAGCGATCGTGTGGCCACACCGATGCTGCCTGTGTCCTCGTCACCTGTGCCATATATGGACGCCCCGTAGACCTCGGCTAGTGGACGCATCAGCCCATCGGTCTTCTTTGCGAATTCGACTGGCGTCGTAGATCTTGCCGGACCGGCGCCGAGGTCGGTGAGTCGATCGACGATCTCGGACCAGGCGGCGCCTATGTCGCCCGATTCGAGTCGGCGTAGCCGACGCCTGCGCCGGATCCACTTGACCCCTGGGAGGAGTCCGAACAACCCGATGAGAATCGCAGCCACTGGTAGGAACCAGCTCGGGAGCTGCGGACCGGTGGAGACGTCGTCGCCGCCTTCGCCAGCCGCGACGCGATCGGGGATTTCGAATTCCTCTTCTCTGAACAAGAATCCGCCCTGACTGTCCAGATCCAGGACCGGGGCCACGGCCTGCGGAATGTCGAGGTAGTCGGCCACGTCGAAGGGGAGATTGCCGAAGGTAGCGGGGTTGACGTCGTCGCCGCGTGGAGTGGGATCGAAGCGAACCCAGCCTTGAGACGGCATCCACAGTTCCACCCAAGCGTGTGCATTGCGATCTCGCACAACAACCCGCCCGTCTTCGAGAAGAGTTCCGGGCGTAAATCCCAGCACCACCCGTGAGGGGATACCGAGCGTGCGAGCCATCACCGCCATGGAGGTCGAGAACTGTTCGCAGTATCCGATCCTGTAGTTCTCGCTGGTGGGATCGAGCAGCCAGTCGGCCAGGTCGGTTGCACCGTGGCCGGGCACGACCGAGGTGGAGTAAAGGAAGTTGCCGGGCGTTCGGAAGAATGACTCGAGCGCCAGGGCTTTTTCGAAATCGGTCTGCAGCCCGCGAGTGGTTTGGAAGGCGAGAACTCGAATCCTGGAATCGACAGACTCGGGGAGGTCGACATACCGCTCGGTGTCCTCGAACTCACGTAGCTCGATCTCCAGTGGAGCGGCGGCGGCATCGAAGTCGTCCTCTTCGATGGCCCCCGCAAAGACGATCGAAGGAACGCCATCGTCGGTCCGGCTGAGAACGTCGAGGTCGGGCTGGGGAACATCCGAAGCCACGACATAGGCCATGCCGCGGTATGTCAGGGCGTCGAAGCGCAGAGCCGCATCGTCCGTCTTTACGCGGTAGCCGCGATCCACTGCGGTGTTGGGTGCCGACATTGCGGTCGGGGAGTAGGCAGCAGGTAGCCAATCCATCTGCAGCGCAAGGACTGTGATGTCCTGAATGATCGGGGTCGTGGGTCCGAAGAAGGCACTCTCCTCCACTTCGAATGAATCGATCTCCCCCGGGCGGTCGATTAGCGGTTCACCGCCGACATGCCACTGCACACCATCGAATGAATTCAGCGTCAACATGCGCCAGTACACCTGGTTGGCCGGGATGTCGCCCTGGACGTCGGCCACGAAGACCGGGACGTTCGTCTGAGAGACGAGGCTCTGTCGAATCCCGACGAACGGGTTGTATGACACGCTCCCGTAGTACTCGCCGCTGAGCCCGGTCGTCTTGCGCCACTCCAGATAGCCGCTGCGAGGCACAAGACCCGAAACAGCGTTTGCCGAGATGACGGCGACGATCAGTGCGGACAGGAGGCTGACAACGGCGATCGATGGGAAAGACCGCACCAAAGCCAATCGAGTCACGCCGGAGGTGAGTAGTCCGGTTTCCTCACGGCGCTTGTCGAAGGCGACAGCCAACAATGCGCCACCAATAAAGATCATGAAGGCCGTCGTCCACCATCCACTGGGGCGTCGATCCATCACCGCGAACTCGAGATAGACCACGAGAGGAGCCAGGACGGCGACGTACGGCCGATTTCGCCCGAGACCCCACGACAGAAGAGCCCCCAGAGCCCAGAAGACAAGAGCAAGGATGGCGATGATTCCCGACAGGGGAATGACCGGAGCCACCCCGGAACCGATCACGTCGCGGGCAAAGGTGAGCTCGTCGCGCAAAGCTTGGGCCAACTCGACGGTCGGATACCAACCGGCCGAGGGCACTGCGATGCGAACGGCGGTGAGGAGGGCGGCCACTCCGTTGATGGCGGCGACCACACCCCCGCTCAGGCGGTAGGAGATCCCGGCCCAGGTGATGGTTGCACCCAGAACGGCTGCGGTAACCAAGATCACTTCCCAGGGAAGGCCCTCGACCGACGATCGCAGCAACCGCTCCGCCCTGGCGAGGGCGAGGCCGATGCCTGCGACGGCAGCTATCCAGCTGAAGCGATAGACCACGACAACTCCATGGCGGTTCTCCACGCCGGCGCCCAGTGCGAGTCCGGACCGACCATCACAGTGACCGCTCCGGCACGTTGCAGTGTTCCGACGTTTTCGACGGTTCGATCTCCAACGGCCATCACGACGGTTCTGGTGAAGTCCTTGGCCAGCACCCGATAGGCACCAAGCACTCCTTCGTCGGGAATGCCGGTGACGATGATCAGCGCTCCTCCTCCTACGCCCTGGCGCCGCAAACGGCTCACGGTGCTTTGCAGGTCGAGCTGCGACGAGGTCGATACGGTGGCCAGCATGTCGAGGGCTTGCTGGTACCGGCTCCCCGAGCGGAGTCCCGGCGCTCGTTCGGCTGCCCACAACTCAGGACTAAACCCGCCGGCATAAAGGTGAGCCACGGAAGAGGCCGCACCCCGTACCGCCTGCTCGAAGGCCTCTTCGTTGGGATAGCGCTCGACGCGGGTGTCGAGCAGAACGAGGGCACGCGCCTGCCACGGCACCTCGAGCTGCTTGATCATGATTTCGTCGCGCTTGGCCGATGATGGCCAGTGAACCTTGCGGAGATCATCGCCGATTTGGTATTCACGCAATGTGAAGAAGTCCTCGCCGCCATGGGGAGCGTATGTGGGGCGGGTGGAATGAACCGATGGGTCGAGTCCGCGAACGGCGGGGAAACCGGAGAAACGCTCTACCCGGGGATACACGGTGAGTCGGTCGATGGCTCCTGTCTTGTTGCGCCGCTCGGCAAGCGCAAACGGATCGCTCACCGACACCTCGGCGGGACCGACCTGGAACACGCCTCGGCTGCGACACAGGACCTCGTAGCGGGCGATCAGTGGTTGGAGGGGTGTCGTTGTTGCGGCAGCAAACCGGGCGACGCCTAGGCCGTGGACCGCGTCCTCGAGCTCGAGATTCCGGATTCGACCGGCAGCAGTGACGTCCACTTCGATGACGACCTCGTCGCCCTCATGGACCTGTAGGGGATAGATACGCCGGGCCACTTCTACTCTGGGGCTGGCGAATCGGACGAACAAAGTGCCGGTCGACACCGCCGCTACCAAGAACATCGCGGTGGTCATCAGCTCGATCTCGCCAAAGCCGACCCAGAGGACGAGCAAGGCAGTAGATACTCCCAAGCCGGCCCAGCCCCGCGAGGTTGGCATTAAGCGCGCACTCCGCTGCCGGGTACAGGAACGCCCGAAGCGATTCCGTCGACGATGTCATCGACGATCG
>CAXMOL010000160.1:0-2009 GCA_964194935.1 uncultured Kiloniellaceae bacterium
GACGCTATATCGCCATGGACGTGGCGAAGGTGGAGGGATTCGACCTGGCGATACTCCATGTCGACAACGGCGAACTGGTTCCATTTGTGGAAGGCGCCGACAATCACATGCCGTTCTATGCCTCGTTCGCACCCGATGGCAAGTGGATCGCATACACCTCGAGCGAGTCCGGCAGGAACGAGGTGTACATCGAGTCGTTTCCGGATCGAGGGAAGCGGATCCGGATCTCCACCAGGGGAGGGTCGTATCCCCGTTGGCGCCGGGACGGACGAGAGTTGTTCTTCGTCGTTGAGGACGATGACAACCATTGGATGCGCGGATATAGCGCACTCGTCGAATTTAACGCGGTCGACATCGAACAAGTCGACGGTGAACTGAGGCCCGGAACGCCGGCACTGCTCTTCGAGACGCGTGCTTTCATATGGAACCAGTATTACGACGTAACCGCGGACGGTGAGCGATTCATCATTGGCACCATGCCCGAGCGCCCCGCGCGACCGATCCACGTGCTGTCGGACTGGCGGAGTGAGCTGGAAGAGTAGCCAGACGAAAACCCCAGAGTCAGGACCTAGAAAAGAGTGTCCAACCTACCGGCTCCGGTTACCAGGGAAACGACCTCAGCAGGTGCTCCGGCACCTTCCAACCAACGGGCAGCAAGTCGTTGAGCGAGTGTTCTTCGACTTCGTACCGCGCCGTCAGCAGGTTGCGCACCCCCTCTTCGATCTGGAGCGCCAATGACATTGGCGTAGACCCACTGTATTCCGAGCGACAGATCGTGATCAGCGATGGCTTTAGACCAGACTCGTCCAGGTGGGCACCGAAGCGTCTTAAAGCGTCGCCGACCCCCTGCGATTGGCTCGCAGGCGGTCTCGGGCGGCGAGGCACCTCGTCGACCGCGACCAAGATCCAGTGGCCGCGCTCGTCTTGCTCCACTCGGAACGGGTAGCCTTCGACTCGCATCCAGTGATAAGGATTCTCGACGACCTCGCGGGCAAACGCCTCTTCCAGGCGTATGCGTGACACGGGACGATCCGCTGGTTCATTGACAGCGAAGTAGTCGAGGTCGATGTCCAACGCCAGGGGAGCGGTCGGGCGAAACCGGTCTTCCGGCTCAAAGCGTGTGTATTCGCAGGCAACTTCTGAGGGAGTAGTCTGAAGTGGTTCGAGCGCCCCGTGCTCGCTCTTCGTCCACGCCAGCGGCAACCGCTGCGGATCGAAGCTCAGCTTGACACGGCTCCGGGCGCCCGCGCTGGCTTCGTGTCGGCGGCGGAGCCAGTACACCTTGTCAAAGACCCCGGCGTACACCGTGGGCCAGATGAAGCTCGAGATGTTGAGACGGGTGTAGGAATAGCGAGCGGCGGCGACGGCATCGTGCCGGGCCGGCAACTGCTCGCGGGACACCGGCAGGCGAAGGTCGGCGTGTTCATCGACGTGGAGCAGGATGTTCTTCGACTCGGCGAGCCACCCCGCATGCCTCGCGTGATGCCACACAAAGAACGCCTCGTAATGTTCCTCAAACGCAACCAGCGGAATTGGCACGCGTCACACTCCCTCAAGTAGCGTCGCCTGACATCATCAGCCACGCCGTGTGGTTGAACCACCGATACGTGTCCCTCCCGAAGACTCCATCTGCGTTGATTCTGGTGTACGTCGGTCGATAGGTCAGTGAACCGGGCACGAACTTGGTCCGACGAGTTTCACTCCGTCCATCGGTTGAGTTCTACTCTACGCAAACTCTACGCAACGCCATGGAATCCCTGGACACTGGTGGAAACCCTGGACAACAAGTTAGGCGCCATCTCAAGAAAAACCTTGAAATGGCGCCATGACGTTTTGCCCTCATAATCCGTTGGTCCCAGGTGACCAGCACACTCTGACGAGTGCGCTGGTGCGTCTCACGGCTTCGCCGTTCGGCGTCGAGTCCAGGTGGGCCCACCACAACCAGCCCCGACAGGCTAGACTCTGCTCTCTGTTCGACACAAGGGAAAGGCGAAGTGGCCATCGAGTCC
>CAXMOL010000161.1:0-3441 GCA_964194935.1 uncultured Kiloniellaceae bacterium
CGACTCCCCGGTCCGCTGGTCGCCCGTATCGTGCTGGCCACCATCATCGGCGCGGGCATGCTCGTGATGCTCCACTTCACCTACGAGTGGATGGGAGCGACGCTGGTGGATAACGGCGGCTCCATTCGTTGAGGCCCGAGAGCGCCTGGCGACTTCCCACTCGGGGGACTGACAGAGACGGATCAGATCACTCGGGTTCGAGATCGTCGGGTCCGACCCCGCCAAGACCTGCTTGGGCAATCGCATCCCGAGCATCTTCTGCGTCGAACGCCTCTTTGGCGACAATCCCCTCGGCACGGGTCGCCTCCATCTTGGCGGTGGTGAGCCGGGGCAGGGCGTAGATGAAGATCCCCACGTAGATGATGCCGGCAACAAAGAACGGCCAGCGCAGTGCGGTTGCTCGATCGACCCAAATGTTGGCAATCGCCACCACCGCGCCACCCAGCAACGAGCCGATCGGCATCATCCCCCAGCCAAAGAATCGATAGACGCTGTTGACCCTGCCCAGCAACGCATCGGGAATGATGGTCTGGCGGTACGAAACCGTGATGATGTTCCACAAGATCATGAACACGGTGCTGAAGGCAAACCAGAGCGCCACAACCCACCACCGTGTCGCCGCACCGATCACGAAGCTCGTGACAGTCCATACGGAGATCGACAAATAGAGGGAGGTGCCACTGCCCAGCTTGGCACTGATCTTTGCGGCCAACACGCTGCCCACCACACCGCCGACGGCCATGGACATCATCAGAATCGAGAACACGAAGGCAGCCACCGAATCAGTCCCGAAGAACTCGGCGACCGGTTGGAGTGCTCCGGTGAACAGTCCTGTCTCGAGGTCGAGGCTCTCCTGAGCGAACAGGATGAAGGTGGCGAGGGTCATCATCCCCAAACCGTTGAGCAAACCAAGGACGATCGCCATCGGGCGCAGCACCGGGTGGCGCCACAACCATCCAAAGCCCTCCTTTATCTCCCCCGACCAATCGATCTTTGCCCCGGTCTGCGCCTTGGTCTTGCGACGGTTCTTGAAATCGCCTGTCATCACAAACACGAGTGCAGCGGCTACGGCAAAGGTGCCGGCATCGATAAAGAACGGGAGTGCAAACCCGACCCCGAGAAGCAGCGAGCCCAGCGGCGGTCCCACAAAGGAATTTGCCACCATCTCGGCACCCCAAAGATTGCCGTTGGCCTTCTCGAGAGCGTCCGGTGCCACGATCGCGGGTAGGAATGTCTGGGCGGCGTTGTCTCGCAGCACCTCGGCCATCCCGAAGAGCAACGAACCACCCAACAAGACGAAGTAGATGGTGAGATTGGCCTCACCCACGACACCGCTCGCTACTTCGGCTGGCGACGGCAGAGCATCGATCGAGCCGACCACGGTCGCCGCAATGATCAGAGTGATAAAGGTTCGAATGACGTCCATCGAGACCATCAGCTTGCGACGGTCCACCCTGTCGGTGATCACTCCTGCCGGCAAGGTGAACAGGAGCCACGGGAGACGCTGGGCGACGGCGATCAGAGCAATAAGCAACGGGTTGCGGGTGACCGCCGACGCCAGCCAGGGGTAGGCGATGATGGCGATACCGTCGCCCAGATTGCTGGTGACACTGGCAAACCACAGGCGCCAATAGTTGGCGCCAAGCTTTATCTTGCTCGGTGTGCCGTGCTCGGTGGTCGTCGTCATTCTTCGTCCTCCCGCAGAGACGGCCGATCGGTCGGGTACACCCCAACGATGAATCCGTAGACGGTCTCGCCGCCGCGGTCTTCGGCGGCGAAGTCCTCAGCAACCTTCAGCATTTCCTCAGCAAATTCGGAGGCCCGGTGGTCGGGGATGCGGGCGTGGCGCAAGGTGATCATCGATGCCTCCCCCGCGGTGGGCATACGCACCTCGTGCATCACCTCACCAACGAACCCGTGGCCCTTTTCGCCGCCATCGTCAAGGTCGGGGAAGACGTAAGTGCGGGCGAGGCGGCCGTAGAACTTCTCGGTGATCGCTCGCACCTGCCGGGTACCGACAACCGCAATCAACCCGGCTTCTTCCAACGCCTTGAGGTGATGGCCGATCGTGCCTTTGGGTCTATTCATCGCCTCAGCAAGCTGCTTGGTGGAAGCGGGGCGTTCGGCGAGCATGATCATGATGTCGCGCCGGGTCTTCTCGTTGAAGGCACCAGCCTGCTCGGCGCTCATCATCAGCATGCCCTCGGGGGGCTGATAGCTCTTGGTGGGGTCTTGGTCGGTCATACTCGTATAATCGGGATTCGCCGACCATACGGCTACCGCCGCCCGTTTGTCAACCGAAGCGCTCCCCTAGGCCGTAGCCACACCGGTCCAGAGCTCGACTTCATGCGCCAGGTCGAGTCGGGCCAGGATTGCCTTGGTCTCGTGTTCACCCCAGGCATCGCGCGGCAGCATCCACATGACCTCGAACTCATTACCGTCGGGGTCGGCGCCGTAGAGGCTCTTGGTGGCCCCATGATCAGATTCGCCGCCGAGGGCGCCGGACTCCATCAGCCGAGTTCGAAACGCCGCCAGGTCGTCGATCGTCGGAACCTGCCAGGCAAGGTGATAGAGCCCAGTAGATCCGGGTTGCTTGGGAGCGGCCGATGGCCCCAACCCGAAGAGACCTAGATCGTGATGATTGTCGGACCCGGGAGCCCTCAGGAACGCAGCATTGGCCCCGGGTTCGCGGGCGATCACCTCGAAACCCATTACTCCCTCGTAGAAGTCGAGCGACCGATCGAGATCGCTCACGAACAAGACGGCGTGGTTGAGGCGTGCGATCTTCATAGGACGAGAGCAACCTCGCCATGACCCGGTCTGTTCCCTACCAACGGACGCTGACTCGATCGCCGACCCGGATCGTCACCGGCTTGTCCAAACGTGCGACGTCGAGGATGAATCCGCGGGTCCCGCCGTCGAGAAAAGCCACATCGTCGGCCTGCTCCAACTTGGGCACGACAGTGTCCAGACCCTTGAGCCAGGAGGTGAACTCGGCACACGGGGCTGCTACTCCGGCACTGACAAGGGTGATCTCACCATCGGCGGTATGCACGATGATCTCCCCCTCCAGATCGGTTGCCGTCACCCTGCCAACCGTGTCCACAATCACGTTCTCGCCGGCACATCCCAGGGGTGCGGCCCCGAACCTCTCGGCCATGGCGTCGTAATGGCCGGCGAATCCGATCGACAGCGCCCGGCTTCCCCTCCCCCGGACCCGGGGATGGTTGGCGTGATGGGCATCGACCACCCACGCTTCATTGTGACGACCCAGCATGCCCGCCGAATCGAGCGACGCCTCCTCGACGGCGACTATCCCTGCCGGGTCATAGCTGACGCCCTTGACCTTCAGCGGGTCGCGCTGGATCTGCAATCGAACGATGCTGCCGAGGTCGCGTTCAGGCATCAGAGAAGAGATTAGGAAGTCGCCAGTCATCGGTC
>CAXMOL010000162.1:0-29929 GCA_964194935.1 uncultured Kiloniellaceae bacterium
ATCGAGCGCACCGATGTGTATGAACTTCGACACTTCGTCTTGGCCCTGCAGCAGGCGGAGCAGTTCGGCCTGCCGGTGGCGCGAGTCTTGAGAATCCAGTCCGCCGATCTCCGCATCAAGCGGAGGCAGCGGGCCGAGGAAGAGGCAATGAAGATCCCGGTCAAGATCGTGTTTCCGTTGGTATTTTGCATCTTTCCTGCGCTGTTCGTGGTTCTGCTCGGACCGGCGATGATCCGGGTGGCACGAGTCCTCATCTAGCGGTCGGGATCTGCCGCGGGATTGCGATGCTTTGTCGGTCTGAAGCGCGTCATGTGACCGGATGGCCGCTAGTGAATGCCCTACGGCCCTACCCAGCGAGCGATGCCGTACGCAAGCTTCTGGTATCTGCGCTTCGAGGAGCGAAATGAAGTACCAGATCGATCGCGACCAGGACAGCAAGTGGTTGATAAAGGAAGTTTGGAAGCGAGGATCGGCGATTCTCAGCGACCCTCTGCTCAACAAGGGAACAGCATTTACCGCCGAAGAGCGCGAGATTCTCGAGCTCGATGGCCTTCTGCCATATCAGATCACCGATCGGTCTCGTCAGGTCGAGCGAGCCTTCCAGCACATCCTGGAGAAGGGTGATAAGCCGCTCGAGAAGTACATCGGAATGGTCTCACTGCAAGATCGCAACGAGACGTTGTTCTACCAGGTGCTCTCGGAGAACATCGCCGAGCTGATTCCGATCGTTTACACGCCGACGGTCGGCGCGGCGGCGGTTCACTTCAGTCGAGTATTTCGTCGGGGCCGCGGAATGTGG
Organism: uncultured Kiloniellaceae bacterium; assembly: GCA_964194935.1. Classification (GTDB taxonomy): domain Bacteria; phylum Actinomycetota; class Acidimicrobiia; order Spongiisociales; family UBA11373; genus JACZWZ01. The sequence continues at coordinate 800 of CAXMOL010000162.1, forward strand.
ATCACACCCGACCACAAGGGTCGCATTCATGAGGTCCTCGGGCATGCTCGTTGTGACGACGTGCGTCTCATCGTCGTCACCGATAATGAACGAATCCTGGGGCTGGGCGATCAAGGCGCCGGCGGAATGGTCATCCCGGTCGGCAAGCTGGCGCTGTACACCCTGGGAGCCGGTATCTATCCGGCCTTCACGCTTCCGATCAGCCTCGATGTCGGTACCGATAACAAGGAATTGCTGGAAGACGAGCTCTACGTCGGGTGGCGGCATCCGCGGATCCGCGGCAACGAGTACGACGAACTGGTCGACGAGTTTGTCGACGCGGTAAAGCGACGTTGGCCAAAGGCTCTCCTGCAGTGGGAGGACTTCAAGAAGGTCAACGCCTTCAATCTGCTCGATCGCTATCGAGACTCGCTCCCGTCGTTCAACGATGACATCCAAGGAACCGGGGCGGTTGTGGCGGCGGGGTTGCTGGCGGCGTGTCGCGTAACAGGCGTAAAGCTCGAGGATCAGAGGGTCCTATTCGTCGGAGCCGGCGCGGCCGGTGTCGGAATAGCCCGTCAAATTCGGCATCTCCTGGAGCAGGCGGGTTCGACCGATCCCGGAGCAGGATTGGCGTTGTTCGACACCCGCGGTCTACTGGTTGAGCACCGCGCCGATCTCGACGACCACAAACTGGAATTCGCCTGGACCGCCGATTCAGTTGCTGGAATTGGACTCGATTCGAGCGCAATGGGGGATTTGTCCGCGGTGGTCGAGGCCTTTACACCGACCGTCATCATCGGGACTACCGGTCAACCGGGTGTGTTCGACGAGTCGATCATCCGAACGATGGTCGCTCATGCCGATCGCCCGCTGGTGATGGCCCTGTCCAACCCGACCAGCAAGACCGAGGGGGCTCCGGTCGACATTGTCGCTTGGAGCGATGGCCGCGCCCTGATTGCCACCGGGAGCCCGTTCGAACCTGTGGCTCACGGCGACCACTCGATCCCAGTGTCGCAATGCAACAACGTGTATGTGTTCCCCGGGGTGGGGCTCGGCGCGATCGTGTCGGGTGCCACTGTTGTAAACGATGAGATGTTTGCTGCTGCGGCCGAAAGCCTTGCGTGCCAGGTGAGCGACGAAGACCTGGCCACCGGAGCGCTGTACCCACCGATCACCGATCTCAGGGCGATCAGTCGCAAGATCGCGGCCTCGGTCGCTCGGGCGGCACGCGACACCGGAGTCGGACTGGACCTCACGGACGACGACATCGATGCCGTTCTGGATCAGGAGATCTGGGACCTGGAGTATCCGCGCCTACAACCGGTCTGATAGGCCCCGCCCCGGCAGCGAGCAGCAGTGGCTGATACAATCCGGCTCTGGTCAGACCATCTGACCGTAAGATGATTGTTATTGATCGAGTGCGGTGGACCATTCACCGGTTGACTGGGAGGAAACCAAGTGTCGAAGAGATTCAAAGTCTTTGTGGTGATACTCGCCCTGGCCCTGGTTGCGGGGGCCTGCGGCGATGACGATGCTGTGACGACGGACGCGCCTGATGCTACGGATGCACCTACGGCTACTGAGGCTCCGGCTTCTACTGAGGCTCCGGCGTCTACTGAGGCCCCGGCGTCTACCGAGGCCCCGGACCCGTCTGGCTTCAGCGAAGAAAGGTGTGCATCGAATGCCGCCTATGGCACGGTGACGTTCGTCACCGGATTCGACTTCGCAGCGGCAGCCGGGATCATCGATGTGATCGTGGCCGATGGTGAGGGCTACTTCGAGGAACTGTGCATCGACGTCGATGTGCAGCCTGGATTTGCCCCCTCCAACGGTGCGCTGGTGATCGAGGGTCAAGCCCAAATGGGCGAAGCCGGTTCGTTTGCCGAGCTGGTGTCGAACAACGTCGCCGGCGAAGGCGACCTAGTTGCACTCATGCACTGGGGTCGCACCGCGATCGAAGCAATCGTTGTCCCTGAGGGAAGCGATATTGAGACGTTTGCCGATCTTTGCGGCAACCTCATTGGGATCAAGGGCGACTTGCCGAGATCGTTGGCGGCCGCCGTCTCGATTGCCGGGATCGAGCGCTCGTGCTTCGAGGAGATTCTCCTTGACGGATTCGATCCAGTCGCTCATCTCGCCCTTGGCATTGATGCGCTGCCGGTGTACAAGTCGAACGAGCCCAACACGCTGACCCTGAACGGCACTGCGTTCACGTTGTTGGATCCGAAGGACTTCGATGTCCCGTCGAGCTTCGGCATGACGTTCTCGTCGCAGTCGTTCATCGATGAAAATCCGGATCTGGCTCAGGACCTCGTTCGAGCCCTGGCCAAGGGCAATGAGTTTGCGCAGGCAAACCCAGAGGCTGCAATTGATCACGCATTTGACCTGATCGACGCTGCTGGGAACCCGCTGTATTTCGCCATGGCACAGGAGCTGTACCGCTGGAATACGGAATCCGCCCTGATCACGGATCTGACGCCTGCGGGTGTGGGTCCTGGGATTCCGGATGTCACTCTGCTCGGCGCCGAGATCGACGCCATGGTGGGTGCTGGCCTGTTCCCGGCGGGGATGCCCGACTGGGAATCGATGGTCAACACCAGCCTCGCCGAGAGCGTTTACGACGGCACCACGATCATCTGGCCTGCGGGCTAGACAAACAACATGCGATTCGCTTCCTAGTCAGGGTCCGGTGGGCTCGATCAAGGAACTGAATAGCGAACTCGGTCATTGCGGGCCGGTGATGCCAGTGGCGTCACCGGCCCCGACCGAGTCACCTCGAAGGAGAGGAGACGGAGTCCCATGTTCACCGGAATCGTCCAGGGCCTGTGCGAAGTAGTGGGCTTGGAATCGGGCGACGGTAATCGTCAGTTGACAGTCGATCTCGGGCCGCTTGCAGAGGGACTTGAACTCGGGGCCAGCGTCGCCAACAACGGGGTCTGTCTCACCGCTTCGAAGATCGACGGACCTCTGGTGCGGTTTGACGTTATCGGAGAAACCCTCGATCTCACCAACCTCGCAGCAGTGGCTGTCGGTGACAAGATCGATATCGAACGATCACTCAAGTTCGGAGATGAACTCGGTGGCCACATCTTGTCCGGTCACATCTCGGGCCAAGTCACGGTCTACGAGATCGAGGCCGAAGGAGACAATCGAACGATGTGGTTCGACGTACCGCCTGCCCTCATGAGCCTGCTGCTGTGGAAGGGTTTTGTAGCGCTCGACGGCGCCAGTCTCACCATCTCTCGCGTTGATCGGCAGGCAAACCGAATCGCCGTGAGTCTCATCCCGGAGACCCTGGAACGCACGACGCTCGGCCATGTCGGTGCGGGTGATGGAGTAAACCTCGAGATCGACGCCCAGACTCAGGCAATCGTGCATGCTGTTCGCGAGATCTTTAGCGACACCGAACTCCGCTCGCAGATCCTCGAGGCAACATGATCAAGAAGGTGTCGACGGCATCAACCGGCTCCGTAGAGACCACAACAGAGGCTCAAACATGAGCGAAGGGTCCAACAGCACGGCTGCGATCTCCTTTTCAGGAGTGTCGAAGTGGTTCCGCACCAAGGATCAGCTGGTGCACGCCGTGTCTCAGGTCAGTCTCGACGTCGCCAAGTCTGAGTTCGTAAGCCTCATCGGACCCTCAGGGTGTGGCAAGTCAACGATGCTGCGTCTGGCGAGCGGTCTCCTCGATCCCGACCACGGAACGATCGTGGTCGATGGCAATCGTCCGGTGGATGTTCGCAAACGAAAGCAATTCGGCTTTATTCCTCAGCACCCTTCGCTGCTGCCGTGGCGCACCGTGAGAGAGAACGTGTCACTGTTGTGCGACCTGAATCGGCAGCCCGAAGCCACGGTCATGTCGGACGACGACCAGCTGGAGATGCTGGAGAGCATCGGTCTCGGGCCGTTCGTGGACTCGCTTCCGAACGAGCTGAGCGGCGGGATGATGCAACGGGTGAGCATCGCCCGAGCCTTTGCGCTTGGGGCACCATTCCTTCTCGCAGACGAACCATTCTCGGCTCTCGACGAACTCACCCGGGTCGAGATGCGCTACTTGCTGCTGGAACTGTGGGAGCAGTCGGGGAGCACGGTCTTGTTTGTGACCCACTCGATCCCAGAGGCTGTTGTGCTTTCGGATCGGGCCATCGTGCTTGCGGCCCGTCCGGGCCGGATCACCAGAGTGATCGATGTGCCGTTACCTCGACCTCGGGACGAGTCGATCGAAGATACCGACGAGTATCGGGAGATCCTGGCCGAAGTGCGAAGTGCGCTCAAGGAAGGGTGGTCTCACTGATGGCGGATGTGACCGCCGACGCCCCGACGATGTCGTTTGAGGATGCGCCACCCGAGCCCGAGCGGCACCCGGTTCGGCAGTTCTTGCTGATGATTGCGCCCTTTACGGGGTTGGCGTTCTTCTTCCTGTTTTGGGAGTTCTACGTCCGGCTTGCCGGCATCCGACCGCTCACGTTGCCAAAGCCGTCGGATGTCCTCGTCCACGTTTTGGAGAATCCGGGGTTCTATTGGCACCACGCCACCGTCACGGTGCAGGAGGCGTGGTGGGGGTTCTGGATGGCCTTTGTGCTGGCCATCTTGGTGGCGACGGCGATGGCCCACTCGAAGTTCATGGAGCGCGCCGCGACGCCAATCATCGTGTTGATGCAGTCGATGCCGGTGGCAATTCTCGTCCCGGTCTTCCTGCTGTGGTTCGGGTTCTCGGTTTGGCCGAAGATTCTGACCGCACTGCTCTTCGCCTGGATTCCGTTTGTTGCCAACGCGCTGACCGGGTTGCGGGCCATCGATCCGGAAACACACGAACTCCTCAGGTCGGTCAATGCCAGCCGGTGGGAGGTTTACTGGCGCCTGCGGGTGCCTCATTCCCTCCCGTACTTGTTCTCTGCTGGTCGAATCTGCATCGGGTTGGCGTTGGTAGGCGCCGTTATCGGCGAGTTCTTCAACTCCAAGGATGGACTCGGCAACACGGCGCGAGTCGCCCAATCGCGATTGCTGGTCGATCAACTGTGGGGGAGTGTCTTCGTGCTGGCCTTTATAGGCGTTGCGTTCGTGCTGGTTCTCATTGCGGTCGAGAAGCGGGTGCTGAGTTGGCACTCGTCGCAATCTGTCGTTTGACGACTCGAACGTGAACTCGACTACTCAGGATCGCCAAAGGGCGCGCTGAGGCCCCTAGCTCAGTGGATGCTATGGTCTGACCGTAAGACCGTGGCCCTAAGGATTTCCAATGCGCCAGCCGTTCAGTCTGACCATGCACACCATCGAGATCGGTGATGTGGTTGTGGGCGACACGACCGGTGTCATTGATGGGACCCTCACCATCTATGCCGAAGAGGTGGCGTCGCTGGTCCTCGAAGACGATCGGATCTCTGGAATCGAAGTCGACATCGCACGCCCGGGGGAATCGGTCCGGATCGTCCATTGCCTCGATGCGGTCGAGCCCAGGACCAAACTCGGCGATGGGTCGATTTTCCCGGGTTTTCTAGGTGAGATGGAGACGGTCGGCAGTGGCGAGACGCTTCGTCTGTCTGGGGTGAGCGTGTTGACTTCTAGCCTGTTCCCGCAGCCGTTTTCCGGGCTGCTGCAGGCACGCGAAGCCGTGGTGGATATGTCTGGCGACGCGGCCGCCTACAGCCCTTTTTCGAGAGTGATCAATCTGGTGCTGGTGCTCACTCCGAACCCCGACATCGAAAACGATGACTACGACGACGCCATACGGCGGGCTGGTTTGAAGGTGGGCGACTACATCGCCAAGCACGCGGTTGAAAACGAGCCGGACGACACGACTTTGTGGGATTTCTCCGAGAAGGACCCCGATCTGCCCGACGTGGTCTATTTCTATCAGATGCAGTCGCAGGGTCGGATGGCAGATACGTTCCTCTATGGAAAAGAAATCCACAATCTGGTGCCGACCATCATCCATCCAAATGAGGTGGTCGACGGAGCCGTCGTCAGTGGGAACTATGTGTACGCCTGTTACAAGAATCCGACCTATCTGCACCAGAACAACCCCATCATTTGGGAGCTGCAGTCCCGCCATGGCAAGGACCTCAACTTTGCCGGGGTGATCATCAACCGTGGTCACAACTACACGCAGGCGGAGAAGGAACGTTCATCGTTGTGGGCCGCAAAGCTCGCTGAGTTCATTGGCGCCGATGGGGCGATCCTGACTCCCGAGGGGGGCGGCAATGCCGCGATCGACATGATGCTGGCGTGCCAATACATGGAGCAGGCCGGCATCAAAACGACGGTGGTGTCGTCGGAGGCTGCCGGCACGGACGGCTTCGACTTCCCGCTCTTCTTCACCGTCCCAGAGGCCGACGCGATCGTCTCGATCGGATCTGAGGACGAGATCATCCCGCATCCGAAGGTCGAGCGAGTGATTGGCGGCGACACTCTGTTGGTCGATGGGATATCGGCGATCGGTCCCTTCGATCTCAAGATGTATTTTCACTATTGCGGGGCCAGCCAGGTGGGAGGAAATGTGCTGATGGGGAGGGAGTTCTAATGGTTCGGATCACCCACTACATCAATCAGTTCTTTGCTGGGATCGGTGGTGAGGACAAGGCCGATGCTCCGTTCGAGATTCGAGAGGGTGCGGTCGGCCCCGGCAGAGCTATCGAGATGGAGCTCGGCAACGATGGTGAGATTGTGCAGACCCTGGTCTGCGGCGACAACTCGTTCCATGCCGACCCGGACGCCAATATCGCGGCGGTCATTGCTGCGGTGGCAGAGTCGAAGCCGGATCTGCTGATCGCCGGACCCGCCTTTAACGCCGGTCGGTACGGACTTGCATGCGCGGCGGTGGCCACTGCGGTGACCGAGCAGCTCGGGATTCCAGCCGTCACCGGACTGTTCCCTGAGGCTCCGGCTGTCGACGTGTATCAGAGCCGTACCGTCATGGTTCCAACCGGAGACTCCGCGGGAAGCATGAAAGATGCGGTCGAGGCTGTGGTGAAGGTTGGTCTGAGGCTGGCAGGTGGTGACGCACTTCGCCCTGCCGTCGAAGACGGCCGGATTCCCATGGGGTATCGCCGGGCTTGCGTGACCGACGTACCGGTCGCTCGTCGTGCCACTGAGATGCTTCTTGCCAAGCTGGGCGGTAATTCGTTCGTGAGCGAGGTGGCCCTTCCGGAGCTCGCCGAGCCGATTCCTCCTGCAGCTGCGGTGGTGGACCTGTCGCAGGCCACGATCGCTCTGGTGACTGAAGGAGGATTGGTACCAGAGGACAATCCTGACCGCATCGAATCCTCCAGCGCCACCAAGTGGGCCCGCTATCCGATTTCGCAGCTCGAAAAGAACGAGAACCCGAGGTTCAAGTCGATCCACGCCGGGTACGACTCGCAGTGGGTCGATGCCGACCCCGACCGCATGGTCCCGCTCGACGCTCTCAGTGCGCTTGCAGCGGATGGTGTAATTGGCAACGTTCACGAGTACTTCTACGCAACCAGCGGGACCGGGACCACGGTTTCGCATTCCGAACGGATGGGTGATGAGATTGCCAAGCAGCTCATATCTGACGGGGTGCATGCGGTCCTCGTCACCAGCACCTGAGGAACGGGCACGCGTTGCGGGGCAACGCTCTCCAAGATGATTGAAAAGAATGGCGTTCCGTCTGTTCTGCTGACGGCGCTGACGGCGATGGCCAAGGTGGCCGGCGCTAATCGGATTGTGGCTTCAGGCCTCATTCCACACACGGTTGGTGATCCGACCCGCTCTCCTGCCGACGAGTTCATTTGGCGCAAAGGCCAGGTTCAGAAGGCCCTAAACGCAGCTGCGACCCCGATCGAAGAGGCGCAGGTCTTTGCCGACTGGTAAGGAGCAACGAGAGATGGTCGACCCGGCGATCCTCCACACTTCATATGTCCTGGCTCACGCCCCCGACTTCGTTCGGTACGGGTCCAAGCCGACGCGTGAGATCGAGACCGATCCATCGCTGTTGGCGCAGGTGGCGGATGCACTGCGACCGTGGAATGAGGTTGTGGCCTATCCGCCGAATCAGACGTTTATCGGAAATCTGACGCCTGACGATCTGGCGGCGATTCCCCGGCCTTGGCTCGAGAACCTCGTTCCCGATGCAAAACCGGATGGGCCGTTTGGTCGCATCGTCACGCAGGCGGCTCTCTACGGGCTGATGAAGTTGTGCGATGACTTCGAATTGCTCACGATCACCGACGCTGTGGCGGAGCAGGCTCGAACCGAGTTGACCCGCTTTGAGCATCGGCGTGATCAGATCGTCGGTGTTTCGGCAGATGAGCTGGCGAAGGTCATCGAAGAGAACAAGGGGCTCGAACTCTTTCACGAGGGCGAACTGGCCGGATTCATCCGGTCGGCTCACGATCGTGACGCCTCGCTCGACGCTCATGTCCTATTCGAAAACCTCGCCTGTAAGGCAACTGCGGTCCTGGCCGTTTCGGATGTGTTCGACGGCAGCCCGGTGAATCCGGAGGACGTCGACTACATGTTCAACACCGGCGAGGAGGCCGTCGGCGATCGCTATCAGCGTGGCGGCGGGAGTCTTTCCAAGGCCGTCGGCGAGGTGGTCGGATGCCTGAACGCCACCGGGTCCGATATCAAGGCCTTCTGTGCTGCACCGGTCCACGCCCTGATCGCTGCCGCAGCAATGGTTGCCTCTGGACTCCACAAGTACATCGTGGTTCTTGGAGGAGGCTCGCAGGCCAAGATGGGTATGAAGTTCCGTGCCCATCTGCGAAACGGTGTCCCCATCATGGAGGATTGTCTTGCGGCGATGGCCTTCATCGTCGGTCCCGACAACGGCGATGCGATGCGGATTCGACTCGATCTGACGGGCAAGCACCCGATTGGGGCCGGCTCGTCGGCTCAAGCCATCTACCAGGCGTTGGTCGTCGATCCGTTGGAGCGCGCCGGTCTGAACATGACGGACGTAGGGCGCTACGCCGTAGAGATGCACAATCCCGAGATCACCGAGCCGGGCGATAGTGGTGACGTGCCCAAGACCAACTACCGCACCTTGGCTGCGATGGCCGTATTGCGCGGCGAAATCGAGCGAGACGAGATGGATGAGTTCGTTGCCCAGCGGGGGATGCCGGGCTTCTCCCCGACGCAGGGTCACATTCCGGCGGGGGTGCCGTACCTCGGGCACGCCCACGCCGCGATGCGCCGTGGCGAACTACAGCGGGCGATGGTTGTCGCCAAGGGAAGCCTGTTCCTGGGGAGGATGACCCAATTGGTAGACGGTGTTTCATTCGTTGTAGAGCCGTCGCAAGAGTTGACTGAAACAAACGAGTAGTGAAAGGAGGTGCACTCATGGATTTGAAAGACAAAAAGGTCGTCGCCATTGGCGAACGCGAAGGCGTAAACGGCCCCAGCCTCAAGCTGCTGGCCGAGTCGGCCGGTGCCAGTGTTGTTTTCAGCGTCACGCAGTGCTTCGTCTGAACAGCTGGTGGAGCCATGGACCTGGATGACCAGGCGAACGTCAATCGTCTGGCAGAAGGTGCGGATGCGGAAGAGATGGTCGTGATTCTCGGCCAGCCCGATCCGAATAGCGCAGGACTTTTTGCCGAAACAGTGACGAGAGGCGATCCGACTTGGGCAGGTCCCTTGGCCGGAGTCCCGTTGGGACTCCCCGTTTATCACATTCTTGAGCCCGAAATCAGAGAGAGCATGGACGCCGACCTCTATCAGGAGCATGTTGGGTTGATGGAGCTTTCTGCCGAGGTCGACGAGATCATTAAGTGGGTCAAGTTCTACCGCGAAGGCGGGGGCGACACCCTCTAGAACGAGCAAAGGGAGGCGATCGTGTCGCAAGACACCATGAACTTGGACATGTACATCCATGGCGAGTGGCGCGCTGGCTCGACCGGCGACGTTGTGGAGGTCGTCAATCCAGCCAAAGGTGAGCTACTCGCCACTGTTCCCGATGGCGGCCAGGAGGACCTGGATGCTGCGATGGAGTCGGCCCAAGAGGGGTTTGAGGTCTGGCGCAATACCCATCCCAGGGTGAGAGCCCAGGTGATCCACAAGATCGCCGATACTCTCAAGGAACGTTCCCCCGAATTTGCCAAGCTTTACAGCCTCAATTCCGGTGGTTCCATCGGTACGGGGATGTGGACTATGAACGACGTGGCGGCGCGTCGCTTCGAGTACTACGCCGGCATGGCGGACAAGATCCGCGGCGATTCCTTTGTCACTCCCGGCCAGTTCCTCAGCTACACGTTGCGGGAGCCGGTCGGTGTCACCGGTCACATCGTGCCGTGGAACGGACCGTTGTGGATCGGAAGCAGGACGATCGCACCAGCCTTGGCAGCCGGAAACTCGGTGGTGATAAAGCCATCGTCGGAATCCCCGATCACGCTTCTCAAATTCGCCGAGATGGCGCTCGAGTGCGGATTGCCTGCGGGCGTCCTCAACGTCGTCACCGGGCGGGGCAGCGGTCTGGGTGACCTCTTCACCAAGCATCCTGGTTTTGATGGGATCTACTTCACCGGATCGACGGCGACAGGGCGCCGCATCATGGAGAACTCAGCTGGTAACTCGGTGCGAACCGTCATGGAGTTGGGGGGCAAGTCGCCCAACGTGGTGTTCGATGACGCCAACATGGAGGAGGCGCTCGCCGGAGCGATCATGGCGATCTTTGCCAACTCGGGACAGATTTGCGTGGCGGGATCACGGCTGTTGGTCCAAGAGTCGATTCACGATGAGTTTGTGGCGCGTCTGGTGGAGATGGCCAAAGAGATCACGATTGGTGGACCCGAAGCCGAGGCCCTGATGGGGCCGATCATCACGGCCAAGCAGAAGGAACGGGTACTCGACTACATCGAGCAAGGCAAGAAGGTTGCCGATCTGGTCAGCGGTGGGGGAACCCCACCCGATCCGGACTTGCAGGCGGGGTTCTTCGTCGAGCCGACCATATTCGATGGGGTGCCCAACGACGCTTCGATCGCGCAAGAGGAGATCTTCGGACCGGTGTTGTCGGTCTCTTCGTTTGCCGACCAAGACGAGGCGATCGCGATGGCCAACGACACTCAATATGGCCTGGCATCGGCGGTCTGGACCCAGAACACCATGCGGGCCCACCAGGTGGCCGGTGAGCTCAAGGCGGCACAGGTGTTCGTAAATCACTACTACACGGCTGCGTTCGAAGTGAGCAGATCGCCATACAAGGCGAGCGGACATGGGGTCAGCGAAGGTCCCGACGCGATCTACGAATTCCTCAACCAGAAGTCGGTCAGCATCAAGACCGGCGAACCGCCCGCCTGGTAGAGATTTCGGCTCGTCGGGAGCGGAATGAGAATGCTATGGTCAGACCGTATGACCATCGAGTCGAGTCCTCAATAGGGCTCGACGCAGAGTGCGGTCGTTGCTCGTAGGCGCGCCGCGCCGAACCGGAGACCTTTGGAGGCATCGTGCAAGTTGTTGTGTTCACAGGAGTTGGAGAGGTCGAGGTTCGATCGGAGCCGTCACCGACGCCGGGTCCCGAGCAGGTGCTCGTCGACGTGGCGGCGTGTGGCATCTGCACTTTCGAGCGCAGATTGTTTGCAGGAGACAAGCAGTGGTATCCGGTGGCTCCGGGCCATGAAGCTGCCGGAGTCATCAGTGCGATCGGATCTGCAGTAGACGGTCTGCCCGGCTCCCCGGTTGTTGGAGATCGGGTGACGATGGATCTGCTCACCCGATGCGGAACTTGCGGTCCTTGCCGTCGCGGCAAGTCGTCTTTGTGCAAGATGCGATCCGGGCGACTGCTCAAGGACGGGACGGTGTCCTTCGGAGGCTTTGCCGGGAGGGTGGCAATCGATGCAAAGTCGGTCTATCCCATCGGAGATGCACCGATACTCCACGCTGCAATGGGCGAACCGCTTGCCTGTTGCATCCACTCCTTTCGCCAGGGCGGATTCCAGCCTGGTGACCGGGTAGCGATCATCGGAGGTGGCTTTATGGGCCGGCTCCATCTCGCTCTGGCCCGACTCGGAGCAGCATCGAGTATCGGGGTGATCGATATCGCCCCCGATCGTCTCGAGCTTGCTCGCGAGTTTGGAGCGACCTGGACGGCGACACCCGAAGAGGCGCTCGAGGTAGGCGGGAAGCAGGATGTCGTCTTTGTGACAGCCATGGCGGGGGTCGATCTGGCGGTGGAGATGGCTGACACCGGAGGCACGGTGGTCATGTACAGCGCGTTCAACGAAGAGTTGCCGGCGACTGTCGGTGCCGACAGGTCGCATCGTGAGGAGGTGGCCATCGTCGGGTCCTTTGCGCAGGAACCGCAGGACTGGCAGCTCGGGTCGGCGTACATTCGCTCTGGAGTTCTCGCCGATGATTTCGATGCCCTGGTGACTGCCAAGTATGACTTCGACACCGTTACCGACGCGCTCACCCTGGTGACGTCCGAGCCGACGTTTCGAGTATTCGTCGAGCCGCCAACGCCTGATGACTGAACCCGTTGTCGTCGGGGTAGACGTTGGTAGTAGTGCAGCTAGGGCGATAGCAATCACCAGAAGTGGTGAGGTGGTCGGGTCGGGTTCCGGTGGATATGGAGGCCCGTCGCTGCCGGTGGGCGAGGTCGATCCGAACACCTGGCTCGGGGGAACCGTCGCCTCCATTGCGGCGCTCGAGATGAACCCAGCTGCGATCGGCCTGGGTGGCCACGGTCCCACCACCGTCGCGTCCGGCGGCGAGCTAGCCCTGACCTTTCGACATCCCGCTGGAGAATCGAGCAGCCCTTCCGAACAGCACGCTGCCCACACGAAGGTATTGCGCGAGACCTTCGGACCGCATGTTGAGCCGCGCCTGCTGTGGGATTGGGTGGCGGCCAAGCTTGGGGCTAGGTCGGATTCGCAAAGTGTATGGCCCGGCGTCGAAGCCCTCTTCGAGTTCGGCGAACCGACGCCAGTGGGGAACGCATTTGGTGAGACCAGTGGTGAGTTGGGGCTTCCGGCAGGTATCCCTCTCGTGCCGGTCTCCAATGATGCCTACATGACGGCTTGGGCCAGTGGGACCTACGTCCCCGGACGCGCGTTCGATCCCGGCGGCAAGACGGGCGGGTTCGGTATCGCGGTCGAGTCGGGTGAGCACGACAACTACGGCAGCATGCCGAGCGCAGTGGAAGGTATCTACCTTCGCGGTGGTCCGGTTGCGGCACATGGAGCTCTCATTGACTGGTGGTCGGAGATCACAGGTCGATCTGTTCCCGAACTGATCGACCTTGCGGCCAAGGCCCCTCCGGGGTCCCTTGGGGTTATGGCGCTTCCGTTTCTCGAAGGCGAGCGTGCCCCTCGCTGGAACCCAGACCTGCGCGCCGAAATCGTGGGCTTGCACATTGATCATGACCTGGGTGTCATCACTCGAGCATTGCTGGAGTCGACGGCCTACGGGTTGGCTCACATCGCCCAGGGCCTTGCGGCAGAGGGTGTTGTGCTCGATCGTCTGGTGTGTTCTGGGGGTCCCGCACGAAGCACCGTATGGGCCGGGATCAAGGCGGCGGTGCTCGAAGTTCCCGTAGACATCCCGGCATGTGATGAGATGGCTGCCTACGGAGCAGCGCTCGGAGCGGGAGCTGCTCTCGATTGGTGGCCTCGCCCCGGCGAGGGACCGGCAGGCAGTTGGCCGGTTCCAGAAATGACGACGATCGAGCCAGAATCGCTGGAGGTGTATCGCCACGGCTTGGCTCGCTTTATCGAACTCGGCGACCAAGCGGTCGCAAAGATTTCACGAAGCTAACGACAAGGAGAACTGAAATGGACTACATCTCTTCAGCGATAGGTGCAGGCAAGACTCGCCGCGCCTCTCGGTTCATAAAGGAAGACGGTCGCGGATTTCTGGTGGCGATTGACATGCAGTCGGCCTCGGGTGACGGCCCCGATCTGGACGCGGTCGAAAAGGTTGCCGCCGGTGGCCCGGATGGGATCCTTGCGTCGTGGCAGATCGCCCGTCGCTACCCCGAAGCCTTCCGCAACTGCGGGCTCGTGCTCCGCATCGACGGAACCACCACGATGCTCGGCAACTACGGCCAAACTGACAAGTTCGCTCAGATGTACGAGCTCGAGATGGCCGCCAGCTTGAGTGCCGATGCCGTTGTATGCATGGCGTTTCCGGGCACCGATGACGAGGAAGTAGGGCTTCGCAAGGTCGTCGCACTCGTAAACGAGTGTGAGAAGATCGGGATGCCGCTCATCGTCGAATCGATTCCGGGTTCGTGGGCCAGGACGATTCCGTGGGATGCGGAGAACATCGCCAAGGCGGCCAGGATCTGTGTCGAGATAGGCGCCGACATCATCAAGACGCCCGCTCCGGAAGATCTTTCCGAGATGGGGATGCTCATCGACAATTGTGAGGCCCCAATCTTCATTCTCGGCGGACCCAAGAAGGACTCCGAGGCCGAGGCAGTGCAGTATGCGGCAGATGTCGTGGCGGCCGGGGCTTCGGGTATCGCGTTTGGGCGTAACACCTGGGGAGCCGAGGACCCGACGGAGATGGTACGTCAGCTCCACAAGGCGGTTCACGGCACCAGCTGAGACCGAGGGGAGAAGGAGGCTTCGCATCGAGGCCGTTCAGAACGACAGTGCGGTAGAGGCGTGTCGTGAGGTGATGGCGGCGGTGGCTGCCGGCGTTGCTGTGATGACGTTGACGGACGCCGACGGCGGGCCCCACGGCATGACCATCTCGTCGTTGACTCCGGTGTCTGCCGATCCCCCTTCTGTGCTCATGTGCGTCGGTGGGGCGGCCTCATCGCGGCCGTACCTCGTCAAAGGCCAGCGATTCTGCGCCAACGTCTTGGCCGCCGACCAGGTATCGCAGTCGAGGGGCTTTGCATTTGGCGAAGACGACCCCTTTGCGACCTTCGGGTGGACGCCAACTGAGGACGGCACCCCGCTGTTGGACGGCACGGCAGCGCACCTCCTTTGTGAGGTCGAGCGCGTTGTTGATCATCATGGAACCGCAGTTGTCTTGGCGGCTGTGATCGGTGGAGCGGTGGCCAAGGATGAGGCCCTCGTGTACTGGAACACCGCCTACTACGGAGGATTGGTCGCGGTGGAACCCGGAGTCTCGGGAGCGTGGTAGGGCTGGTGGTCTGACCCACCGACCACTCGGAAGGTACAGTAGGAGTCGGGAGGCCGATAGTGAGTGGAGAAGCTGTACACGAAGTTGGTCCGGATCGGCCCCGATGGACCCACATCGCACTTCGGGTCGGCGACGTCGAACGATCAATCCTCTGGTACGAGCGGTTTACGCCGCTGCGCGTAGTGCAGCGCAGCAGCGACGGTTTTGGGGTCGGAGTCTGGTTGGCCGATCCGCAGGACCAGGCTTATCCGTTCGTACTGACGCTGTCCCAATTCTCTCCTGAGACCGATCCGTTCGGCTTTGCCCCGCCGACGGTTCTCGGCCCCTACGCCCACCTCGGGTTCGAATTGCAGAGCCGCGACGAAGTCGATGCGATTGCTGCCTCTGCAAAAGCCGAGGGGACGCTGACCCTTCCCCCAACGACGATGCCACCCCCGATCGGGTACATCTGCTTCGTCGAAGACCCCGACGGAAACACGATCGAGTTCTCCTACGACCAAGGTACCTACGCCACGATTCGAGATGTATGGGGAGAACGATCGTGAGTTCGCAACGCCCGTTCGAGCCGTTCGGGCGTACCACCGTTTCCGAGCGGGTGCGTGACGACATCTACAACCGGATCGTAAGCGGCGAGCTACAGCCCGGCTCGCAACTTGCGGCCGAGCGCTCTCTCGCCGAGCAGTTCGGAGTTGCCCGGACTTCCGTTCGAGAGGCGATCCAGGCCCTCGTTGCACTCGGGGTAATCGAGCGACGCGGCAATCGCTCGTTCGTCGTGGAGCAGCTTCCTGGTTCAGAACTCCCCGCAGCTGATGGCGGCAAGAAGAAGATGCGATCGTTGCTGGAGGCACGGAGGGTTCTGGAGCTTGAGCTTTTCGAGTTGGCGGCATCTCGGGCCACCTCGCGTGAGCGCAATGATCTACTCGACCTTGCTCGCCAGCCCACACCGACCACGCTTGATGAGTTCAATCTGATCGACCGCCAGTTCCATGCCAGCATCGCCGGAGCCTGCGCCAACCAGGTTCTCGTCGAGGTGTACGGCCGTGTGCTCGAAACCCTGGTCCAGGCCGACCTGTCGGCAGAGCTGATCCTCGGAATCGATGAAGGAGCCGATCCGGCGGAGGCGATCACTCAGGCCGCCAATGAACACCGGGTCATCGCCGACGCGTTCGTCGGGCGCGACATACCGGCAATGCTCGAAGCTGTCGAAGCCCATCTCGGGCCTGTCGAGGGGCGAATGAGTCTCATGGGAACGATGAGCCGCCGACAGCAACCGCTCGATCCGCCTGCATCAGAACGGACGCTTGGTCTTTAGGTCCTCCCGGGCTCTGCCGGTAAGGGCTAGCAACTAACGATTGGTTCCTGGTTACTGGCCAGCCACCCACCAATCGAGCGAAGCTCGATTGGCTCCCCCTCAACGGGGGAGTGGTTCCTTCTACTGTTCTACATACCCCGGGTGGTCGATCTTGGTCCCGGCGACCTTGGCGTAAGGGAGCTGTGGCATCGACTTCATCCCTTGCCACACCGAGTACATCGTGGCGGCGGGCTCTAATCCCAACATCGCACCTTCACTGGCCGACGGTCCTGGCGCAGCCGACTCGAGTTCCAGCGAGCCGGTGGCGAGGACTGCCTGCAGCTGAGGCGAGTCGTACTCGACCTTGCCGTTGATCGCGATTCGATGGGTCTCACCACCGAATCTGGCTTCGACGATCTCGGTGTCCGCCTCCCGGCTCAACATGAAGGCGTTGTCGGTCTCGGCGTCGAAATCGGTTCGATCCAGGTAGAGGCGTGGCTTGTCTCGATACGGAGTCCCGGCAGTGGGGCAGGCCGTGACGCAGTTGCCGCACTCGTTGCAGAAGTCGGTGAGCACCGCGATTTGGAACTCCTGATCCACGGTGAACCTTGTTGCCTCTCCGACCGACACCTTTCCGTCGACGACCGATAGCGCCGGAAGTTCGGTGTTGAACGACTTCATGTCGTAGGTGACCAGCGCCATGTTGGGACAGACCCCTACGCAAAGGCTGCAGATCGTGTCGCAGTCGACGCACCGGCTTGCTTCTGCCTGGGCTTCGGCGGTCGAGAAGGTATGGATGGTCTCGTCGAATCCATCGCGCTCATCCAGAGGGGTGTGGCGGACGGGGACCCGGTAGTCACGCCGGGCGCGGCGAGCGACGATCTCGTTCAGATCGACAACCGGGAGCTCGATCGGAACCGAATCAGGAACCGCAGCGCCTACTCGTGCGATGATCGATGCGGCGACGGCCTTGCCGTCCGCGGCGGCCTCGACGATCGACGACGGCCCGGCAGCGGCAACATCGCCCCCTGCGTAAATCCCGTCGATCGAAGACTGGAACGTCTCCGGGTCCACGGCGATGTACCCCCGGCTAGTCAGCTCGGGCTCGTCGGAACCGAAGAAGTCCAACAGCGAGTGTTGGCTGATGGCCAAGATCAGCGTGTCGAGCTCGATTTCAAATTCGGAGTCGGGAACGTCGTGCGGAATCTTGCGACCCGATGAATCCCGATCGCCCCTGTACTCGGTCCTTGTACAAATCAGGCCGGCGAGCTTGCCATCTTCGATATGGAGAGCGTGTGGATTAGCCAGCTCGAAGATCTGGATGCCTTCCTCCAGACAGGCGTGAACTTCTTCACGATCGGCTGGCATCTGGTCGATGGTCCGTCGGTAGATGAGAGAGGTTTCAGTGGCGCCAACCCTGGCGGAAGAGCGGACACAGTCCATCGCGGTGTCACCTGCTCCGATGACGCCTACCCGCGGTCCAACAGTCAGCGGGTCACCCTCGCGCACGCTGCGCAGGAACCGCAATGCATCGATGACGCCCTCGCTGTCTTCACCTTCTACTCCGAGGTACTTGGGCAGCTGCGCACCGACGGCGACGAAGGTGTGATCGAACCCCTGATCGCGCAGATCCGAGAGCGTGAAGTCCCTGCCGGCCATTTGGTTGTAGCGAATCTCGACGCCGAGCACGTGGAGTCCGCCGACATCGGCATCGATCTGCTCCTGGGGGAGGCGATACGCCGGAATGGCGCCGCCGACCATCCCGCCTGCATAGGGGTGGGCTTCGAAGATAGTCACTTCGATGCCCGCATTGGCCAACTCCTGGCCGGCGGCCAGGCCGGCCGGTCCTGCTCCGATGATGGCGACCTTTGTTTCTGTCGCTGGTGCCGCGGCCGCCGTGCGGCCCTCTTCGTGCGACATGATGAAGCGCTTCATATCCCTGATGGCGAGAGGTTCGTCGAGGTGGGTGCGGATACAAGTTGTCTCACAGAGGTGGTCGCAGACCCGCCCGAGGATCGCCGCCAACGGGTTGTCTTTTCTGGTGATGGCTACTGCTTGTTCAAAGTTGCCTTCGCGAACGGCACGCATATAGGCGGGGACGTTCTGACTTACCGGGCACTCGTCAACGCAAGGGGCCTCGATGCAATCGAACAGGTGGAGCGATCGCGATGTCTTCGACCTATCTGTCTTGAACGATGACTTCAGATAGCGCCAGTCGGATCGTACCTCGGAGGCATATCCGCGCAGGTTGATCCGGGTCAGCACTCTGGTCACCGCGTCGAGCACCGCCGGCTCGTCGAGGCTGTGCTCCTGGGACCACGAATTGATCAATCCCACCGTTTCCTCGTCGGAAATTCGGGTGGAGAGTTGCTGCATCAGGTCGATTGACGTCGCTTCGTCGAGCGGTTCGCCTGAGGAGGCGGTTGCTTCAACGAGCAGCTTGGCGAAGTCACCGAATCCGGTATCAACCACGGCCGTCTTGGCTGTGAAATCGGTCAGATTGACGGCGCCGACCTTGTCGAGTGCCTTGTCGAGTTCCTCGATGTATTGGGGCAGCCGCAAATAGCCACCGGTCTTGAGGAGATCGGAACAGACCGTCACCGTCGTCATTCCGGACCGGAAGAGATCGGCGGCGTTGAACGCATCGGCCCCGCCGGCGAACGACAGCAGCAGGTCACCTTGGTACTCGTCGGACAGCTTTAGCGCCAGGTTGCTGGTCACCGCGTGTAGTGCCCTGCCTGACATGTACATCGTCGCATCGTTTTCGAATTGCGTCCTGTGGTTCTCGACCTCGAGCGTGTTGGAGAGCTTTAGTCCGAAGACGAGGTCGTTCTCGCGGGCGACCCGGCGCAGGTTGTGGAACATCGGGACCGCATCGACGTATTTGAGGTCGTGACCAAACGCTTCGTCCGGCACCGGTACGTCAACGTATCCGAGTTCATCGTTGATGATGCCGCGTACCGGGTCTGCGCCGAGCAGTGTCGGGTTGCACTTGACCGAGGTATGGATTCCTCGCTCGTCCATCAGATAGAGGACGATCGCTTCGATCTCATCGGGAGGACATCCGTGCATGGTCGACAGCGTGATGGTGTCTGACACCGTGTCCGGGATGTGGATATCGCGCACCTCGGGATATCGCTCGGCCACGATGTCTACATAGGCCTGCTTGTAGTCCGAAGCGTCCGCCATGACCTCCAGGTACCACTGGACGTTGGGCTGTTTGATGCCGGCGAGGTCGTAGCCGACCGACATGTTGAAGATCATTCCCGGCTCGTCGCCGGGGTAGCCGAACTTGTGATGCAGGGCGTGAATCAGGACCCAGGCGCGCAGGTACTCGTCGAAGCTTTCATAGACCTTTAGTTCCTGGGACCACTCGACGTTGTAGCCCTCGTCTTCGATATCGATGCAGGGCTTGTTCACGTCGAGTTCATCCAACGTCTGAATCGTCTTCAGCTCTATGAATCGGGCTCCGACCAGCCAAGAAACGATGATGTTCTGAGCCATCTGACTGTGGGGCCCGGCTGCGACTCCGAATGGGGTCTCGAGTAGCTGGCCGTATTTCTGGATCCGGAAGCGGTCATCGGCCGAGGGCGTGAAGAACGAGGCGCGAGGAATGCCGAATATCGAATCCCGCTCCTCCAACTCGGTAAAGACCCAATCGGTGAGCTGCTCCATCGAGATCAGATGGAAACGGTCAGACATCTCTTGCTCCTTCTGGTCTTAGAGTTTGGAGTGCAGTCTTTGTGCCTGCTCACGGGCCTTGGCACGGACTTCTTCGCCGTCGACCCTGGTCGATTGACCGTCGGCAAACACGACTTCCCCGTCGACCTTTACCTGGACGGGCTGCACTCCGGCGGTAAATGCGATGTGCCACGGATCCATCGGATCGTACGACCAAGTGACTTCGTCGTTGCGGGCCTCGGGGACGATGTCCCATCCCTGCTCTAGCCACGACCACGCCGGGTCGGGCCCGACGGTTACGTCGACCGAACGATGCATGACGTAGGCCAGACGGAACGACTCGATCATGTTCGCCCCGATTCCGTCGGTTCCGAGTGCGACCGGATTGGAGAAACGAGCCGGGTTGGCGTATCCGACCGAGTTGTTGAGGTTGGACCGGGGATTGTGCAGGATCGTGCCCTGCAGTTCGTGGTCGTCGGGGAGGTGGACGCAGTGGCTGAGTAGCCAGTCGTCCCGGGTCAGCCCTTCCAGACGGGTAGGAGCATCGATGTCGCCGATGCCCTCACAAACGTGGATGTGTACTCCGACGCCTAGATCCCGGGCTAGTCCTGCAGCCGATTGGAGGGATTCGTCGCTGCAGGTAAACGCAGCGTGGATGCCGACAAGCGCATTGCCACCTTCCTTGATGAAACGCTCGTTTTCTTCCAAGCCCCTTTTAGCTCCGTCGGCTCCGTGACGATCGGTGATCCCGTATGCGCCGATCACTCGCACCCCTACCGCAGCGCATGCCTCTGCGATGACCGAAAGCGACCCTTCGATGGCGTTCGGTGTCTCGTTGTGATCGATGATCGCCGTAGTCCCGGCCTCGAGTGCTTCCAACGCACCCAGTTGCGCCGACCAATAGAGCATGTCGAGATCCAGGGCAGTGTCGAGGCGCCACCAGATCTGTTCGAGTATCTCCTGGAAGTTGGTTGGGGTCTTTGGGGGCGGCGGCATCCCGCGGGCCAGTGTCGAATAGAGATGATGATGTGCACAGACCAATCCGGGTGTCGTGTTGTTCATGCTGTCGTCTCCAGCGGCTGGGGAACCGTCATTGGAAGGGTATTACGCCATACGCCGTCTGCTTCATGGAGAGCCGCGGCCACGGCACCAGCGGTGGGGACGAGCCCGATTTCCCCGACGCCCTTTATGCCATACGGCGACCCAGGTTGGGCGACCTCGACCAGGATGGTCTCGATCGTCGGGATGTCCTTGGGGCGGAGAATCCCGAGCGACCGCAACGTGTCTTTGGTGGGTCGACCCAGGTCATCGGCGGGGAACTCCTCGGTGAGGGCGTATCCCAGACCCATGTGAACTGCTCCCTCGACCTGCCCTTCGCAGAGCGTCGGGTTGACGGCTCTTCCGACATCGTGAACCGCCACCACCTTCTCGATCTGTCCGGTGCCGGGATCGGCGATCACCAGCTGGGCTGCGTAGGCGAACGTGGAGTGCAGCACCGGATTCTCGAGGCCTTCATTCATCGAGTTCGTCCAGTCGATGGTGTACTCGCCTTCGTATTCGACGCCCCGTGTTCGGCCGTCCGCCGTGGCCGCGCTACAGGCCGCAGAGATTGCACCGGCCGCCATCACCGTGCCCCGTGACCCGGTGGTCTGCCCGTCGCCGAGCTCGCGAGTGGTGTCCATCACGATGCGCACCGATTCGGGGTCGACTCCCAGTTCTTCGACGGCGACCTGGACAGCCACGGTGTCGACGCCTTGACCCATCTCGGTCCAGCCATGCCGCACCTCGACGGTGCCGTCGCCATCGAATCGAACCCTGGCCCGCGACACTTCGCGCAGTCCGTTGCCGAGGCCGGAGTTCTTCATGGCGAGACCCAACCCGATTGCTTTTCCGTCGGCGCGGGCCGCGTCGAAGTGCGCCTTGATGGTGTCGAGACACACTTTTGCTCCGGCGGATCCTTCATCCATGATCTGGCCCGGTCCCCACACCACGCCGGGGGTGATGACGTTGCGTGATCGGATCTCCCAGCCTGAGATCCCGACCTTCTCTGCCAGGCGGTCGAGCGCACCCTCCATGGCGAATTGGGCCTGATTGGCGCCGAAACCGCGAAACGCACCGCATACCGGGTTGTTGGTCCGCGCCGCGACCGCCTCGACGTCGACGGCGGGCACCACATAGGGGCCGGTGGCGTGTCCGGCTGCCCGTTCCAGCACTTTCATTCCTACTGATGCATACGGCCCCGAGTCGCCCAACAAGCGGGCGCGGTGTGCCGTGAGCACGCCGTCTTTATCGCATCCCAGTTCGAGATCGATCGATATCGGATGGCGTTTGGGGTGGAGCCGGAATGATTCTTCTCGGGACAGCGTGCACTTGACCGGACGCTGCAGGAGATGGGCGGCGAGCGCCGTCTGGGCCTGATTCGACATGTCTTCCTTGCCACCGAATGCGCCACCGTTAGAGATGAGTTCCACGACTACTGCGGCCGGTGCGACATCGAGCATGGCGGCGATCTGGTCGCGGTCATCCCAGATTCCCTGACCACCCGAGTAGACCTTCAATACGCCGTCTGGGGTCGGTTCGGCAACGGTTGACTCCGGCTCGAGGAAGGCATGCTCGACCCGCTGCGTCGAGAATGTCTCGTGGACGACGTGGGCCGATGCTGCCAACGCCGCGTCCACATCGCCGCGGACGTATGCCGACCGAGAAAGCACGTTTCCGTCGAGGCCCCAGACTGCGTCCTCGGTACTGGCGATGGCTGCTGCGGGATCTGTAAACGGATCGAGCACCGAGTATTCGACGGTAACTGCGCCGGTAGCGGCGCGGGCGTTGGCTCTGCTGTCGGCGACGACGACGGCGAGTACGTCACCAAAGAACGATGTGCGGCCCCCGACCGGAATGAAGACCGGCCAATCCTTGTGGATGATGCCGACCTTGAGATCACCGGGAACATCGGCTGCGGTGTACACAGCGATGACACCTTCCATCGCACCAGCGGGCGTGGTGTCGATCGAGACAACGTCGGCTCTGGCATGATCGGTGAATACCAGCGCGGCATGGAGCAAGTCGTCGCGGCGCAGATCGTCGACGTAGCCACGGTCGCCTAGGGCTAGGTCGATGGCTTGGTACTTTGCACCTCGTTGACCGATGCCACCTCCCAGCGTCGGCGCCGGTGGCTTGCTTTGGGCGAGATCGGTTATCGCATCGATAATCTTGGTGTATCCGGTGCAGCGGCACAGGTGCGCACCGAGACGGGCCTCGATCGTTGTCCGATCCAACCCCGCACCCTTCTGGTCGATGAGCGCCTTGGTCCGAACCAGGATCCCAGGGATACAGAAGCCGCACTGCAGGGCGCCGTGTGCGGCGAAGGTCTCGGCGAGCCGGGCTCGCTCTTCCGGTGCAAATCCTTCAAGCGTGGTCACTTCGTGCCCGTCGACTTTGTCTAGACCGGTCGAGCAACTCACCCGGGCCTTGCCGTCGAGCAGAACGGTGCAGGCCCCACATTGGCCGGAGGGCGAGCAACCGTCCTTGGGGGAGGTGACGCCGAGTTCCTCTCGAAGTGCGGCAAGCAGATGCGGGTGGGCGCCGTCGACCGCGACCTGATCGCCGTTGAGGATGAACGTGACTGCCTGCGGTGAAGCCGTGGTCATGTAGCGCGCCCCTTATTCCAGCAACCTGCGACCGCCTGCATCCTCGGACTAGGCGCTGCAACTGTCAAGCAGTGGGGTGCTTCGAGTGTCGGTTTCACCCGCCAAACCTACTGGATTAGACCTGGTCGGATTGACAGACCAAGGAGATTCAGCGAGCCTCTATGGCGGGGATGAACAGATCTTGGATTGACTCTGTCAGAGGGGATCGAGTCGCTTGACTCGCGTGCTGAGAAGCGATCGACTTCGCCCCCGTCTTGGTGGCTACCTCGTCCCGATTATCGCGGTCATCGCTGCGCTGCTCATCGGAGCGATCATTCTGCTCCGGCTCGGTGCCGATCCAATCGAGGGATTCAGTGCGTTGTTCTCGGGAGCTTTCGGGAGTACGGATGCGCTGATCGGGACCGCGCTGAAGGCGACTCCGCTGCTGTTGGTCGGCGTTGGTATCACCATCGCCTTTAGGGCCAATGTCATAAACATCGGCGGTGAAGGCCAGATGGTGGCCGGAGGGCTTCTGGCCACGACGACGGCCCTCGTGCTCCCCGATGTTCCCACGATCATTGCCTTGCCGGCCGTGCTTCTGGCCGGGATTGTCGGTGGAGCCATCTGGGGAGCCATACCCGGGGCGCTCAAGGCCTACTACGGCGTAAACGAAATCCTCAGCACGATCATGCTCAACGTCGTTGCGGTCCAACTGATGGCCTTCTTGCTGCGCGGGGTGCTCATCGATCCCGCCGAGATCGAGCGGGGCACCCGGATCCCGCAGACCAAGCGACTGATGGAGTCCGCCGATCTGCCCAGTCTGTTTGGGAGCGATCGGCTCCACATCGGGCCGCTGATCGCCGTCCTCGCTGCTGTGGGTGCGTACGTACTGATGTGGCGGACTCCGCTCGGTTTCCGGATCCGCTCCGTCGGGTTGAGCCGGGATGCGTCCCGATATGCCGGGGTGCGAGTAAAGCGAACGATTGTCCTGGCGATGACCCTCAGCGGTGCGATGGCCGGACTTGCCGGCGCGGTGTTGGTGTTTGGCAGCGAGAGCCACCGGATGGTGACCGACGGCTCCACTGCGGGATTTACCGGGAGTGCTGGGTTCAACGGCATAGTTGCGGCACTGTTTGGTGGGCTCCACGCGTTGTGGACGATTCCGGCATCGTTCCTGTTTGGTGGGCTCCTCGTAGGTGGCAATGCGATGCAGCGCGCCGTGCAGGTGCCTTCGGCTCTGATCCTCGCCCTCAATGGTCTCGTCGTCGTCTTTGTCGTCTCCAGCGACCGGCTCCGCCGCCGCCTTCTCTCCGGCGGAAGCGAGAAGGCGGAGGAGCGATCATCGTCAGGTCCGGACCCGGGGGATGGTGATCCGGTCTCCTCCGGAGGCGGTGAACCATGAGCCGGTTGTTCACCGAGGCCGTTTTGATCGGGATCGTTGCTTCGGGAATCCGCCTCGCCGTTCCGCTTCTCCTCGCCTCCCTAGGCGAGATGTACGGTCAACGCAGCGGCGTCCTCAATCTCGGTGTGGACGGCATCATGTTGCTTGGTGCGTTCAGTGGCTATTACCTGGTGCTGCGCACGGGCAACGTCTGGGTGGGTCTCGTCATGGGCGCGTTTATCGGTCTGTTGTTGGGGCTGGCCTCCGCCGTGATCTCGGTCACACTCAAGGCCGAACAGGGCATCAGCGGCATCGGCGTCTATCTGTTCGGGTTGGGGATGAGCGATCTGCTGTTTCAAAAGATGGTCGGCACGCCGATCCCAATCTCGGGTTTTCCCGACCTCGACATCCCGCTCCTCAGTGATATCCCGATTCTGGGAGGAATGCTGTTTCAGCACAGTGCGGTCATCTACATGGCTTTTGCCGCGGTGCCGATCAGCCTGTACGTCCTGAACCGAACGACCTTCGGGATGAACATCAAGGCGGTCGGTGAGAACCCCGAAGCTGCGGATAGCCTCGGGGTGAGTGTCACCAAGATTCGCTACGCCACGGTGACGATCGGCGGCACCTTTGCCGGGTTCGCCGGCGGTGCTCTGGCCATTGACTTGGGAATCTTTCAGCAGAACCTCACCAATGCGGCCGGCTTTATTGCCATCGCACTCGTCTACTTCGGCGCCTGGCGTCCAATGGGCGTGATGGCAGGTGCATTGCTGTATGGGTTCGTAAACGCGCTGGTGCTTCAGCTGAAGACGCTGGGCATCATTTCGCGCGGCTGGTCCGATATCTCGGCGATGGCACCGGCCCTAATCACGATCCTGGCTTTGGTGATCGTGGCTCGCCGTTTCCGCCAGCCTGCGGCACTGACCAAACCGTTCACGAGGGGGACATGAATAGTGGAGAAAGCAATATGGGAGGAAAGATGAGAAAACCAAGGTTCATCGGGATTGCGATCCTGATGGCGTTCACTCTGGTGGTAGCCGCTTGCGGCGATGACGATGCTGATGACACGACTGCAGCAACTACTGCAGCAACTACTGCTGCGACGACCGCCGCAGCTCCGTTCAGGATCGCCATCGTGGCGCCGTCGGCTTCCAACGACCTGGCGTTTAGCCAGTCCATCGTCGATGCGGTGAATGTCGTCGCCGCCGAGATGGGCAACGTCGAGATCGAGGTAACCGACGGCACCTTCGTGGTTGACGATGCTGCTGCTGCGATTCGGGCGTATGCGGCCGATGGGGTAGATCTGGTGATCGCCCACGGTTCGCAATACGGAGGGTCTCTTTCGGAGATCGCACCGGATTTCCCGGACACCTCGTTCGCTTGGGGCACCGCTGCGGACACATTCGGCTTGCCGAACGTGTACTCGTATGAGGCCGCCTCCGATGAGGGCGGATACGTGATGGGCGTCATGGGAGCCGCTCTCAGCACATCAGACGTGATCGGGGTTGTGGGTCCGATCGAGGTCGGCGATGCCAAGTTGTACGTCGATGGGTATCAGCTCGGGGCCCTGGCCGAAAAGCCCGGAGCGACCGTAAACATCGTCTACACCGGCTCGTTTGGTGATGTCGCATTGGCCGCAGAGGCAGCCGAGTCACATCTTGCAGCTGGGGCTGACGTATTGACCGGTACGGCGCAGATGGTTGTCGGGGCGGTTGGCGTTGCCAATGAGAACGACATGCTGTGGTTCGGTACCCAGGCAAACCAGACCAGCCTGGCTCCGAGCATCGTGGTTGCGTCCCAGGTCTATCACTGGGAGGTGCTGCTGCGTGACATCATCGCCAATATCGAAGATGGAACGCTCGGTGGAGAGATCTACTCCATCGATCTCGCCAACGGCGGTCTTGTGATCGAATTCAACGACGGATTTGATCTGCCGGCAGACGTGCGGGCGAAGGCCGATGCGGCCATCGCAGGCATCGAGTCCGGTTCGATCTCGACTACTCCGTAGGAAGCGAGTGTTGGGCCGGGAGACCCGATGGTCTCCCGGCCCAACAAACCCGACTGGAAGTGACAAGCGTGTCCCAATCTCCAATGCTCGAAATGAGCGGCATCGTCAAGCGGTTCCCCGGTGTGGTGGCCAGTGATGGTGTCGATTTCGACGTGCGTGCCGGTGAGGTGCACACGCTGTTGGGTGAAAACGGAGCGGGCAAGAGCACGCTGATGAAGATCCTCTACGGCCTCTATCAGCCAGACGCGGGAGAGATCAGGCTCCATGGCGAGCCCGCCGGCATCACCAGCCCCACCGATGCCATATCCCTCGGCGTCGGGATGATCCATCAGCATTTCATGCTGGTCGACACCCTCACCGTCGCCGAGAACGTAGCTCTGGGACTCAAATCCGAGCGGGGAATCCGCACCGACCTCGATAGCGTTTCGGAGCGGATCGGAGAGCTCAGCGAGCGCTACGGCCTCCAGATCGATCCAGACGCACTGATCTGGCAGCTGGCCGTTGGTCAAAGGCAGCGCGTCGAAATCATCAAGGCCCTCTATCGCGATGCCAAGCTCCTGATCCTCGACGAGCCCACGGCAGTGCTGACCCCTCAAGAAGTGGACCAGCTGTTCGTCACCTTGCGCCAAATGACGGCTGATGGTCGTGGGCTGATCTTTATCTCCCACAAGCTGCACGAAGTCCTGGCGTTGAGCGATCGAATCACCGTGCTCCGTCATGGCAAGGTGACCGGACACGTAGCAGCCGAGGACGCGACCCGCGAAGTCCTCGCCGAGATGATGGTTGGCCGTCAGGTGCAAATGGTGCCCGACAAGCCGAGCGTGGTGGCGACCGAGCCGGTGCTCCAGATCACCAACCTCACGGTGATGGGCGACCGGGGCGACGAGGCAGTGCGTGGACTGGACCTCGAAGTGAGAGCGGGCGAGATCCTGGGAGTCGCCGGAGTTTCAGGAAATGGTCAGCGTGAGTTGGCCCAGGCGATTGCAGGTCTGCGACCCGTCGAATCGGGAACCGTGGAGATAGATGGTGTCGATGTCACCAATCTCTTGCCGGCCCAAGTTCGGGACGAGGGTCTTGCCTATGTCCCGGAGGAGCGAATGCACACGGGGGCCATCGCGGGGTTCTCGGTGACGGAGAACCTGCTTCTGATCGACCACGGCGACGAGAGATTCGTGCGCCGCGGACTACTCGACTTCGAAGCCATCCGGCAACATTGCCAAGGTTTGGTGGACGAATACGACGTAAAGACTCCGTCGCTGGAGACACCTGCACAATCGCTGTCCGGCGGCAACATCCAAAAACTGATTCTCGCCCGAGAATTGTCGGGTACGCCGAAATTGCTGATCGCCGCTCAACCCACTCGGGGAGTCGATATCGGTGCCTCCGAGTACATCCACCGCCGCCTCATCGAGCAGCGGTCCGAATCGACCGCGGTGCTGATGGTGTCAGAGGATCTCGATGAAGTGTTTGCCCTCTCCGACCGAATCGCGGTCATCTACGAGGGGGAGATCATCGGCATCGTCGATGCAGCTGCGACGACTCGCCAGGCGATCGGACTCATGATGGCTGGAGTGAGTCAGTAGCCAGTAGCCAGTAGCCAGTTGTCCGGTAAGAAAACCACTCTCCCCTTTGGGGGGAGTCAGCAAGCGAAGCGAGCTGGTGGGGGGTTCCCGGTCTTTGTCTCAATCAGCCCAACACGTCTTGTGGGTCAGGTTCGCCGAGTCGGTGTGCGTCCGATCCGCAACCCGATTGTGGTGACTTAGCCCCCCACCAAACTCCTGTGGAGTTTGACTCCCCCCAGAGGGGAGAGTGATCAGACCGAAACTCTCCGCATGAATGTCTGGTTGCCGGCAAGGCCGTCAACCAGGCTCCGCGCTACATAGTCAATGCCATGACGGCCTTTTGGGCGTGGAGGCGGTTTTCGGCCCGGTCGAAGACTCTGCTCCAGCGGCCGTCGATGACGGCGTCGGCGACTTCGACGTTGCGGTCGGCCGGCAGAGGATGCATGTAGATAGCGTCCTCGTCGGCCATTTCCATGCGGCGCGGATCGACGATCCAGTCTTCGTACTTGGCGGAGATCTTGGCCGACTCCTCGTGATCGGAAGTCGTCAGCATC
>CAXMOL010000163.1:0-2012 GCA_964194935.1 uncultured Kiloniellaceae bacterium
CCCATGTGGCGCATCAAACGCCGCACCGTGCATTTGGCCACCCCCAATCCCTTCCCGGTTCAACTGACGCCACACCTTGTGGGTCCCATACACCCGATAGCTCGCGTCATAGACACGCTGAATCTCGACCCGGAGCTGCTCGTCACGTCGGACACGAGCCGAGCGCCGAGCCGGTTCTCGTTGCTGGCGTTTCGTCTCGTAATAGGTGACGGGGCCCCGGTGATTGGTCCAGCTGTTATGGGTGTGTCGGCTGGTGTTGGTGTTCGCAGTTGTCAGCGTACTCGGCGGGGGTGAGTCCTTCGAGGCTGCTGTGCGGTCGCCAGGTGTTGTATTCGTTCCTCCAGTCTTCGATGAGCACCCTCGCTTCGGGGAGGGATCCGAACTCGGTGATGTTCAGCAGTTCGTCTCGGACCCGGCCGTTGAACGACTCGATCCAAGGGTTCTCCCACGGTGAGCCGGGTTCGATGTAGATCGTGCCGAGGCCTCGAAGGCGGCACCAGTCCCTCAGGATCCAGGCGATCAGTTCGGGTCCGTTGTCCATCCGGATGAACAACGGTGCGCCTCGTTCTGCGACGAGACGCTCCAACACCGCAACGACGTCGTTGCCGGTGATCGACCGACCGACATCCATCGCTAGCGCTTCTCTGGTGTGTTCATCGACGACGTTCAACAGCTTCAATCTGCGTAGGTCGGCGGTCTCGTCGAACTGGAAGTCGAGTCCCCACACATGGTTCGGATGCTCAGCGGTCAACAGGCTGCGGTCGAGACCACCGGGACGGCGCTTATCTTCTGTTTCTGCGGGGGTGGCCGGCGTAGGCCCTCTTCACGCCACAACCTGCGCAGCTTCTTGTGGTTCACGACCCAGCCCTCGCGGCGCACCACTGTGTGGGCCTTGCGCCACCCCAGGCGAGGATGGTTCCGTGCGAAACAGCGGAGCCTCGCACGGAGCTTCACATCGTCTGGAGGGACTGGACGTGGCGGGTGGCGTTGGGTGGACCGATGTTGACCCACGACCCGACACGCCTTGCGCTCAGAGACCCCGAACCGATCTTGCAGCACCGAAACGGCACGGCGGCGACGGTCCGGGGTCACCATTTTCCCTCAGCCAACTCCTTCAACATGGCCTTGTCCAGTTCGGCTTCGGCGAGGAGCTTCTTCAACCTGGCGTTCTCGACCTGGAGCTCTTTGAGCTGCTTCGCACCGTTCGTGTTCATCCCGCCGTACTGGTTCCGCCACCGGTTCCACGTTGATTCAGCGATCTCGAGATGCCGCAGCACCTCGGTCATGTCCTTGCCCTCGCCGAGCATGCGTTCGCCCTCCTGGAGCTTCCGAACCGCCTGCTCGGGGGTGTGTCGATGTCTCTTCATGTGGTCATCCTCCCATTTCAAGGGTATAGACTCCCACAACAGGTGGACCACTATCCGGGGCTCAGGTCATAGGTAGAAGGGGCGATCGGCAACACCCTGCAGATCGGCTCGACCCCGTACTCATCCCGGTAATCGTTGATGAACGGTCATCGTCTCGGTCGGCGGTCGAGCTGCGCCTAAGCAAAATACGCTGACGCCTTACGCAGGATCTCATTGGCCCGCCGCAGCTCCTTGACCTCTGACCACGCTCCCGCTCATCGGTCGACAACCCCGCCCGCAGCCCGGCAAGTTCGCCGACGTCATCGTGCTCGATCAGAGCCCAATGGCCGTCGATGAAGAGGCGACCGTTTCCATCGACGCCCTGATGACCATGCTGGCAGGGCAGGTGAAATACTGCGCGCCCGACCTCGAAGCGTGTGCCCTGACCAAGGATCGTGATCCCATCAATGCCCATATCGGCGACGATGTCGGGATGGGTATAGAGATACTCCGTAGCTCAGATGGGACTCACGTTGAGATTACGCAGGACCAGATTGACCTCGGGGATCAGCTGACGGCGTCGGGCGTGGGAACCAAGGACGACATAGAGACAGAACGCCCGGCCCGTCTCGGTAAAGAAGAATTGAGCGCCGGACTGGCCGGGGA
>CAXMOL010000164.1:0-5057 GCA_964194935.1 uncultured Kiloniellaceae bacterium
ACCCCCCACCAGCTCGCTTCGCTTGCTGACTCCCCCCAAAGGGGAGAGTGTTCAGAACAGAACCGTTCGCGCAACCCGACACTCAAGGGGGAGTTAGTTCTTCTCTGGACTCAGGACTCCAGACTCCAGACTTCCTCAGACTTCGAGCACTACCGGGATGACTACAGCTCGGCGGCCGCTCTCTTCGCGGGTTACCGAGTTGACGGCGCCCTTGATCTTGCGCCGCGCCTGTTCGTAGTCGACGGGAAGGTCGAGGCGACCGACCTCTGATTTGATCCGCTTCGCAGCAAGCCCAAACACCTCGCTGGGGTCGTCCATGAACCCGTGGCTATCGAGGTCGGGGCCCTGGACGATCTCGCCCGTCGCACCGTCCACCGCCAGGGTCACGACGACCACCCCGTCATCGGCGAGGTGCTGGCGGTCGCGGATCACGCCTTGCACCGTTCCGGCCAGGTCGAGACCGTCGACGTAGACGAGCGCTGCTGAAATCGCGTTTCGCTCGAGTTTGGCCTTGCCGCCTTCGAGCACGATCGCATCCCCGTCCTCACACAGGAACACTTCAGGGACCTGCATGTCTTCGGCCAGTCGGGAGTGCGCCGCCAGATGGCGGTATTCACCGTGGACCGGGACAAATGCCTGGGGCCGGACGACGTTGATGAACGTCTTCAGTTCCTCGCGAGCGCCATGGCCGGACACGTGAACCTGGGCGTTGTTGCCGTGGTACACCTTGGCCCCCCGCTTCAGCAACCCGTTTACAACCCGCGAGACTTTCGTCTCGTTGCCCGGAATCGGTCGAGCAGAGATCAGCACCGTGTCGTCTCGCTCGACACTCAGATATTTATGCTCGCCCGCAGCCATCAGCGACAGAGCGGCGAAGGGCTCGCCCTGGCTCCCGGTGCAAACTATCGCCGTCTTCTCGGGCGGGAGGCGCAGCAATTCGTCGAGCGGCATGATCCGATCTTCCGGGACGTCGAACAATCCGAGTTCCTCGGCAATGGGAACGTTGCGAATCATCGACCGCCCCAAAAAGGCGACATAGCGGCCTGCGTCGACGGCGGCATCGACAATTTGCTGCACCCTATGGATGTGGCTGGCAAAGCAGGCGGCTACCAGTCTCCCCTTCGTCTCCACGACGATCTCGTACATCGGCTGGGCAAGACTCGACTCCGACGGCACAAAGCCCGGTTGCTCGGCGTTGGTGCTGTCCGACAGCAACAGTCTCACCCCGCGTCGGCCGAGGGCGGCGAATTCAGGAAGGTCGGTCGGAGTGCTGTCGATAGGGGTCGGATCGAGTTTGAAATCGCCCGAATGGAGCACGATCCCTTCCGGCGTATCAAAGGCAATACCCGCACCCTGAGGAATCGAGTGCGATACCGGCACCAACATGAACGTAAACCGGCCGTGGGTTACCCATTCACTCATGGCCACCGGGCGCAGATCCGGCTTGATTCCGGCCTCCTCGAGGCGAGATCGGGCGAAAGCCAAGGCGAGCGGGGCACCGAATACCGGGACGTCAACCTGGGAGAGGAAGAAGGCGAGCGCCCCGATGTGGTCTTCATGCCCGTGGGTGAGAACAACGCATTCCACATCCGCAGCCCGCTCGACAACAGAGCTGAAGTCCGGCAGGACCAAGTCCACTCCGAGCATCTGCTCATCGGGGAACATCAACCCACAGTCGATCAAGGCGATCCGACCATCGATCTCCAGAGAGGCGCAGTTACGCCCTATCTCCCCGAGACCTCCAAGAAACGAGACGCGTACTGTCATCAGATCCTGGCGATTGCCAGTGCCTCCTTGATCGCGGTCACGGTGTCGGCGCTGGCGGGAACAAGGGGAAGGCGAGGTTCGCCGACTGACTGCCAGAAGGCGCTCAGCGCTGCTTTTACCGGCATTGGATTCGGTTCGACAAACAGGGCACGACACAAGGGGGCGAGCGCGAGATGGAGCCGTCGAGCTTCCTCCCAGTTTCCGCTCACCGCTGCCTCGATCATGGCGGCTATCTGCTCCCCCGCCAGATGGGCGCCGACGCTGACCACGCCGGCGGCTCCCACCGACATCATCGGCAGAGTGAGTAGATCGTCTCCCGAGTACACCGCGAGGTTGTCACCGCAGGCGTTGATGGTGTCGGTCGTAAACCCGAGGTCGCCAACTGCGTCCTTTACGGCAACGATCCGATCGTG
The DNA here is from genome assembly GCA_964194935.1 of uncultured Kiloniellaceae bacterium. Taxonomy (GTDB): domain Bacteria; phylum Actinomycetota; class Acidimicrobiia; order Spongiisociales; family UBA11373; genus JACZWZ01. The sequence continues at coordinate 2,181 of CAXMOL010000164.1, forward strand.
TTCAGCCAAGCGCACCAGCGTTTCGACCTCGATCCGGCGCGAGGTGCGAGACGGGATGTTGTAAAGGAGTACCGGCACCGATGATGCCTCGGCAATAGCGATGAAATGCTCGAACAGTCCTTGCTGCGGCGGCCGCGAGTAGTACGGAGTGACGGCCATGACGCCGTGAACCCCGACCTCGATCGCTCGAGTCGTGAGTTGGAGCGACTCGGCGGTGTCATAGGTGCCCGTGCCGGCGACCACGAATGCCCGATCCCCGACGGCATCAACCACCGCCTTGAAGAGAGCGACCTTCTCATCAACATCCAGCGTCGGTGATTCCCCGGTCGTGCCAGCGACGACGATTCCGTCGTTTCCCGTATCGACGAGATGACGTGCCAGCTCCCCCCCCGTTCCATGGTCGACCGCTCCAGATGAGTCGAATGGGGTGATCATGGCGGTGAGTAGCCGTCCGAATGGTGTGGCCATGGTGCCTCCGTACCAGTTGCCTGCGACGGTAGCAACAGCGACGCCCTGCGGTGCCGGAATGCTTCAGCGCGGGATCGGGTTACCGTTGCCTAATGGCACATGTAAAGGACATCGATCAACAGGAATTCGGGACCGAGGTCCTACAGCGCAGCAACGATGTACCGGTGGTCGTCGATTTTTGGGCGACCTGGTGCGAACCGTGCAAGACCCTCGGACCGGCCCTCGAAGCGATCGCGGCCAAGTACGACGGCAAGTTCGATCTCGTAAAGGTTGATGTCGATCAGAACCAGGCGCTGTCCCAGCAATTCGGGATCCAATCGATTCCCACAGTCATCGCTTTCAAGGATGGCAAGCCCGTCTCTCAGTTCATGGGTGCCATCCCCGATGCCCAAATCCGCGAGTTCATCGATGCGATCCTGCCCACGGAACTCGACCTGATGGTGGAACAAGCGCGCGACCTCGTCCTCGAAGGTGACGAGGTGGCTGCGAGTGCTGTATTCAGCCAGGTACTCGAACAAGTTCCGGACCACGCCGAGGCAGGGACCGGTCTCGCCTCATTGCTCATCGCCAATGGCGACACCGAGAGCGCGCTCATCGTCCTCGGTCGCCTACCACGCACCTCAGACGTCGAGCGACTCGAAGCTGCAGCCCGGGTGACGGCGGCCCAAGGCGTCGATATCTCAGACCTTGAAGCACGACTCGTTGCCAATCCCGACGACGCGCCATCCCGCATCGAGCTAGCGCAGGCATTGGCCGCCAACGGTGAGCACGAAGCCGGACTCGACCATCTGCTCGCGATCGTCACCGACAAGGGCGACCACATGGAATCGGCCAGGCACGCCATGGTCGATATCTTCGGACTTCTCGGCGACGAGCATCCACTCACCGTTTCGTATCGCAAGGCGCTGGCCAACGCGCTGTTTTAGGCGACAGCCATCAACCATCAGCTACTAGCGCGACTAGTCGTTTAACAATCCCCCCCACCAACGGCCTGCGGATTTGGCTCCCCCTTGAGGGTGATCTGTCGCGTTTAGCGCCCGACGGTTGTTTGGATCACTCTCCCCTCTGGGGGGAGTCAATCGGCCGCAGGCCGATTGGTGGGGGGACTCACCAACTCGCGGCAATCGCTCTGCCTATCGGACGCACACCTACTCGGCGAACTGACCCACAAGACCCATGATCGAGTGGCTACACAACCTGGCGCAACCACCTGATGACAGGCCGTTACGACATACAAGACGTGTTGGCCTGATAGAGACCAAGACCGGATGCCCCCCACCAGCTCGCTTCGCTCGCTGACTCCCCCCAAAGGGGAGAGTGATCAGAACAGAACCATCGGGCCTATCGCGCAACCCGACACTCAAGGGGAGTGGTTTCTTACCGAGTACTCCTAACCGATGTGGCGTTCCAGGTCGGCGGCTTCGAAGGGACCGACGGCGCCGATCACGAACGGCCCGTTGTAGATGTCACCGGCAACCTCGTGAACCTCGTCGAGGGTCACACCGTCGATCCGAGCCACCGTCTCGTCCAGCGTGAGGTGCTCGATACCCGTCAGCTCGTGGCGACCGAGGCGCACCATGCGGCTGTTGGTGTCCTCCATAGACAGCGCCAGTCCGCCCTTCATGTTGCCCTTGGCTCGATCGAGTTCCTCGACGGTGAGACCCTTCGCAACCACCTCAGAGAGCTCCTCGCGCACCAGGGCGAGCACCTCTGACGTCTGGTGCGGTGTGGTGCCCACGTAGACGCCAAACGCCCCTGAGTCGGCGTAGGGCATCCTGAAGGCGTAAACGGCATAGGCAAGACCGCGTTCCTCGCGGATCCGCCGAAACAGTCGAGAGGACATCCCACCACCGACTACGTGATTGAGGATCCCGAAGGAAAAGCGCCGAGCGTCACCCCGCTTTAGCGACTCCCCACCGATGACGAGGTGCGCTTGCTCGGTGTCTCGGGTAACCACGCCTACGGACGATCCGACTGTGGCGTCCCTCAGATCGTGCTCGGATTCTGCTCCATTCCAGTCCCCGAACCGATCGACGACCATCGCCACGGCATCCTTGTGCTCAAGGTTTCCGGCGGCCGCCAGGACCACGGTCGAAGGGTGATAGCGCCGCTTCCAGTACCCGACGATGTCATCGCGGGTCATCGCCCCGATCGACTCACGGGTTCCCAGTACCGGCTTGGCGAGCATGTGGTCGCCCCACAACGCTCTGGCGAACTGGTCGTGGGCGACGTCGGCAGGGTCATCCTCATTCATGTTGATCTCTTCGAGGACCACATGAGATTCGGACTCGATCTCATCAGATCGAAACGCCGGGCGTTGGATCATCTCGGAGAGCAATTCCATCCCCATGCCGAGATCCTCATCCCGAAGCTGCGCCCAGTAACAGGTGTATTCCTTGGAGGTAAAGG
>CAXMOL010000165.1:0-11010 GCA_964194935.1 uncultured Kiloniellaceae bacterium
CTGTAGACGCTCAGGAGTGCATCGGCCGGTCTGGTGTTACTTCGAGCCGACACCCGATTGCAGCTTCTCCAGCACCTGGTCGAGGCTGAAGCTGGCCGCTTTCTGGCGGGGCGGGAACTCTTCGAAGGTCTTCAGGAAGTCACCAACGATCTTCTGCGCAGGTACGAACAGGAACTCGTGCCGGAGGATGAAGTCGTAGTACGTGTTCGACGTGATGTCGGCGTACTCGAAGGGATCGGTCCGCAAGTTGAAGATCTTCGGAGTGCGCAACGTTGTGAACGGGTACATCCACAGGTACAGCGTTCCCTTGATCTGCTGCTCCATGAAGACGATCTTCCAGTTGTGGTATCGCATCGCCAAGACGTCGCCGTCGTCGGAGAAGTACAGGAAGCCAGGACGCGAGTGCTCCTCGGCGTCGCCCGAGAGGTACGGCGTCAGGTCGTAACCGTCGATGTGTACTTTGAAAGTCTTGCCGTCGGCCTCGTAGCCCTTCTTGAGTTTATCGACCACGTCGGCCTCGCCGGCCGCCCGCACCAACGTCGGCAGCCAGTCGTGCGATCCGACGATCTCATTGCTTACCGAACCCGGATCGACGAAGCCCGGCCACCGCAGCAGGCACGGCACGCGGAACGCGCCCTCCCAGTTGGTGTCCTTCTCGCTACGGAACCACGTCGTGCCGGCATCAGGCAACGTGTTCCGGTGCGGGCCGTTGTCGGTCGCGTAGATGACGATCGTGTTGTCCGAAACGTCTAACTCGTCGAGCTTGTCGAGCAGCGCGCCCACATGCTGATCGTGTTCGATCATCCCGTCGTGATACTCCGATTGCCACAATCCGGACTGGCCGCGAATCTCGTCGCTGATCTGGGTGTAGGCATGCATGCGCGTAGTGTTGTGCCACACAAAGAACGGCTGGACAGCGGCAACCGAACGCTCAATGAAGTCAGTCGAAACGTCGAGGCACTCCTTGTCGAACGTCTTGATCCGCTCGACGTTCAGCGGACCAGTGTCTTCGAACCGCTGTTTCCCGATCTTGCCCCATCGTGGTTGGACGGTCTCATCGTCCTCATCGGTCGCCCACGCATGGATGACGTTTCGGGGCCCGTACGTATCGTAGAAGTCGGGAAACTTGTCCGCCGGCGGGTAGTCCGGATGCTCCGGATCCTCGTAGGCGTCGAGGTGGTAGAACACCCCGAAGAATTCGTCAAAGCCGTGGACTGTGGGGACAAACTTGTTCAAGTCGCCAAAGTGGTTCTTGCCGAACTGTGCAGTGGCGTAGCCCTGCTCCTTGAGCAGCTTGGCGATCGTTGGATCCTCATCGCTCAGACCCATGTCGGCGCCGGGCATGCCCACCTTGCTCAACCCGGTGCGGAACACGCTCTGCCCGGTGATGAACGACGAGCGACCGGCGGTGCAGCTCTGCTCGGCGTAGTAGTCCGTGAACATCATGCCCTCGTCGGCAAGGCGGTCGATGTTCGGCGTTTGATAGCCCATCAGGCCTCGGCTGTAACAACTCAGATTCGTGACGCCGATGTCGTCACCCCAAATGACCAGGATGTTCGGCTTCTTCCTCGGCTTCTCGTCGGCCACCTCGAACTCCTCTGTCGCCCTGGCCGACGACCCTACCAATCTGCAGTGAACCCGGCTATTCAGCTACGGGATTGACTTGCTGTCGTGACGGACCAGCCCTGGTCCAGCGCTCGTGACAGTCACCCAAGCATGTGGGCAGCTCATGGGTCTCCGCAGTCGGCCCCGGCGAGTGCGCCTAAGGCGAGTCGCCAGGGACCAGCTGTATCGGCGGGTGTTCCGGGTCCCAGATCGTTTCGGCTATCTCAGCGCCAGTGAAATCGCCGCGTGACGGATTGACGCCGGTGAAGTCCGCCCCGGTTAGGTTCGCCCGGGTGAACTTCGTTCCGCCCATGGTGACAATGCGCCTCATGAGCACGAGCAAGGGTCGATCCCGGATGTCCGCATGGAGCGCCCGTTTCGAGAGGTACACGAGCAGCACGCTGACGATGATCGCTCCGATCCCACCGTCCGCTCGCCCCGCAGCGATCCCACCAATCACGGCGACAACGGCGATCGCGATCGGGCTGAAAGCTCCCCCCACCATGCGTGCAAGGATGCCCGCAAAAAGCGCTAAGGCAAACAGCACGACAAGTCCGATTGTCCGAGCCATCAGCCCGAGGTTGACCTCACCGAAGAGGGCCGCAACTGCGATATCGACGACCAAAAGGACCAAGAAGGTCACAACGAAGGCCTTCACCGCGCCGTAGAGGCCCTTGGCGATCGCAAACCCAAAGAGCACCAGGGTGAGGACAATGATCATGGAACCAACCATCACCGGCTGCCATTCGCCCGCGAAGATCCTGCTGCGCGTCTCGGTCGCCAACCACCCGACGACCCCCCCAGCCATGGCGGCCAATACGATCGCTGCCACGAGCAGTCCGAACCCAAGGAGGGGCGAAAGGCCGACCTGAGCATCCGTGAAGTCTGCATTCACGAGCGATGCGTCACCGAAGTCCGCGCCCCGCAGATCGGCTCTGGCGAAGCTGGCTCCGTCCAGTTGCTGAGCGTGAAAGGACGTTCTTCGCTGATCGGTCCCATCGAAATCCAAAGTTGAACTCACGTCACAGTCGGCGCGCCGGTAATGGATCTCGAGTGCTCATTCGACGACAGTACCTCACCCAAGGACTCATCAGCACCCACATATCGGCACATATGCGGTACCTGGCGGACCGGACTGTCAGCGTCGATTGAGCACCCGAAAGATGAGAGACAGGTTTCTCACCATCAGGTACTGTCGGACGACGGCGGCTACAAAGGGAGTCCGAAGATCGCAATCGTCGCCATGATGGCACCGATGCCGGTGAATCCGGCAACGGCTCCCCAGTTGGCTTTGCGTCGCGCGAGGATCCACGCGATCGCTGCTTGGAGGACGAAGTAGACAGCGAATACTCGGGACGCCAAGGCAACCGCCAGAGGCACATCTGCTAGCAGGAAGAGTGCGATCGCAGGCACGAGCAGGATCACGAATGTGGCGCGCCGCGAGATGCTGCGCTTGAGCACTTGGTGGCTCACGAGCATGTCGCTGCGTGACATCGTCGCTCCGATGATCGCTGAGGTCTGGCTGCCGAGTGCGGCCAATAGGATCAACCAGGGCATCGCGTCGCCAACCTCGTCCGCCACGATGAATATCGATTTGGCGCTGAAGTCGGTTTCCACTTGGACGAAGAGGATGAGCACGAAGGCCACCAGCGCCACGAACACGACGCTGGATATGACCTGCGCGACGCGCATCGTGCTGATGCGCAGCTCCCCAGCGAATCGTCCTCCGATGTAGCGGGCAGCCTCGAAACCTTGCACGATCGCGAACAGTCCGATGATCTGGCGGAACGCTTCGGTGTCGATGACCGTGTCCACCGGCGGGAAGATCTCCCTCCCTCCAAGTGCTTCCTGGATGTTGTAGACGCCGAATGCGACGACGATCGCGACGACCGCTGAGAGGTTGAAGGCTGTGGTTCGGTTGGCGAGCGCGTTGAGCCGGTCCATGCCGCCTGCAAACCCAACGACGATGAGGCCGCCAAGTATGACTGTCCCGACGATCGCCAGGTTGCGCTCCGAGTACAGATCGAGCGGCCACAGGAGCAGCGTCACGAGTACCAGCGTGTAGTAGGCGATGTTGATCACCGACGCAAACGTGAGCGCCCACCGAGCAGCGTGGCCGACGACATTGACCCGATCGTCCGTGCCCTCGATCGGCTCGAAGTGGCGGATGTTGTAAGCAATCGCGAACCCGGTCGCGATCGCGGCAAGGCAGATGCCGAGCATCACGAGTGGAGCCGCGTAGCCGGCCAGCAGGACGATCGCCGGCGCCATGATGATGAACCCAACGTCCATGATGTTCGACAGCGGGACGACCATCGCCTGATACTTCTCAGACTGCTGCACACGAGGTCGGTACAACATCCAGGCCAGGCCCACCAGAACGACGAGCGCGATTCCAACAGCGACGAATTGATTCATGGCTTCCCCCGCTCCTCCACCACCACAGTCCTGGCAGTCATTGCGGACTCACCGCGGTGTGAGCCGACGGGCTTGGTGCAGCCACGAACCACACGCTAGCGACCGATACCGATGCGAAGCCAGCCGGTAACCGCCGTGCCATTCAGGTACCGCATATCGGCACATATGCGCTAGCCGAGCTGGTAGGACGAACCGCCCCCATGCGATATGTGACCGAGGCTCTCTCTGAGCGGGGTTTGAGCAGGGGGACCGGCACAGACCGGTCCCCCTGAACGGTTGGCTGTAGCCAACTTCGACTGTCGATGGTCAGTTCTGGTCGTCGGTGGAGTCGGAGTCTCCGCCGGCTTCCGAGACATCGCCGACGGGCACCGCGGCTGCTTCCACCGCGGCTACGCCACCGTCGGTCGCGACAACTGCGCCCGCAGCGACGCCATCCTCGCTGGCGGCGATGCCGAACACCGCAACCGCATCGGGGCCAGCGACCACTTTGGTGGCGGCAACGGCATCTTCGGTGATCACCAGTGCCATGAGTACATCCTGGCCAGCGTTGAGGTTGCCACTGATCTCGTCGGCGATGTCCCGGGCCATCGTCAACGTCTGTTCGTCGGTAGCAGCAGCGCGCACCGATTCCACAAAGTCTTGGCTGGTTGTAACCCCCAGCGCCGAGGTCCCGGCAGGCAAAGCACCGCCGATCTCCTCGAGAGTGTCGTTGTCGAAGCCAGCGTCGGCGTGGGCAGCAATACCGCCGATCGCGGCACCCGCGCCTGCGCCTAGAGCTACGCCCGCCGGGCCGCCGAGAATGCCGATGACGCCACCGATCAACGCACCGATCCCGGCACCCTTCCCGGTGCTCATATCGCCGGTCTCCTTGATGTGGACCTTCCCCTCAGCGTCGCGGCGGACAATGGCCGCATCGTCGTAGACGAATCCACCGGCCTCCTTCAAGGCATCCAACGTCCCGTCCGCGGCCTTCTCATCGGTATAGCCCGCGATGAACATCCCGACACCGGCAACTCCTTGATCGGCTGTATCAGCGCTCATGAGTTCTCCTTCTCTTTCGTCGTACCTGAACCAGGCGTGCATTCAACCTGGTGTTGTCGCCCTACCTGAAATCGAGAACACGTCCATGCGACAGGCGCAACGACTCCGACCGGATACCCGCCTAGATCGGCACGCGCTACCCGATGCCTCGGCAACAGCCCTCGGCCCTAGGAGTCGCCTGTCCGTGTCGCAGGAGTGAAGACCGACCGCTATGGAAGCATCATGCTGCCTCCGGCACGATCTGCGGGCAGAGGCTCGGGGACCGTGAAAGGGCTGTCCTCGATCGAGCAGGTTCAGTAGCGCATATCGGCTGCCGCCTCAAGGCGTGAACGCAACACCATCGGCGAGAGTTGTGGTGTCTCGCTTGGGAGGTGTGGCGTGTCGAGAAGGTTCACGGAGGCGGAGATTGCTGAGGTGTGGGAGCGACGGGGGTCGGGGGAACCGACCCGGTCGATTGCTCGTCGGGCGGTGCACCGCGAGGCGCACGGCCTGGTGGCCGACGACATCGTTGAGGTTTACGAGGGGCACTGAGGTTTCTGAGCCGGTGAGCGATCCTCTTCGCGGCTTCGACCCCAAAGGCACCTATGACGCTGCCTCGCTCGACTACGAGCGGGGCTCTCGGGCATTCTGGGAGCAGCTCTCATCGCGGACCGTCGCTCTGGCGTCCCCCGTAGCTGGCGAGTCGATCCTCGACGTCCCGTGCGGCACGGGTCCGTCGGTTGTAGCGGCCGCCCGGGCGGTCGGCCCGGACGAACAGGTGCTGGGGATCGACTACGCGGACCAGATGCTGGCAATCGCACAGGAGAAGGTGACCGTCGCAGATCTGGCCAACGTCGATTTACGGGCGAGCGACATGACCGACCTAGACCTACCGCTGGGCTCGTTTGACGTGGTGCTCTGCGTGCTCGGGCTGTTCTTCGTAGACGACATGCCGAGCCTCGTGCGATCCTTCTGGGGGCTGTTGCGGCCGGGCGGGCGGCTCGCCATCACCGTGTTGGGTGACCGGTTCTTCACGCCGATGCTTGACGTCTTCGTGGATGCGGTCCATGCCGAGCGTCCCGGTTTCGACGTGGTCGAACCCTGGCGGCGCACCGAGGACCGGGGCACACTCCAGACGATCATGACCGACGCTGGTGTCCCCGCGTCCGAGATCCAAAGTGAAGTAGACGTCATCGCGGTCGAGTCCAGTGACTGGTGGCGCATCGTGCTGGGCACAGGCCTGCGACGCACCGCTATGGCCCTGGACCCTGATGAAGCAGAGCGGGTACGCGGACGCTGCGAGCGATTCATGCGAGAGAATGACGTGCGCCAGGTCGAACTCTCCTCCCACTACATCATCGCCCTCAGACCCTGAACCGGTTCCGATCGCCAGAAACGGTGTGGACTGGCACCGCCCATGTCGGCACATAGGCTCTACTAGAACCGGTGATCGAACCGCCCAAATTGCCTGCGATGTGAAGGGATCGTTCTGCACCTTCGACGAGAGTGAGGCGCAGCGTCTTCGCAAGCGGTCCGAACTCAGAGATCACGGCGCGGATTTTAGTTCAGTCGAGGCCGCTCGACTTGAGTTCCTCGAGGAACCGGTCGAGCGCTTCCTGGTCGCGATACGGCAGATCGTCGCGGAGGGCGTCTGTGTTGAGCCCGGGCCTGTTCTCTCTGGCGTAGTCGACGGCGGCAACAGCGTGCCGGTCACGCCCGAGCGCCTTTTGCGAGGCGGCAAGCGTAAGCAGGGCTTCAAGCTGTGCGTCGTCGGCGGCCACGACGCCCTCGGCGAGCTCAGCCGCGTCGTCGTAATTGCCCGCCATGAACTGGGCACTTGCCTTGACGCTCTCGTACCAGTTTGCGAACAGAGGGCTGAGCACGATCGCCCGGTTGGCAAACGCCACCGCGTTGTCGTGATCGCCGAGATAACGCATCACCGACGCCGCCACCCCGTAGGTGAGATCACAGGCAGGCCGCATCGCCAGGGCTAGGTCCGCCTGCTCCCGGGCCCCTTCCCAGTCGCGACGATTGATCAGGACGTGGGCGAGGACGGTGTGACCGATCCCCGACTCATCGTCCCGCTCGATCGCCAGATTGGCAAAGCGCTCGGCTTCGCCGTAGTGGGCGTCCGTATCATCTTCTGGAAGGAAGAGCGCCGTCCATAGGTGGGCAAGAGCAGACGCCATATAACCAATCGGCGAGTTGGGGCTGCGTTCGATGACCTCGCCGAACGCGGACATCGCGGAACGGAGGTCGGCGCTGGTTCCGTTACTCAGGTGAGAGAGGCCTCGGTAGACATACTCAACCGTCGGTTGGTCGAGCTTGAGCCAGTACATCTTTGCGAGCTCGCCGCCGATCACCTCGATGTCCAGGGCCTTTACGATCGACGCGACGATGTCGTCCTGAGCGGCGAACACGTCCGCGAAACTGGCGTCGAAACGATCCGCCCACGCAGTCGACGACGCATCGACATCGATAAGTTGGGTCATCACACGCACGGTGTCGCCCGAGCGCTGCACGGCGCCCTCCAAGACGTAGCGAACCCCGAGCTCGTGGCCGATCTGCTGTGCGGAGAACGGCTGGTCGCGGTAGCCGAGGGTCGATGTGTCACTCACCAGCTCGAGTCCCGGGATGCGCATCAGGGAGATGACCAATGCGATCATCATGCCATCAGCAAAGTACCCGTCCTCGGCGACGCCGAGGTTCACAAACGGACTGACGGCCAGCGACGGCAGCTGCGGCCGGTCGGCGTATCGCCTCCAGGGCCTGGTGCGGTCAGCCGTGGCCTCGTCGTCAATGATCCTGAACACGGGCACCGGCTCCGGGATATTCTTCAGCCGCTTCCTACCCAACGCCTCGATCTGCAGGTCCATATCCCCGGCCGCATCCAACGTCGCCCCCGACACGTTGATGCCTCCCGGTTCTGCGAGCGACTGGAGACGGGCGGCAACGTTGATCGCGTCGCCGTACCACTGCCCGTCGGCAACGGATACCTCGCCAGAGTTGAGCCCGAGTCGGAACCGCATCCGACGCGCTGGGGGGAGGTTCTCGTTCTCGCCGGCAATTCTGCGCTGAACCTCGATGGCAGCCAAGATGGCGTCCGTTTCGCCGGGGACCACGGCGAGGAATTCGTCGCCGACGAACTGGACGAGCTTGCCGTCTCGGGAGTCCAGCTCCTCCTCGATGATACGCCGGAACGCCTGGATCGTGTTGTGAGTCTCGATCTCGTTGTCCGCGATCAACTTGCTGTACCCGGCGACATCGCCATGGAGCGCGGTCAAGTGTCTGGTTTCCGCTGCCATGTCGCCAGTATTGACGATCCGGCGCGTGCTTGCCAGACAGATCGACGGGTCGGCGACCGTCCACACACCGCCGCCTCCCCAAAGCGTGATATCGGACTTGCACCGATATCGAATGCGCCACCTACAAGATCGATCCCTGCACGACCCTGAAGGACATGCCAAGTAGCTAGCGCATATCGGCGATCTCCACCTCTGTAAACCCCACGGCCATCGCACACCTCCTAGCGAGAATCCCCGACTCTCGCCGGGGTGTTGCATTAACGCCTTGTGGCGGCACCGGTTATGCGCTAGCTGTAAGCGAACCGTTAGAGGCATCTGCGATTGTCGGAGGATCGTCTCGGTGCGTTTCGCCTCCAGAATCCCCTCGAGGTATACGACACATCGGCATTTGAGCTAGCAGAAGTTTTCGACGAGGTGAAGAGCCCGATTACTCCCGCTATTTCGATCTCGGGAGGACTGCTGGCGGCACACAGCAACAACGATTTGCTCGGCTACGTGTACGACCTCGACACCGGTGCACAGCTCGACGTCCTCGGAGAACTAGAGGCCTGGCCCGAGGTTCCCTATGGGCTCTCCTTCTCCCCCAACGGATCGCTATTGGCAGCAGCCACACCGGGTCGGGTGTTGGTTTGGGACGTCGGCACCGGCGAGCAGATATATCGGTTTACCGGCGGATCCGGAGCGTCCAACGCCGTCTTCAGCCCCGACGGGACCCAGCTCTACTCCGGTCACTCGGACGGCGTGGTGAGGGTATGGAATCTGAAGGCCGGCGGGTCGGTCGTCCAACAGCGCGCCACATTCCCGAGCGGCTCGTTCATCAACGGGAACCAGTTCTCGATAGGCACCGATATTGGATCGATGATGCGAATCGTGTTCGAGCCGGAGTTCACCATCTTCATTGAGTTCTTCTCCTCGGAGACCGGCGAGTTAGTGGCACCTGCTCTGCGAACGGAAGGTCAAGCCGTCACCCTTCCTGACGGTCGTGTGGTTCTTCAGCCGGAAGGGGAGGACCGTTATTACATCCACGACCCGTACACCGGCAACAGTGATGCGGTCGACCAACCCTGCGCGGAGAATCAGGGCTGCGGACTCTTGATGCTGTCTGCTACACGAGGTGAGTTCGCAGATGCCTCCCCGCTCGGGGACGGCGCTCAGGAATGGCGCTTTTTCGATTCCAGCACTGGTTCGCTCACCAATACCCGCGTCTACACCGGAGCAGGGCTGTCACCGTGGGGCTTCGGCGAGAATTGGGTCCTTCATTCGGAAGGATTCAGTGCGTTCGTCTTCTTCGATCGCGAGAGCGAAGAAGAACTGCTGAGAGTGCCTCTGGAGGCACGCAGCTATTCGATCTCCAACGATGGTCGAACGGTCCTGCTCTCTCCTGGACAAGACACTCTCACCCTGGTGGATACATCGACCTGGGAGACCACGGTGCTGGATCTCGGATTGGGCCGCACACGCGGGACCTCCTTCAGCCCAACCGACTCGATGCTCGCAGTCGCCAACGAGGACGACGTGCTGATCATCGACATCGCACGTCGCGAGATCGTCCAGGAAGTGCCATTCGGACTGGTGTCAGACATCCATTGGATCAGCGACACCGAGATCCTCATCGGGAACCGAGACAGCACCTTGTGGGGAACGCTCTCCCTCGACACGGGCGTCCTGGTCGACCTCACCCGAGCGGCCGTCGCAGATCGCCCGCTCAGCCCCCAAGAGTGCACCACCTACCGGATCGATCCCTGCCCAACCCTCGAAGACCTCCAATCAGGTAGCGCATAACGGCCGCACATATGCGCTAGCTGGGATCGGAAGGCGGGCCAGGCTCATTGAATCCGCGTAGGCTCCCCACATGGAAGTGGTGACCATCATCCTGCGCACCGACGACGTGGAGAGATCAACAGCATTCTGGTCTCATGCGGTTGGCTTGGACATCACTCGACAGTTGCCCGGTTTCACGTTTCTCGACGGAGGGTCGGTCACGATCATCATCAGCGCGATCGATCAGCCGATCGCTGATGAGTCACTCACCGAGATTGTCCTTTCCTCTGATGACGTGCGTGAGACCTACGCCGAGATGGCGGAAAGGGGAGTGCCGTTCGAGGACGAGCTTGGTCCGCCGATCATGTCAAGCGAGGGACGCGATCTGATCGCAGCGTATTTCCAGGACCCCGACGGCCACTACGGCAGACTCACAGGTTGGGTGGTCTCCGAATAGGCGACAGACCGCCCCTATCGGCACATATGCGCTAGCCGGCTAGCCGGCCGAGCTGTTCCCATCGTTCACTAACCAGAAGCTGCACGGTCATCGTGGGTACGCTATGGGGACTCAAGACGCCCTTCGAGGAACCAGGTCTTCATTCGCCCTTTGCCCTTGATGTCGATCTCCCCGCGGGGGATGCATTCGTACTCGTCTTGGATGAGGTCTCGTGTCGCTTCGGTGATCTGGATACGTCCCGGAATACCGTGAGATTCCATCCTGCTTGCGGTGTTGACTGCGTCTCCCCACACGTCGTACTGGAACTTCTTGGTGCCGATGACACCGGCCACGGCGGGACCTGAGCTGATGCCGATCCGGAAGTCGATCCGGTGGCCGTTGAACGGCGGTGAAGCCCTGCCGTAGTCGCGAATCTCAACGGCCAAGGCGGCCATCACCGCGGCG
>CAXMOL010000166.1:0-36678 GCA_964194935.1 uncultured Kiloniellaceae bacterium
CGGCCTGGTTCCCCGGATACGCTGAGACGACATGAACCGGGTCATAGAACGCGTATTGAACCTCCTGGCCTTCCTGCTCACCGTGGGTCGACCGGTGACGGCGGATGAGATCAGACACACCGTGGCCGGTTACGACCAAGAAACCGATGAGGCCTTCCGGCGAACGTTCGAGCGTGACAAAGACCTGCTGCGCCAACTCGGGGTCCCGATGCGCATGGAACACACCGACGCGTGGGAGGTCGAGCAGGGGTACGTCGTGGCGCCCGACGAGTACGCACTCGCCGATGCCGACCTGACAGATGAGGAACGAACCGCCCTCTGGATCGCCGCCACCATGGTGCACCTCGGCGGTCAGGCGGCCGGGCCTGCAGCAATCTTCAAACTCGGAGGTTCGCCGGCACTCGCCGCAGGTGAGCCACTCACCGCCGATCTCGGTGCCGACGGCGAGGCACTTGCCGACCTGTTCGCCGCGGTTTCGACCCAGCGTGTTGTGTCGTTCGTCTACCGCGACAAGAAGCGCAAGGTTTCTCCGTACGGTCTGGCTCATCGACGCGGTCATTGGTACGTGGTCGGCGGCACTCCGGATGGCACCAGGGTGTTCCGAGTCGATCGGATGCTCAAGATCAACGTGGGGGAGAGCCCTGGGGCATTCGAACGCCCGGCGACCTTCAGACTCCAGGACGAGCTGCCTGATGCTCCCTGGACAGCAGGAGAAGACGATGTCGTCGTCGACGTGCGGTTCGATGCCGCTGTCGCCTGGTGGGCCCGGCGCCAATTGACCTCGACTGCACAAGTCACAGAGGGCTCCGATGGCTCGATCACCGCTCGCTTTCCGGTCGCTCAAGTCGAGGCATTCATCGGGTGGCTCATCTCGTTCGACGACCAGGCCGAGATCCTGGGGCCGGACGAAATACGTACGCGATTCGTCGACCACCTGACGGCGGCCTCATGAGCAGCCGCCGCACCGCGCAGAGGCTGGCGCGCATTCTCGCGATGCTTCCATGGGTGATCGCGCACCCGGGAAGCACGGTTGACGAGGTCTGTGACCGCTTCTCATACTCGCGCTCCGAGCTGTTTGCCGACCTCAATCTGGTTCTGGTGTGCGGTCTGCCCGGCTACGGACCCGGCGAGCTCATGGACGCGTTCGTCGACGAGGATGAGGTGGTCGTCGACGCCGCCGACTATTTCAGCCGACCGGTTCGCTTGACCGCCGCCGAGGCCCTCATGCTCTTGGCCGGGGGGATGGCGGTGCTCTCATCCGGCTCTGCTCCACCTGCTTTGGAGTCGGCCGTGGCAAAGCTCCAGGCAGTTATCGCTCCTGATGCCGAGAGCGTCACGGTCGACATCGGTTCCGAACCGGAGTTGGCATCGCTGCTGAGGGAGGCTGCCAACGACGGCACTGTGGTCACGATCACATACACCGCGCTCGGCTCGGGTGACACAACGCAGCGGGATATCGAACCCTGGGCTGTCTTCAGCACGCTCGGGAATTGGTACGTCAGCGGCCACTGCCGCCGGGCAGACGCCGAGCGAGTATTCAGACTCGACCGGATAAGAGATGCCGCCGCGACCAACCACAGATTCGAGGTGGCTGAGAGCTCACCGGTTCCTGAGGTGCGTTACTCCCCATCGGTCGACGACGTGACCGCCCGCATTCGGCTCGGCCCCACCGCAACATGGGTTGCTGAGTATTACCCGGTAAACATTGTCTCCGACGATCCTGAAGCCCGGGTCATCGACTTCAGCGCCACCGACCCGATGGTCACCGCCCGGCTACTGCTCAGGCTGGGGACGGCGGCCACACTGGTAGCTGGTGACGAGGTCGCGACCGCCACCGATGATCTCCGCGACAGGATCTTGACGCGCTATTTGTGACTAGCTGCCAAATGGTCATTTAGGGGTCTCAAGACTGTCCCGATGAATTGGAAGAACAAACCTCATCGGGCTGGAGTAGCGAAACTGATGACCACCATCCGAACCACATGCGCCCTGTGCGGCGACGTGGAACTCATGCCAATCGAGCTCACCCTCGAACTAACCGCGGTCAGCGGCACCGGCACCTACGCATTCTCCTGCCCTGAGTGCGGGGACCAGCAGCGCCGACCGGCAAACCACCGAGTTGTCAGCATCCTTCTGGCGACCGGCGTGGCCTACGACGTGAGCGACGAACGCCCCCAGATCACGGAATCCGAGATATCCGCCTTCACAGCCGACCTCGACAAAGCCGACTGGGCAGAGCAACTCGGCTGACCCGAATCCCGATCTTTTCCTAGGAGCCGGTTCCCAACCCAGGAGCCGGCTCTAGCATTTCCCCATGTTCAGCGTCAGCCCAGCCGAGATGGTGACGATTGCAGTGGTCGCATTGCTCGTCTTTGGTCCAAACCGGCTTCCCGAGATTGCCCGCAAGCTGGGCAAATTGGGCCGGGATGTCAGCCGGGCGGCCAACGAGCTCAAGGCGGGAATCGAGCGTGAGTACGACGAGGCCACTGAGCCGCTAAAGGACGTGCGCCGCAAACTGGGTTCCACCACCGATCTGGAAGTAGACAAGCCAGTCAGCAGGAAGCGGGATTCTGCCGGAGACACGCTCGAGTCCGGCGACGCCGATTCAACCGAGGCCGATAAATGATCGGCCGCAGTGAACAGCCGATCATGAGCCACCTCACCGAATTGCGGTCGAGGCTCTTCAAGGTGGCCGCAGCCATCGTCATCGGCTCGATCGCGGCCTTCATCTTCCGTGACTGGATCTTCGATTTGCTGATAGATCCCTACGAGCAGATCACCGGGGACTCCAAACTCGCCTTCTTCAAGCCCACCGAGGCGTTCTCGCTCTTCATGCGGCTGTCACTGTTCGGAGGATTCATACTCGCCAGCCCGATTGTCATCTATCAGGTGTGGGCATTCGTGGCCCCTGCGCTCAGCAAGCGGGAAAAGCGCATCGCCATACCCATAGTGATGATCCTCGTCGTCCTCTTCCTCAGCGGTGTCGGCTTTGGCTATTGGTCGCTGCAGCGTGGTCTCGGCTTTCTGATCGACTTTGGCGGCGACTCGCTCGACCCCGTTATCGGGGGAAGTTTCTATCTCTCCTTCGCAATGCGGTTTCTATTGGTATTCGGCATCGCTTTCGAGTTCCCGGTCTTCCTCTATGCAGCCGCCGCGATGGGAGTCGTGGGTTGGCGCCAACTCGCCGCAGGACGCCGGTGGGCGGTTTTGCTGATCGTCACGGTCGGGGCCGTCGTGACCCCCAGCGGGGACCCCTACACCCTCCTGTTGCTTTCAGTCCCGCTGTATGTGTTCTACGAGGCGACGATCTGGATCGTGCGCTTCACCCTTCGCCGTTGAGCGCCGTCGCCTACCTGCACGGCCTGGACTTCGATCCGGACAGCTTCCAGTTGGCCGCCGCTGAAGGCATAGACCGGGGGGAAACGGTCGTGGTGACCGCTCCGACCGGGTCGGGCAAGACCGCTATCGCCGAAGCCGCCATCCACCGCGCTCTCGAAAACGGAACACGAGCGATGTACACGACACCCATCAAGGCCCTCTCGAACCAGAAGTACGCCGAATTCGTCGCCCGGTATGGCACCGAGCGCGTCGGCCTTCTCACCGGGGACAACTCGATAAACGGTACGGCTCCAGTGGTGGTCATGACGACCGAGGTTCTCCGCAACATGATGTATGCCGACAGTCCCGACCTGAGGGACCTCAGCGTCGTGATCCTCGACGAGGTCCACTATCTCGCCGACCGGGCGCGCGGAGGAGTCTGGGAGGAGATCATCATCCATCTCGACCGCGCCGTACCGCTCGTCTGCCTATCCGCCACCGTCGCCAACGGGAACGAATTCGCGGCCTGGATCGAAGAACGTCGCGGCCCTACGAAACTCGTCGTGGAGCAAGAACGGCCGGTTCCGCTCGAGGTGACATACCTGGTGCGGGACAAATTCGCTGGCCACGAGCTCCGACTGTTCCCCGCGTTGTCGGGTGGCCGCCCAAACGAACGCCTTGCATCCATGTTGCGACGGGATCGAGGCCGGACCAGCCGCTACGTCGCACCGCGACGCTACGAAACGTGCGAATTGCTGCAGCGGCGGGGGCTACTTCCCGCGATCTACTTCATCTTCTCGCGTAAAGGCTGCGATGCAGCCGCCCGTGCGGTCGTCGATCGCGGGCTTCGATTGACCTCCGCTGCCGAGGCGGAAGCGATAACCGCATACGCCCTCGAATCCACGGGTCACCTCGACGATCAGGATCTCGAAGTGCTGGGCTTCCCCGGATGGCTCGAGCTTCTCTCACGAGGCGTCGCTGCCCATCACGCCGGGATGGTGCCTGCGATGAAAGAGGCGGTCGAAGTCTTGTTCTCGAAGGGTCTGGTAAAGGTGGTCTTTGCGACCGAGACCCTGGCCCTGGGTATCAACATGCCGGCGCGTACTGCTGTTTTGGAGAGCCTCTCCAAGTTCACCGGAGAAGCGCACGAGGTGTTGCAACCGGGAGAGTTCACACAATTGACGGGTCGAGCCGGGAGGCGAGGCATCGACACCTCCGGAACCGCGGTGGTGCTCCACTCTCCCTACCTCGAGTTCGAGCGGGTTGCCGGAATCGCCGGACGGGGTAGTCATCCACTGCGGTCGAGCTTTCGGCCCACGTACAACATGGCCGTAAACCTCATCTCGCGGTACGACCAGCGCAGAGCTGAGGAGCTCCTGGCGGAATCCTTTGCAGAGTTTGCCCGCAACCGACAACGCGCCGGCCTGAAGATCGACCTCGACGAGGATCTACGTCGACTAACGGAACTTCGCAAGGCCGCTGAGCACCCCGAAATCGACATCTGGGAGGCGGTGGAAGGCCACGGTCGATCCCACGCCCAGGTTATGGCGGAGTTTGTGTCGACCATCGGGCCGGGCACCGTGCTCGAATGGCAGGAACGAGGCAAGAACCGACGGGTTGCAGTCCTTGCGATCGGAACCGGTAAGCAACCCAGGGTGCTGGCCGTAACCGAATCAGGAGATAGCCACCGATTTGCGTCGGGCAGGTTCCCGCCATCACTGCAGAGCATCGGCCGAGTCGAACTGCGTCGACCCTTTCGACCACGCGATGCGTCGTACCGCGCCCGGGTCGCGGAGCAGCTTGCAGCGTTCATACCAGCCGATGCACCAGCACCGGCCTATTCGATTGAAGGAGACGAGCATCTCGACCTGAGCTCCAACCTCGATGCGGCTCGTGCGGCCAAGAAACTCGAAGACCGGATCGAATCGCACCGTAGGCGTGTCGCCTCCGTCGGCCCTGCGGTGTTACGGCGGTTTCGGTCCACGACTGCGGTGCTGGAGGACTTCGGGTATACCTCCGGATGGAGTCTCACCGAAAAGGGCGTACAGCTCCGTTCGTTGTACAACGAGCTCGATTTGGTGTTGGCCGACTGCCTGGCCGCCGGGCTCTTCTCCGATCTTCTGCCGGCGCAAGTAGCCGGGCTTGCTTCAGCGTTCACCTTTGAGCCGCGACGAGCCGACACCGCGACCAAATGGCCATCAGACCTAGCGGGAACCGGAGAGCTCGTTCACGAGATCTGGGAGGGGATCAGCGCAGCGGAACGGGGCCATGGTCTTGAGCCGACCCGTGCTCCCAACCCCGGATTTGCCGCTGTGGTGTCGGCGTGGGCCGACGGTGCGACTCTCAGCGATCTGTTTGACGAGGAGGATCCCGGGATCGGGGATTTCGTTCGCAACGCCCGCCAGCTGTTGGATCTACTGCGTCAAGTAGACGAGACCGGCGCGGTGCGCGGCGGGGCAGTGTCGGAGGCAATCAGGGCTGTCGACCGGGGTGTGGTTGCCGCGGCTGGCATCGTATGAAATGGTCGGTTGTCGTCGCTGGATCCTCTCCCGCGGATCTCGACATCATCCTGTCCGAGGCGCAGGCGACCTCCGACGTCCCATCGGCCTCCGCTGAGGATGTGGCCGATCTATGCCAACGGCCGACCACGGTCGGCATCTTGGTGGTTGGGTCGGATGCCGACCTCGCCCGTGTCGCCTCGGCCATGCACGGCTCGGGGCGGGATTTCCCTCTTGCATTGATCCCGAACACGAGATCGGACGTGTTGGCGATGTTCGGACTGGATCGGAAGGGAGCCATTGGTCGAATCCAATCCGGCTCGCCATATCGTGCAGATCTCGGGCAAGTGCGAATCGGTGACGCCGTTCGACCATTCGTGGCACATGTGGCCGCAAGCGACCGCCGGTCCCGCCGGCTCCTGCTGCGGTCGGATCCGGTGGTCATCACCACTGCGAGGCGCTCGTACCAACTGGCCGGGTGGTGGATAGTGGTCGCCAATGCCCAGCACCATGCTGGTCGCACGATCGCCCCCAAGACCGCCTTGAGCGACGGCGAGCTCGACATACAAGTCTTTGGTGGATCTGCGCGCAGCAGGCTGCGTTTGCGGCGCCTGACCAAGCGTGGTCTGCACTTACGTGACCGCGCCTTGTGGCGGCGCAGCGTCGCTTCATGTTCGGCCGATATCCCCGCTGGGTGGGCTGTCTCCGTCGATGGGGTGGCCACCGGATTCGGCCCCTTTGAGGTGTCCACCGGGACGCAGGCGTTCGACCTTTGGGTATAGGGTGGCGGCAGCACGCTCCCGAGATATACTCGCCCCGCTCGCCCACTCCAGGCAGGAAGCATGGCCAACACTCTCAAAGACGAAATCGACGTTCCCGAACCAGCAGAAGACTGGGACGAGGCCGCGATCGATGGCACCAAAGATCGCGAGGAGGAAGCGGACGTAGACGATCTCGACGACTCGGTCATCGTTGATGCTGAGTCGGCTGACGACGAAGACGACAGCGTCGTCGAGGTCGATGGAGACGTTAAGGCCCTCGAACAACTCGAGGCCGAAGAACTCGAAATGCTTACCGAGGACGAGGAAGCCGAGACCCTTCCCGTTGACGAAGCCGAGGAACTCCGCCAGATACGACGCGCCGCTATGTCGCTCGACTCCGCTGCTGATTCGGCGGCAGAAGACGAGTTCGTGTGCAACAGCTGTTTCCTGGTCAAGGCCGGGAGCCAACTCGCAGACAAACGCAAGAAGCTCTGTCGCGACTGCGCCTGAGCAGCTGCCTACGCTGAACTCGTGCTGACCGTCACGGCACGCTCTGCCTTGGCAGACGATGCCGCCATTCTCGAGAAGCTCTACAGCGAGCTGGAGAGCGAGATGGTCGCGCTAAAACCGGTGTGGAGTCTCACCGACGGCCTCGCCGAGCCAGTTGGCGCCGCGCTTCTTGGCGCCATCACAGACAAACGTTCAGAGGTAATCGTCGGTGAGATCGACGGCGTCGCAGTCGGCCTTCTCATTTGGCACGATACGGAGCTTCTCCCGCAGGCAGACGGGATGCGGATCGCCGTCATCCAAGTGATCTTTACCAGCGGACAAGCGCGGCACGTGGGCGTTGGTGAGGCGATGATCGATCGATTCCTGGAAGAGGCCACAGGACGCGGCATCGACCTCTTCGATGCAGTGGTGCCCCCAGGTCACCGTGAGGCCAAGAACTTCTTCGAATCCAACGGATTCAAGGCACGACGGATAGTCATGCACCGCGACGACAGTTGACCAGGCGAGGTTGTACCTATGTGGAGTGAATCGGAATCTGAGGCCGTAACCGAATTGCTGGTGGCGCTCATCCAGGACGCCTGTGTAAACGATGGCACCGCCGACTCGGGTCAAGAGGAACGGGCGGCTTCGACTCTCGAGGCTTACTTGGGTGAAGCGGGCGAGGTATTCGAACCACACCCCGGACGACGGTCTCTGCTCTATCGAGTCCCGGGGACCGACCCGACGGCACCCTCCATCATGCTCATGGGACACACCGATGTTGTCCCCGTTTCGCCCGACGGATGGTCGGTCGATCCCTTCGGAGGTGAACGGTCGGCTGGCTTTGTGTGGGGGCGTGGTGCGGTTGACATGCTGAACCTCACCTCGGCGATGGCCGTCGTATTCAAACGACACCTCAAGGGAACCGCCCCACGACTGCGCGGAGACCTCCTGTATCTCGCCGTTGCCGACGAAGAGGCCGCCGGGACGCTCGGAGCTCAATGGCTTACCGACAACGAATGGGACGCCGTCAAGTGCGACTATCTCCTGACCGAAATCGGCACTCCGATGCTGGGCGGCCAGGGAGGAGTCGGCCTACCGGTGACCGTGGCCGAGAAGGGCCCCCAGTGGAGACGCGTCGTCGGTAGCGGAGAGCCCGGCCACGGCAGCCAACCGTACGCCACTGCAAACGCTCTGCGCCCCGTGGCAGAAGTCGTGGCGCGACTCGCATCGTCGCCTGCTCCCGTATTGATCAGCGACGAATGGCGCCGCTTCGTGGAAGCCTGGGATCCTGGCGACATCGCCACCGACCTGCTCGATCCCGATCAAGTCGACGCCGCCATCGACCGGTTGGCCATCGACGATCTGGGCCTTGCAAGGTGGGCACACGCCTGCACCCACCTCACCGTGAGTCCCAACGTGCTCCACGCTGGAGTCAAGGCGAACGTGATCCCAGATGGGGCCGAAGCAGAAATAGACGTTCGGTCGCTGCCGGGTCAAGACAGCGCGGACGTAGACGACCATTTCCGCAAGGTGCTCGGGCCGGACTTGCTCGACGAAGTGGACATCCTCACGATGCAGGCGGCACCCGCTTCGGCATCCGCGCCGTCAGGTCCACTGTGGGAGGCCATCGGTGCTGCGACCGAGGCTTTACGACCGGGCACGCATTTGATCCCGTCACTCATCCCCGTCGGCACAGATGCGCGCTTCTTCCGACGCAAGGGCACCGTCGCCTACGGGGTTGGTCTCTTCGACGACCAGGTCGAGTTCGGCGATTTCCTGCGCATGTTCCATGGACACGACGAGCGCGTAAGCGAGCAATCATTGGCGCTCACGGTCTCACTGCTGGGCATGACTCTCGAGGGCTTTAGCGATCGGCTCTAGATAGCAAAGGGACGCATCAGCAGGCCCCGAATCGGCTTGGGTCTGAATCGGGTCGATTTCGGCGGAAGGGTCAGGCCGGCTGCAACCGCCTGCATAATGGCCGGTACTTCGGAATTGGGAAGGATGACGGCGGTTCCGCCCTCGTCGACGGCTGCGAGAGCGTGGCGGATGTCGTCGACATAGGTGGCATCGGACTCGCTGAGTCCGAGCGCAGGGAGTACAAACCGCGAGGTCAAACCGGCAGGGAGACCGCCAAGGAATTCCGGCATATCCTTGTCGACCACTGTCACCCCGATCGATCCTCTCGGTGTGGCCACCGCGATTCGGCCCGCGTGGATCGAATCAAGCGTCGATTCACGGACGACTTCGCACCCGGCAATCGCCTCGGGCAACTCCACCTCCGAGGCAAAGACTCGATGAAAGGCTCCGGCGTCGAGTTCGATCCCCCCGGTGCTCACCACCATCGTCATGATGTTCGGGTCGCCACCGTCACGCATCGCAGCGGCTACACGATGATGGCCGTCGGCGATCAAGGCCCGCTGCGGAGCAAAGGCCACCGCAGCGACCGGGGTAACGGTGTGATGATGAGATCCATGGAAGTGGACGGATCCGCCGATTGGCTGCAGATCGGGCAGTGGCTCGTCCACCAACGCGGTCACCGGTCGAATCTGCACTGAGTGGCGGGGACGGGCCTGAAGAGCCGCAGTCGTTCCCTCATGTGGAATTAATTGGTCGAGAGGAAAGAGCCCCACGAGGCCCTGGACGTAACGGCCCGCCTCGAACCTGATCTCCCACCTGAACAGCGACGGTTCGGTCATGTCGTACTCGACACCCTCGATCGACTGGTACCTTGCCGGGTCCAACCTCAGGGCTTTGGCGGCGCGCTCGAGAGCCCAGTACTCGACATCTGAAGTGTGGGCGACAAGTGCGGCAAAGGGAGTGAGCATGGTTGATCTGTTTTTAGCCAATCAGCGCCTTCCCAGCAACGTCGTTTTCGATCTCGATGGTGTGGTGTTTCTTGGAAGCGACACGATTCCGGGTTCTGGTGAAGCGCTCTCAGCAATCGCCGCCAGGGGCACCAGGATCGTCTTTGCCACCAACAATGCGACCCGGACGACCGGCTACATTGCCGCTCGAATCGAAGCCGGTACCGGATACACGCCTGGTGCCGATGCAATCGCCACCTCCGCCACCTCGGCCGCAACAGCACTCGGCCCGGACGATGATCCGATCCTTGTGATCGGCGAGGCCGGGCTCCTCGAGACGCTGTCGACGGCAGGTCGAATCATCACGAACCAGGCCGCGGCAGCGACCACGGTGATCGTTGGACTCGACCGAGAGGTCACGTACGACAAGCTAGAGCGTGCATCGACCGCCATCAGGGGAGGGGCGCGCTTCGTTGCCACCAACACCGACGTGACTTTCCCTACACCCGGGGGACCGGTACCCGGAGCCGGCACGATCGTTGCCGCGGTAGCGGCAGCCTCCGGAAGAGAACCCGACGTCATGGGAAAGCCCCACCCGGCGATGGTCCAACACGTCGAGGCTCTGCTGGCTGATGGTGACACTTGGATGGTGGGGGACAGGCCTGAAACCGACCTCGCTCTTGCCAGAGCCGCCGGATGGACGGCGGTTCTCACCTTGACCGGCATCACAACCGACCGCGCCGATGTTGCACCTGAATACGGGCCTGATCTAGTGATCGAGTCGATCGCCGATCTCATCGACGTGTTCGCTCAATAGCGCTACGTCGCCGCCAAACCTCCGCCCGCGGTATTGGCCCGCAGCAGCCGTCGCAGCGGGAAAGCCACGATGATTCCGAACAGGAACCCGGCTACATGAGCCTCCCAAGCGACTCCGCCCTCTGTGAGCACGAATTGGCTGGCGAACCAGATTCCCAAGAACGCAACCGCCGGAATCGCGACGATTCGAACGAACACCAGAGTCATCACCTGATGCCGGGGAAACAGCACCAGGTAGGCGCCCATCACGCCAGCGATGGCACCCGACGCGCCAACCAGGGGGACGGTTAGATCCGGATTGGTCACCACGAACCCAATGGTCGCCGCTATTCCGCTCAGGAGATAGACGATGGCGAATCCGAGATGCCCAAACGCCTCCTCCACATTGTTACCAAAGATCCACAGACTCCACATGTTGAACAGGATGTGCGCGATTCCTGCGTGCAGGAACATCGACATCAGGACCGAGATCGGCAGAACCTTGTCGGCGAACAGTGCTGACTCTCCTGGGTCATCGCTGCACACTCCGGTCCGAATCTCAGTCGGTGCGAGCGGCTCGCCGGTGGTCAGCTCACATGCGATCGCGGCATTGCGATAGGTGAATTCGTCGAGCTCGGGTGAGGTCTGAGGCTGCACGAAGACGAAGACGACCACGTTGGCGGCCACTATCAACCACGTCACCAGCGGACGGATTGACGTCGGGTTTACATCACGAATTGGAAACAATGCGCTGATCCTGTCGCACGACACGGCGATAATGGAGCCCATGGATCATACGCCCCTCGACGATCTGCTTACCGGGCTCGAAGCAGCCGACCCAGCCGATGCCCCGGAGACAGCCGACGCAATAGCTGCTGCTCTCTCCGAGCAGCTTGAGGAAGACGACGGAGACGAGCCTGAGACGCCGTCTTGACGCCGAGTTGGTGCGCAGGGGCCTCGCCGGTGGGCGGGATGAAGCGAAGCGCCTGATCGGTGCCGGTTCGGTCACTGTCGACGGGTCCTCGATGGTGAAGGCCACCACCATGGTGGCGGATTCCGCCGCGATTTCTTTGACCGGCGACCAACCCCGCTGGGCAAGTCGGGGCGCACTGAAGTTGGACCATGCACTCGGGGCGTTCGGTCTCGATCCAACTGGACTCACCACCCTTGATGTGGGTGCGTCCACCGGAGGATTTACCGACGTACTGCTCGAGGCTGGGGCAGCTTCGGTGGCGTGCGTCGATGTTGGGTACGGACAGATGGTTTGGCGCCTCAGCCAGGACCCTCGAGTGACCGTCATCGACCGGACGAACTTCCGTACCGTAGATCCCGCGTCGCTTGGAGGGCCGTTCGCCCTTGTGGTGATGGACGTGTCATTCATATCCGTACGGCTGCTCACGTCGCAACTGGCCGTGGTAGGTGCAGACGATGCTGACTACGTTGTGCTCGTGAAACCGCAATTCGAAGTCGGCAGGGACAATGTTGGGCGTGGGGGGATCGTTACCGACCCTGGCGCCCACGCCGATGCAGTCCGCGATGTTGCCGCAGCTCTGGAAGGCGACAGCATCGGAGCGGTCGACCTCGTTGGCTCTCCGATCACCGGCGCCAAGGGCAACAGGGAGTTTTTGCTTCATGCACGGCGCGGCGCCCCCCACCGGCTGACCGATGAAAAGATCACAGAAGTGGCTTTTCCATGAAAATCGCACTCGTCCTGCATCCGTCACGAGTGGTTGCAGCCGACCTCGCCGGGTTGGTCGCCGCAGCGGCGCGGGATCTGGATATTGAGGTAACAGTCGACGAGGCAGACGCCGAACGGGTACCGGTGGCTGTTCCGCGGCCAGCAGGATCGCTCGAGGCGGATCTGGTGCTGGCGGTCGGAGGTGACGGAACCGTGCTGGAAGCTGCCCACCGGGCCATATCGGCAAATCTGCCCGTGGTCGGTGTAAACGCAGGCAATGTCGGATTCCTGGCCGAGATGCAGCGCGACGATGTTCAGGCGGGATTGGAAGCCCTGAAGTCAGGTAACTACACGATCACGGAGCGAATGACCCTCTCTGCAATCACCTCCGGGGGCAAAGAGTTCACCGTGTTGAACGATGTTGTGGTCGAGAAGGAAATGAGCCAGAACATCATCAGAGTTGGGGTCTCGGCGGATGACGAGCAGCTCGTCGAGTACCGGGCGGACGGAGTCATAGTGGCCACCCCGACTGGGTCGACCGCCTACACATTCTCTGCAGGAGGGCCCTTGATCGACCCTGAATTGAGGGCTCTCACGGTGACAGCGGTCGCGCCCCACACCCTGTTTGGCCGGCCCATCGTCTTCGGTCCCGGCACCACGCTGCGGTTGACAGTGGCCGGCGACCGGGCCGCTCGACTCAACGGAGACGGCCGCGATTACGGAATGCTCGACCCTGGCGAAAGCGTCACCGTCACGACGGGTGACGAGGTGGTGCGGTTGATACGCCTCACCCCACAACACTTTGCAGCTGCCATCAAGCGGAAGTTCCACCTCCACGATGCTTGACGAACTCCACGTCGAGAATCTCGGGATTATCCAATCGGCGACCATCGAACCGGGATTGGGCCTGGTCGCGGTGACCGGCGAAACCGGAGCAGGCAAGACTCTGCTGCTCGGTGCGCTTCGGCTACTGCGAGGCGATTCGGCTGGTTCCGATCGAATCGGCCCACACGGTACGGAGGCGAAAGTCGAGGGACGATTCCTGTTCGACGGCGATGAGGTGGTCGCCTCGCGGCGCATCACGGCCGGAAGGTCGCGGGCCTATCTCGATGGTTCGATGGTTCCGGCGAAGGCACTATCCGATCGCTTCGAGGGACTCATCGAAATCGTCGCTCAGCACGAACACGTAACGCTTGGCCGCGAGACCTCCCTGCGCCGAGTTCTCGATGGGTTGCTGGACGACGCCGGCCAGGCTCTTCTCGACGCCTACGGCGCAGCCTGGGGTTCGCTGGCGGATCTGGAGCGTGAGTCTTCGGCGATCACCGGCGACGAGCGCCTGCTGGCTCGCGAGTTGGATCTGCTCCTTCACCAGGCGGCTGAGATCGACGCGGCCGGGGTGTCGTCCCAAGAGGATCAAGAACTCGGGGCCACCTTGCGCCGGCTCAGGCACGCAGGGGAAATCAGTGAATCGCTCGGGGCCGCCCTCGGGGGGCTGGAAGACGACGACCAGGCGGTGGATCTGCTGCGGGTATCCCTCGACCACACACGCACCGCCTCCAAGCTCGACCCAGCACTCGATGGCGTGGCGGGACGAATCGAGGGCGTCATTGCCTCAGCCGAAGAGATTCTCTCCGATCTGAGGGAGGCCCTGGCCGAGACCGAGCATGAACCGGGAGCTCTAGCGGAAGCAGAGACACGCGGCGCGGTACTTGCCGACCTAAAGCGCAAATACGGAGCCACGATTGACGAGGTACTCAAGTTCGGCGAAACGGCGGCGCAGAAGGCTGTCGACATCGCCAATGCATTGGAGCGCGCCGAGTCCATCAGCGCCGAAATCGGTGCAGCCCGGTTGGCGGCGGTCGAGGCCGGACGGCAACTGGGCGAGGCGCGGCGGGAGGCAGCGAGTCGCCTTTCCGACTCCGCTCGCCTCGGACTCCAATCGCTCGGCTTCGCAGAGCCTGCCTTGGAGTTGCAGGTCGAGGATGCTGAACCGGGACCCGGTGGAGCCGACCGCATCAGTCTGAATTTCGCCTCGGACGTCGCTCTCACCCCGGGACCGGTCACCAAGGTTGCCTCCGGAGGTGAATTGAGTCGCCTCGTGCTCGCCGTTCGCGTCGCCGCCGGAGTCGCTGATGCTCCGATCGTCGCATTTGACGAGGTCGACGCAGGTGTCGGAGGATCGACCGCCCTGGCGATGGGAGAGCAACTCGCGTCTCTCGCCAAGAACGGCCAGGCGCTGGTTGTGACCCACCTTCCCCAGGTCGCGGCGTTTGCCGACCGCCACTTCGTGGTCGATCGCGACGGAGCCGCTGCCACCGTGCGCCAGGTCGAGGGACCAGAACGGCTCGCGGAGATCGCCCGGATGCTCGGCGGGATGGAGGAGTCCGAAAGAGGCAGGCTGCACGCCGAGGAACTAATCGCACTCGCCACCGAGCGCAGGTCGGCGTGATCTGGGTGATCGCGATCGACGTGCTACGTTGTTATCCCGAGGGACATGACTAAATATATCTTCGTTACAGGTGGGGTCGTCAGCAGCCTCGGGAAGGGCATTACTGCAGCATCCCTCGGCCGCATTCTGAGGTCGCGCGGGCTGCGGGTGGTCAACCAAAAACTCGATCCCTACATCAACGTCGATCCCGGCACGATGAACCCGTTCCAACACGGCGAAGTGTTTGTCACCGATGATGGCGGCGAGACGGACCTGGATCTCGGCCACTACGAGCGCTTTACCGGCACCAACCTGCTGCGCGACTCGAACGTCACCACGGGATCCATCTACTCAGCCGTCATCCAGAAGGAACGCCGCGGCGACTATCTCGGTGACACCGTGCAGGTCATCCCGCACATAACGAACGAGATCAAGTCCCGGATCCGACGCCTCGGGGAGCGCACCGAGGTCGACGTAGTCATAACCGAGATCGGTGGCACTGTCGGAGACATCGAAATCCTTCCGTTCCTGGAGGCAGTGCGACAGCTCCGCAACGAGGTGGGACCCGCCAACGCAGTCTTCATCCACGTGACCCTGGTTCCATACCTCGAGCCGTCGGGCGAATTGAAAACCAAACCGACGCAGCACAGTGTCGCCGAACTCCGCAGCAGAGGCATCACACCGCAGGCGATAGTCGTCCGCTCCACAGAGCCGGTCGACGACGCCGAACGGCGCAAGATCAGTTTGTTCTGCGATGTTCCCCTCCACGCCGTCATCAATGCACCCGATGCCGACAATATCTACGGAGTAGTGCTTGGACTCCACGAAGGTGGATTGGATCAAGTGGTCTGCGATTGGTTCGATGTCGACGTTCCAGAGCCTGACCTCGACAGCTGGCGAATACTCGTTGACCGGATGGCAAACGCAACCGAGGAAGTGACGATCGCCCTCGTCGGCAAGTACATCGATCTGCCCGATGCCTACCTCTCTGTGGTCGAAGCTCTTCGCCATGGGGCACTCAGCAACGATGTGAGACTCGACCTGCGCTGGGTGGCTGCCGACGACATGGAGGGGATGCTGGGTACGCCGCAGCTTGCCGACGTCGACGGCATCGTCGTCCCGGGCGGGTTCGGAGTCCGAGGTATCGAGGGAAAGATCCAGGCTGCGCGGTTCGCCCGTGAATCCGATATTCCATTCCTCGGTCTATGTCTGGGGCTGCAGTGCGCAGTGATCGAGTACTCGCGAAGCAAGCTCGGCCTTGCCGACGCCAACTCGGCGGAGTTCGATCCGACGACGCTGCACCCGGTCATCGATCTCATGGACTCGCAGCAAGACGTCGAGGACATGGGCGGAACCATGCGTCTGGGGCTGTATGCAGCTCGCCTCGCCGACGGTTCGCACTCAAGGCGCCTATACGGCGAAGAATTGATATATGAACGCCACCGGCACCGCTATGAGGTCAACAACAAATACCGCAAAGACCTTGAGGATGCAGGAATGATCCTGGCCGGAATCTCACCAGACGAGCAGCTCGTCGAGATCATCGAACTTCCGGATCACCCGTTCTTCGTCGGATCGCAGTTCCACCCTGAATTCAAGTCAAGGCCTGACGACCCGCACCCGCTCTTCCACGGCTTTATCGAGGCGGCCGTCGCAAGACGCCGTTCTACAGCCGCAGAATCGACCGAGATCGACGAGAGGGTGCCGGAGCGCACCTGACGGCTGGCGCACCATGGTGACCGAGACCCAGATCCTCGACTATCTGGATGTTCTCTTCGTCGAACAGGGCCTGGCTTCAGCCACGATCTCTGCATACCGCCGTGATCTCACCCAGTACGCCACCTTTTTGGCCGACCGGGAGCCCAACCCCGACCTCGTATCTGCATTCGTCGCGTCGCTGGCGGCAAAGAATCTCGCTGGCACGACAATCGCCCGCAAGATCGCTGCCGTCCGCGGCTTACATCGTCATCTCGTGTCCGACGGTGGGTCAACCTCGGATCCGACCGCACTGCTGGAGTCGCCGAAGAGAGGCCGCCCGCTGCCGAAGGCACTCCGGGTCGACCAGGTGCTCGAACTTCTCGGTTCACCTGACGTGGCGACCCGAGCCGGAGCGAGAGACTCGGCCGTGCTCGAATTCCTCTACGCGACCGGGGCGCGTGTTTCGGAGGCAGTCGCCATTGATGAACTCGATCTCGATCTGGAAGAACGCTCGGCGATACTCACCGGAAAGGGCAACAAACAGCGGCTGGTACCGGTCGGAACTGCGGCGATTGAGGCGATCGGGCGGTGGATGCCCGAACGCGCCGCTTTGCGTCACGCCAAATCCGGAGCGGCCGTATTTCTGAGTCTGCGTGGCTCGAGGATCAGCCGGCAGACGGTATGGACCATCGTCGGTAAACACGCCGACCGCGCCGGGATACCTCGCCGCCAGGTCTCGCCGCATGTCTTGCGTCACAGTGCAGCAACGCACATGGTGGAAGGCGGAGCCGACCTGAGAAGCGTCCAGGAACTGCTGGGGCACGCTACGATCGCTACTACTCAGATTTATACGCGGGTGTCTCCGCAGCACCTCTTGGAGGTGTACGCGACGTCCCATCCGCGCAGCTGACAAACGAACCCGAATATACGGGGGTCACGATGTTCGATGCCGAAAAAACACTGCGCGACGAACGGGCCAACCTCGTCCACCAGCTATCAGAGCTCGGCGCCAACGAAGCAGGCGAGCTTCGCGACGACGTCGATTACGGCGAAGCTTTCGCCGATGCCGCCGCCGCCACAGCTGAGCGCACAGAGGTGATCGGACTGGTCGACTCCGTCAAACGGATGCTCGATGATGTTGACGTGGCACTCGAGCGGCTTGCCGACGGGTCATACGGGACCTGCGCCGAATGCGGCAAGAAAATCGGCAAGGCTCGCATCGAATTCCGACCGGAGTCGATCTACTGCGTGGATTGCAAGTCGAAGTCCCAGTAGCGCCTTGATTCACGAAAACGGTGTCATCGATGCACTGCTGCTCATCGCGGTGCTCGCCCCGTCAATCATCCTCCATGAGGTCTCGCACGGCGCTATTGCCGCTCGACTCGGGGATCCAACGGCCCGCGATGCCGGGCGACTGACCCTCAACCCGATCAAACACATCGACCCCTTCGGCTCGATAATCCTTCCCGGGATGCTGGCCCTTGGGGGCCAGAACGTATTCGGATGGGCCAAGCCGGTCCCAATCAACCCCAACCGGTTCGCGCACCCCACCCGTGGCATGGCGCTCACTGCCCTCGGTGGGCCGGCCACCAACTTGTCGATTGCGCTCCTCGTCGGGCGACTCGGACCGTTCGGTCAGGATTCACGGGGCGTCTTTATGACGTCGAACGCGCTCTGGGCCCGCGTTTTGCTGGGATTCCTCGTTATAAACGTCGCCCTCGCCGTCTTCAACATGCTCCCGATTCCGCCGCTGGACGGGAGCCGCCTGCTCCCTCTGGTGCTTAACGAACGGGGACGGATCGCATACGCCAAACTCTCCCAATACGGATTCTTGATACTGGTGCTGCTGCTGTTCGTGTTTGAGGATTCTCTGCGTTTTCTAGGTGATTGGATCGCAGCACTCATCAGGTTCGTCGTATGAGGAATCTTGCCCATCTAGCGCGACGCTTCTTCGGCTCGATCCGAGCACGCCGTCCCGGCCCCGCCGACCAGACTCTGGTGGCGTCCTTGCTCACGCCGGCCGAAAGCGAGGTGTTCTGGAGCCAGCCGATACCGGATTTGGCACATGCCGTTCGGTCGGCGGGCGCAGTGAGGCAACTGAGGCCCGAGCGAAACGATTTGATTCGGGCCGCACTGCTGCACGATGTGGGCAAGCGCAAGGCAGGCATTGGGACCATTCTTCGCTCGCTGGCGACGGCAAGTTCGATGGTGCGGATTCCGATGGGCGGCGGGATGGCCCGCTATCTAGACCATGGTGAGATCGGCGCACGGGAATTGGAAGAACTGGGGTGCGAAGCGCTCGTCGTCCAGTTTGCACGGCACCATCACGACCGCAGACCGGACCACGTCAACGAGGACGACTGGAACACGCTGTTGGCGGTCGACAATGAATGAATCAGGACGAGGCGCCGGGGGCAATACGATGAGACGGCCATGTCATTTGAGGTAACGACTCCCGTCTACGAAGGACCGCTTGACCTCCTGCTGCAGTTGATCACATCGCACAGGCTCGAAGTGACCGATCTGCGCCTATCTGATCTCGTCAGCGAGTATCTCGGCTATCTCGACATGATGCAGACACTCGATCTCGAAGTGACCTCCGAGTTCCTCGTTATCGCCGCCACCCTTGTGCAGCTAAAAGCCCGCTCGCTGCTGCCCGACAGCCTCGAGATCGATCTCGACGAGGACCTGCTGCTATCAGAGGAGCGGGACCGGCTCCTGTCTCGGCTTCTAGCCAATCTCACCTTCAAGGACGTAGCTGCAGTGCTGGCGGCTCGGCTCGAGACGACCACACTGCTGCTGCCTCGCCTGGCCGGTTTCGATTTCCGGGTCACAACACCCCAGGTCGATGTCCGAATTCCTATCGACGCCGTTGGTTTGGCTGATCTCGCCGAGCGCGTCTTGACCCAAGCCGGAGCGACACCCGACCTGGACCACCTCGATCTGGACCTTCCATCGGTATCGGATGCGATCGCGGATCTGCGACGCCGCATCGATGCAGAGGTCGAAACTGATTTCGCTCGACTAACCAGTCACCTCGATAGACCTATCGAGGTCGTCGCCTATTTCCTGGCTGTGCTCGAGTTGGCCCGATGGGGACTGGTCGAGGCCCGACAGGAGCACATCGACGCTGCGATCACGCTGCGCCGTACGGGAGACGCAGGCGGCGACATGGTCAGTGAGTGGGACAGTCTGGAGCAGGAATAGTGGATGCCGTCGCAGTCATCGAATCGATCCTCTTCGTCGCCGAGTCACCGGTACCAACAGCCGAGTTGAGCGAGGTGCTGGAGATTCCGCCCGCCGAGGTGAAACAGGCGATGACTGATCTGGGCGACCGGCTCGCTTCGACCGGGAGCGGCCTTGTGCTGCGCGAGGCCGGTGGCGGCTGGCGCCTCTACACCAGACCAGACCTTCATCCGTTCCTGGAGCGATATGCGGCGAGCCCCTCGGCGACCCGACTGTCCAAGGCGGCGCTGGAGGCCCTGGCGGTAGTCGCCTATCGGCAACCGATTACGCGTGGGCAGGTATCCGATATTCGCGGAGTCGACTCCGAACAAGCGCTGCGGACTCTCGAGCGGCGCGGTCTGATCGATGTCATCGGCCGCGCCCCCGGTCCAGGCCAGGCGGCGCTCTTTGCGACCAACGACACGTTCCTCGAGAAACTTGGGCTGCGATCACTCGACGAACTGCCTCCACTCGCCGACCATGTGCCGCCGTCGGACATCGTCGAGACTTTGGAACGCCCCTTCCGACCGGAGGAGCCATCGAGCGACTCCAGAAGCTGATCGCCCACGCCGGCATCGCCTCTCGCCGCAGCGCCGAGGAAATGGTCAAGGCGGGCCGGGTCACAGTGGATGATGAGCCGGCCCACCTCGGCCAAAAGATCGACCCGGATGTTGCCATCGTGCGAGTGGACGGGATTCCGCTTCCGGTGCGGCCCGATCAGGTCTACCTCTTACTCAATAAACCCCCGGGTGTTGTGAGCACTGCCGATGATCCGCAAGGACGCACCACCGTGGTCGATCTGGTCAACGCCAACACTCGGGTCTATCCGGTGGGTCGACTCGACGCAGCGAGCGAGGGACTCATCCTGCTGACCAATGACGGGACCCTCACCGAGTTGGTGACTCATCCCAGCCACGGAGTGACCAAGACATATCTCGCCCTCGTCGAGGGAATACCCAGCGAGTCGTCGTTGCGTCGCCTTCGCGACGGGGTCGACCTGGAAGACGGACCGGCAGCTGCCAAGTCGGCAAGGATCATCGACCGTCACGACGATCGATCCCTCGTGGAACTGGTGATGACCGAAGGGCGCAAACGCGAGGTGCGCCGGATGTTCGATGAGGTCGGCCACCCTGTGGCTCGATTGGTGCGGACCGCCATTGGGCCGATCGCCGACCGTGCCATTAAGCCGGGGGAGTGGCGAGATCTCTCCATCGAAGAGGTGCGAGCCCTCTACGCCGCCGGCCATGGATAGCGACAGAGACTTCGAGCTGCCGGGGACGCCGTTCGACGCCACCATCGCGCCGCCCGGTGACAAATCGCTCGGTCACCGCGCCCTGATTCTGGCTGCGATGGCGGAGGGGGAGTCGGTTGTCACCAACGCCCCACGAGCCGGGGACATGAACTCCACCCGAGCCGCCACGGCCGCCCTCGGCGTCGAGCAGGCGGCCGATCGCGTGCACTCTCCGGGAATCGCCGACTGGGGATCGCCGGGCATGCTCGATTGCGGCAACTCAGGAACCACGATGCGTCTGCTCACCGGGGCAATCGCCGGGAGCCGAACGAGTGCAACACTCATCGGCGACGGATCGCTCATGAGGAGACCGATGGCAAGGCTCGTCGACCCACTCGGCGATCTCGGCGCCAAGGTCTCGGTGGCGCCGTCGGGCACCGCTCCGATTGAGGTCACCGGAGCTCCACTCAGGGGCGCCGACGTGAGTCTGCCCATGGCCAGCGCGCAGGTGAGAACGGCCGTCGCCCTGGCGGCGCTCTCGGCCGCCGGCGCCACAGAGATCGATTCGCCGCCCGGCTTTAGGGACCACACCGAGCGGTGGCTCGCCCATCTCGGCCTCGGAGAGACGATCACGCCAACGCGATTCCGGGTCCTTCCCGGAGCCGTGCCGCCCCTCAACCTCACTGTTCCCGGCGACACCTCTTCTGCTGCCTTCATGTGGGCCGCCGCCGCGGTCAGTCCCGGCTCACGCATCGTCACCCCCAATGTGTCCCTCAATCCGGGGCGGACAGGATTCCTGGAGATTCTCCGGCAAATGGGTTGCGAGGTGACCGTCTCCTCAGGAGAGCCGGTCATGGGCGACCCGGTGGGCACAGTCACTGTCGAGGCAGCAGACCTCCGCGGGATCGAAGTCGGTGGCGACCTTGCGGTGCAAGCGCTGGACGAACTTCCGATACTTGCCGTCGTCGCGGCTGCAGCGACCGGCCCCACGGCGGTGTCCAACGCAGCTGAGCTGCGCGTAAAGGAGTCCGACAGAATTGCATCGAGCGTGGCACTGGCTGAACTCGCCGGAGCCAAGGCCGAGGCGACTGCCGATGGTTTTGCTGTGGAGCCGATGGTTGGTGCCACAACCAATGCCGCCACCATTGATGCTCGAGGCGATCATCGCGTGGCCATGGCTGCTGCGATTGCATGTCTGGTGCGAGGCACGAGGATCGGTGTCTCCGGATTCCGGGCGGCAGACGTATCGTGGCCCGGATTCGGAGATGTGGTGGAGGGTCTGTGGTCGTAGCAATCGATGGGCCAAGTGGAGTCGGCAAGAGCACTGTGGCGCGAGCCGTGGCGGCGGCTCTCGGTGTGCCCTATCTCGATACCGGCTCGTATTACCGCGCTGCGACATATGTAGCGCTTAGCGGTGGCGCAGATCCGCAGGACGAGCAGACCATCTTGGAGGCTCTCGAGATCGCCGAGCTCACGGTGGTCGATGGCGTGCTGTGGTTAGACGGAAGCGACGTAGGAGAAAGCCTCAGAGGCCCGGCGGTAACGGCCGCGGTGAGCATCGTGGCCGCTCACCCCGCGGTACGGCGCCACGTAGTTGATCTGCAGCGCAACTGGGTCGATGACCAGGGCGGCGCCGCGGTGGTGGAAGGTCGCGATATCGGCACCGTGGTATTTCCGGAGGCCGCGGTAAAAGTGTTTCTGATCGCTGATGCAGCAACTCGCGCCGAACGGCGCTCGGCCGATCTCGAGGCATCCGGTACCTCCGTCGACCAACTCCGCCAGGAAATGGACCAGCGTGATGCTGCAGATTCGACCCGTGCCACTTCTCCGCTACGGGCGGCCGATGACGCGGAAACCATCGACACCAGCCATATGACGATCGCTCAGGTTGTCGGCAAGATCCTCGA
This sequence comes from uncultured Kiloniellaceae bacterium, assembly GCA_964194935.1. Taxonomy (GTDB): domain Bacteria; phylum Actinomycetota; class Acidimicrobiia; order Spongiisociales; family UBA11373; genus JACZWZ01. Next base: position 22,839 of record CAXMOL010000166.1, read on the forward strand.
TCTCGTGGGAACCGTCGCGCCGTCCCCCTGAAGCATCAGCGGGCCAGCATGTCGAGCGCCTCGGCAGCGTCCCACGAGCGATCCTCATCCAGAAGTCCCGGCCGCCCCGGATGGCGAGCGCCGTAACCACCCTCCACAGCCGCCTGCAGTGCCCCGAGCAGCGTCCGCAAGCTCGGCGGCAGCGGGAAGTACTCATCTTCAGTGGTAACTCGAAGTTCCTCCACTTCAGTCGCCCCAACTGCTTCGATGACTGCCCGCACCGATTGGTCGGGAGCCGATGCCCCGGCGGTCACTCCCACCGTCTCCGCCTCGGCCAGCCACTCAGGATCGACCGCTTCGGGTCCATCCACCCGGTACGACCGAGTTCCATGAGCACCGGCCACCCGCACCAGGGCCTGGGTGTTTGACGAGTTCTCTGAGCCCACGACGAGAACGACATCGCAGCGTTCGGCGAGCGCTTTGACTGCTTCTTGCCTGTTGGTGGTGGCGTAGCAAAGGTCACTGCGTCGCGCCGTCCACAACTCCGGAAACCGGTCACCGGCGTCATCGAGCACCGATTCCCACTCGAAAAGGCCCAGCGTCGTCTGCGCCACCAACGCCACCCGGGTCGGATCAGCAGGCTCGAAACCTCCCAATCCCTGATCCGGATCCACCAATGTCACTGCATTGGGCGCCTCGGCTACCGCCCCGACTGCCTCGTCATGCCCGCTGTGGCCCACATAAATGATGTCGAACCCTTCGCCGGCCCTGCGTTTGACCTCGTGATGGACCTTGGTGACCAGCGGACATACGGCATCCACCATTACGCCGCCGCGCTCGGTCGCAGCCGCAACCACCTCCGGTGCCGATCCATGCGCCGACAGCATGACGGCTGCGCCACGGGGGACATCTTCGATCGAATCGACAAAGACGACTCCGGCTCGCTCGAAAGCTTCCACCACCGAACCGTTGTGGACGATTTCGTGAAAGCAGTAGACGGGCGGCGGAAACACGCGCACCATCCACGTCAGCGCCTTGATAGCCATCTCGACTCCGGCACAGAACCCGCGCGGCGCAGCCAGAACGACCGTATCGACCATGCCGGGCATGGTAGGGACGACTGCAGCGCCACCCCTATCCTCACCACCGTGATCCAGTCCTCCACCGCACCATGAGTCGACTCCCGGTTGTTGCCATCGTGGGTCGTCCCAACGTCGGGAAATCGACGTTCGTGAACCGCGTCCTCAAACGCCGAGCCGCGGTGGTCGAAGAGAAGCCCGGTGTCACTCGAGACCGGCGGGAATTCAAGGCCGAATGGAACGGCCGACAGTTCCTCATCGTCGATACCGGCGGGTGGGCCGTCGGTGGGGATGAACTCACTGAAGGCATCAGAAGCCAGGCCGAGGCTGCACTCGGTGGGGCCGATCTGGTCGTGTTCGTCGCCGATGCGACCACCGTGTTCACCGAGGATGACCGCGCCATTGCCCGTTTGGTTCAGGCATCGAGCCTTCCGTGCGTCCTGGTCGCAAACAAGGCCGATGGCCCGTCGGTCGAGGCCGATCTGGATCACCTGTGGACCCTGGGTCTCGGCGAACCAAAGCCGATCAGTGCGCTGCACGGTCGCAATGTCGGAGACCTTCTCGATGAGATCGTGGCCTCTCTCCCCGCAGAAGGTGACGACGGCAGCCCCGCAGAGCCGGCGCGTCCCGTTCTCTCGATCATCGGACGTCCCAACGTCGGCAAGTCGACATTGCTCAACAAGCTTCTCGGATCGGAGCGAGTACTCGTAAGTCCCGTTCCCGGAACCACCCGCGACCCGATCGACGCCATCGTCGAGCTCGACGGACTATCGGTGAAGCTCTACGACACCGCGGGGATCCGTCGCCCTTCCCGGGTCGACGAAGACACCGAGTTCTACTCAGTGATCCGTGCCAGAGAAGCTCTCGAACAGTCCGACGTCGTCCTGTTCATGGTCGACGCCACCGAGGGGGTAACCCACCAGGAACAGCGGCTGGCCGAGGAGATCTCCAAGGCCGGTGCCGGGGTCGTCGTCGTGCTCAACAAGTGGGATGTTGCCGACGAAGAGGCCAAGTTGTGGGTAGAAGACGGTGTCGGCGATCGGCTCGCCTTCATATCGTGGGCGCCTGTGCTGCGAATGTCGGCTCTCACCGGTGCCCGTATCAAGAGGATCGGCCCGGCCGTCAGCGCTGTGCTCGAGGCCCGCCGGCTGCGGGTTCCGACACCGGAGCTGAATCGACTCATTCGCTCACTTCAGGACGCTCACCCGCCTCCGGTGCGCAAGGGCCGCCGACCCAAAATCCTCTACTCGGTTCAGGCCGGCACCGAGCCGCCAACGATCATCCTGTTCGTCCGGGGTGGTTCGATCGGGCCCGACTATCTTCGATTCTTGGAGGGTCGGCTGCGAGGGGAATACGAGTTCCTCGGCTCGCCGATACGCTTGATCCCTAGGACTCGGCCCAAAGGGGACCGTCGTGGCTGAAGACGCTCGCTTTAGATCCGAATCCGAACGCGCCCGTTCCGGGGGACCGGAGAAGTATCACGAGCGCCTACTCGAGCGGCGCAAGATGTTTGTGCGCGATCGGGTCGAGCTGCTCTGTGACCCGGGATCATTTATCGAGGATGGCCTACTCGCCAACGCTCTCGCCGAGGAGCAACTCGGTGCCGATGCGGTTGTGACCGGCAGGGGAGTGGTCGACGGCCGTCCGGTTGTGGTAGTCGCCAATGATCCAACCGTAAAGGCCGGGTCCTGGGGGGCCAGGACCGTAGAGAAGATCATCCGCGCCCTGGAGGCGGCATATGACGAGCGGCTGCCGGTCTTCTACCTCGTCGACTCGGCCGGCGCCCGAATCACCGATCAGGTCGAGTTGTTCCCAGGACGACGCGGCGCCGGCAAGATCTTCTGGAACCAGGTGCGGTTGTCGGGCCGGGTCCCGCAGGTTTGCTGCCTGTTCGGCCCGAGCGCCGCCGGTGGCGCCTATATACCTTCGTTCTGTGACGTTGTGATCATGGTCGAGGGCAACGCTTCGATGTACCTCGGATCACCGCGCATGGCTCAAATGGTGATCGGTGAAGAAACCACGCTCGAAGAGATGGGCGGGGCACGGATGCACTGCACCGTCTCAGGATGTGGTGACGTGCTGGTCAGCAGCGACGAAGAAGCCATCGCCTGGGCGCGCGCCTATTTCTCCTACTTCCCCGCCGATTACGCCACCGAGACCCCGATCTATGAATTCGAAGAGGCTGACGAGGTCGACCTTGCCGAACTGATACCCGAGGACAGTCATCACGGATACGACATGCATGACTTCATGCGGGGCATCTTTGACACCGACAGCCTCCTGGAGATAAAGGAGTTGTTTGCTCCGGAGGTGATCGTCAGCCTTGCCAGACTCGGGGGGCGACCCGTTGGCGTGGTGGCATCACAGCCCAATCACCTCGGCGGAGTGCTCTTTGTCGATTCAGCCGACAAGGCCGCTCGGTTCATCTGGTTGTGCGACGCCTTCAACCTTCCCCTGGTCTTTCTCGCCGACGTTCCCGGTTTCATGATCGGCAGCGAGGTGGAGCGCCAGGGCATCATCCGGGCAGGCGCAAAGATGCTTACTGCGATCGCAGAGGCGACCGTGCCTCGCATTTCGGTCATCGTTCGCAAGGCGTACGGAGCCGGTCTCTACGCCTTCTCCGGCCCCGGATTCGACCCTGAGGCCACGCTGGCCCTTCCTACGGCCGAGATCGCGGTCATGGGGCCGGAGGCGGCAGTAAACGCGGTGTTCTACAACGCGATTCAGGAACTCGACGAGGGCCCAGCGAGAGAGGCCTTCATCGATGCAAGGCGGGCCGAATTCGAAGAGGACGTCGATCTCCTCCGCCTGGCCTCGGACCTGGTGATCGATGCGGTCATCCAACCGGAGGAATTGCGCGACGAGCTCATCACGCGACTCGCCTACGCATCGAACAAGGACCGGACATTCTCTGAGCGGCGCCACGGAGTCCCTCCGGTATGAGCCAGCCGGAGGCCGAAGAGAGAACACCTCTCGGCTTCAAGATATTGGTGGGAGCGGCAGGCGCATACCTATTGCTTCGCCTGGTGCAGGGCTTGGTCTGGTTGGTCGACCTGCTCCGGTAGCATCCCCCATCGCGGGCTGTGGCGCAGCTTGGTTAGCGCGCTTGACTGGGGGTCAAGAGGTCGCCGGTTCGAATCCGGCCAGCCCGACGCAAAAGGAATACTCAGTCTTCAGTACTCAATGGACTCGTCTCCTCTCGAGCCCTAATCGGGCTCGACGTCCCCTCGAACGACCCTCGCTGGGCTCGGGCTCTTTGATAGGTCGCCGGTTCGAATCCGGCCAGCCCGACCGAACCGAACGAGACTCACCAAGGCCTCGTCTCCTCTCGAGTCCACCCCGTCACTGCGCAACCCAAGCCAGTTCCGCCGAATACGCTGGTTCCATGCGACGCACCGGAATCATCGTTGGGATCCTCCTCGCCCTAGCTGGTGCAATCTGGATGCTCCAGGGACTGAGGGTGGCGTTTGCTCCGAAGAGTTTCATGACCGGTCGCGTGCCATGGGTCCTCTACGGAGCTCTGGCCGTCGGTTCTGGTTTGGCTCTGGTCCGTTGGAGTCGCAATCGAGATTGAGGTCAAATGGGTCGGATGGGGCTGCCTGCGCGTCTTCAGTCTTGGGGCACTTAATGCCGATGCTTCTGCTGGACTCACATCTACCATTTCGCGCCACGCCATAGGGAGCCTTTTCATGCGCCACCGCCTCGTTCTCGCCTTCACCGTCTTCGCCCTGCTGGCAGCGGCCTGCAGCAGTAGTGACACCTCGGTCTTCGACCTGGGGGTCGGGGACTGTTTTGACGACCAGGCGGACCTCGGCGTGAGCGAGGTGTCCAGTGTGGCGACGGTCGACTGTGCCGAGTCTCACGACAACGAGATCTACTTCGAGTATTCGATGACCGACGCGATATTCCCCGGCAATGACGCCGCCACGGATTCGGCACTCACCCGCTGCCTTGACGAGTTCGATGCATTCGTCGGCATCGACTTCGCGGATAGCGACCTCGATCTGTTCCCGATCACCCCAACTTCCATCTCATGGGCCGAGGGCGACCGGGTGGTCTACTGCGCCGTCTACGCGTTCGATCTCTCCAAGCTCGAGGGCACGGTGCGCGGAAGCAGCCGCTAACCCCACCGAACAGCCCTGATGAAGCATCTATTGCATGCCGCATTGGCACTTGTCGTATTGGTGGCAAGCTCCTGCGGAGCAGCAGCTACTGAAACAACCGAACCATCCCTGCTCCCTCCGCACGAACGAGATGATCTCGCCGCCCTCTTCGACCCGATGGTTTCGCCGCTCGGATACAAGGTGACACGAGCCTCGCTGATTGAGCGATCGACATACGAAGTGGACGCCGATGGTGGCCACCTCGCCATCTACCTGGCGCCGACCGCGGACATTTCGACAGACCAGTTTGCCGACGACTTCGTAGCCATAGTCGGAACCTTCCTCCCCTTCGTGTTCGAGCAATGGCCGAATCTCAACTCATTCGATGTTTGCCAGGAGCCATTCGAGTCCACGGACGAAACGCCCCCATCGCTGACGGTCATTGACCTCACCCGCGATACAGCGGCCGAAGTCGCTTGGGCGGAATTGGGTCTCGCCGGAATCATCGCTCTGAACAAGCGACCCGGGATCTCGGTCTTTGCCCGAAGCGCGGTTCGCGACTCAGCGACCTGGCGTCAAGCGACCGAGGGCTGATCACTACAGTCGACTCCATACACTCGAGGAGCACTCATGAAGCTCACAGCAGCCTTCCTAGCCGATGCTGCACAGGTGACCGCAGGCAAGCTGTACGTGCTCGGCGGCGCGTTCGACACCGTGACAGCACGAACGTTCCCAGCCGTCCACCGAAGCCTCGCCGTGGTACTCATAGCTGAGGTGGGACCGGGCGATCGTAATCGCGATCTGCCGATCCGGATCCAATTGCTCGACGAGGATGGAGGAGAGCTCGGAATCGAGTCGCAGGGAAATCTACGCGTCGGTGCACCCTCTGCCCTTCCTGCCGGTGCGTCCAGCATCGTTCCCCTGGTCAGTGCGTTTGGCAACATCCGATTCCCGACCCCCGGTGGCTATGTATTCAGGATCTCGCATGAGGACGAGGAACTCGGGCAGATCCCATTCCGCATGCGACTACCGCAGTGATCTTTACGATTCCGAACATCATCTCGACCATCCGCATCGCGCTGGTCCCGGTGTTCGTCTGGCTTCTGGTCGGACGCGATGATGCCGCCAACGCCGGCTGGCTGTTAGCAATCATCGGCGGGACAGATTGGATCGATGGGTTCTTGGCCCGCAAGCTCGGTCAGGTATCGGAGCTCGGGAAGTTCCTGGACCCGGCCGCAGACCGACTCGCCGTGGCCGCTGCGGTGATAGGGGGGTGGATTTCGGGTGCGCTGCCGTGGCCGATATGCCTTGCCATCATCGCCCGTGAAACGGTCATCGTCATCGGAGCGCTTGTGGTGGGACTCGCCGCCCGATCCAAGATCGAGGTTCGCTACATCGGCAAGCTGGCAACGCTTGGCTTGTATTTTGCGATCTCGTTCTTCCTGGTCGGCCGGGGAACGGACACGGCATGGTTGGAGTGGTCCGGATGGATCACGGTCATTCCCAGTCTCATCCTCTACTACTTCGTTGCGATTCAATACATCGGAGACATGCGTGCGGTGCTGCGCCGAGACGGCGCGGTATCCTCCGGCGCGTAATCGACCAGGAGACACCGGTGAACGTTCCCGAAGACCGTCGCTATACCGACCAGCACGAATGGATCAAGACCACAGACGGCGGAGTGCTGGTCGGAATCACCGATTACGCACAGGACGCACTGGGTGATGTTGTGTTCGTCGATCTACCCGATGTCGGACGCGAGGTTGCAACCGGCGATGCCATCGCCGAAGTGGAGTCGACCAAGTCGGTAGCCGAGGTATACGCACCTCTCGCCGGAACGATCGGCGAGGTAAACGCCGCGCTGGCCGACACTCCGGAACTCATCAATTCAGACCCGTACGAGGCCGGTTGGTTCTTCCGCATCACTCCGACCGACGCTACGGAGGTCGACCAGATGCTCGACGCAGCCGGGTACCGCGCCCTCACAGAGTGACACCCTCTACCTGAGGTCGAACCTGCGCACCCTGAGTGGGTACGATTGGGGGTGTGAGCGACGATTTCGCCGACGGGCGACATGACGATGATCCCACCGAGACGATTGATCCGGTTGCCGAAGCGCGTTCAATGCGCCAGCAAGAGGCCGCAGCCGGAATCCCTGGATTCTCTGGTTTCGCCCTGATCGTCGCCTCCGGGCCTCGGCGCGGTATGCACTGGTCACTGGCCGATGGGACCACCAAGGTGGGGCGCGACCCAGACGACGGAATCTTCTTGGATGACGTGACCGTGTCCAGGCACCATGCCGAATTCGAGGTCGCGGGCGAGGGCTTGGTGGTGCGCGACCTCGGATCCACCAACGGGACCTACGTGAACGGAACCCGCACCGAGACCTTCGAACTTCACTCCGGTGACGAAGTCATCATCGGACGGTTCCATTTGGTCGTAGCGCGGGGCGCATGACCACAGAAACGATGAAGATCGGGGGAGTGGTAGACGCGCTCATCGAGGAATTCCCCGACGTCTCGGTCTCCAAGGTCCGCTTCCTCGAGGGGGAGGGCCTCATCTCCCCACATCGCACCGAATCTGGTTACCGCCAATTCAGCTCGGTCGATGTGGACCGGGTCCGCTACATCCTTCGCCAGCAACGCGACCACTTCTTGCCGCTGAAGGTCATCAAGGAAAAGCTCAGCGCGTGGGAGCGCGGGGCCGAGCTCACAACTACCCCAGGCGGGGGGCCGCCACCGGAAACATATTTCGCAACGTCAACCGTTCGCCTCGACGCCGATGAGCTCGCCCAAACTGCCGGCATACCGGCGCGCTTGGTGCAGGATCTACTGGGACATGGAGTTCTGGAACCCGACATCGACGCCTCTGGGGCCGAGACCTTCGGGGAGGAATCTGTGGGTATCGCGCAGGCAGCGCACCGCCTCACCAGCCATGGACTCGAGGCTCGCCACCTGCGGTCGATCCGCATCGCCGCCAACCGCGAGGTTGATTTGTTCACCCAACTCACCGGGCCGCTCCTGCGTCACGCCAGCCCCGCCAGCGAGAAACAGGCTGCAGAGGTTCTTTCCGACGTGGCCCAAGCTGCGCGCGAACTTCAAGAAACCATGGTGAAGATGCAGCTCCGCAAACTCCTCGGACGCTGAACGGGAATATGTCGTGATCGCTGCCATCGCCATCTCGCTTGCGCTCGCCGTGCCCGGGTTGTCCGACGCCGCCTCCATCAAGCCACTGCGATTGCCTATGCCCCCGATCAAGAGCTTCCCGGCGCCTCCTCCTCCGCTGTTGGACGCCACTGCGTGGATGATTTGGGCTGAACGCGAGGACGCCGAGATCGGATCACTCGCCCCGGATGAGCCGAGGGCGTTCGCATCGATCACGAAACTGATGACCGGGATCGTCGCAGTCGAGAACTCGAACCTCGAAGAACCAGTCACGATCAGTTCAGTCGCTGCTTCGACTCCCATCGGTTACGACGGGCAGCCGGACGTACAACGAGGCGAGGTGTGGATCCTGCGCGATCTGCTCACCTTTACGCTCGTCGGCTCCGGCAACCGCGCCTCTGCCGCTCTCGCCGAAGGCGTAGCCGAAACGCCCGAGACATTCGTTCAGGAGATGAATGCCAAAGCGCTCGAACTCGAAATGACGAACACCAGCTTCACCAACCCCCACGGTCTGGACGCGACGGGTCACATCAGCACCGCGCGAGACCTCATCACGATGGGCATGTATGCATTGGGATCAGAGGATCTCAAACACATCGTCCGGATCAAAGCAATCACCTGGAATCGGGACAACCGGACAGTCGGAATCACGTCGACCAACCGATTGCTCGGGCTATTCCCTGGGTACGCCGGAATTAAGACGGGAGACACGGCAGCTGCAGGTCAGACGCTGCTGGCGTACGTCGACACCGGGCCGAGCGGTCTCGTTGCGGTAGTTCTCGGTTCCGCAGGGCGTCGCCTCGCTACCCGGGAACTACTGGCGTGGGGAATGACCGCACTCGGGCCGCGCGACCACTTCTACGCAGCCGCGACTGGAACCGAACTCGCCGGCGCGTTCCCCGGCTGGTACCAAACCCGGATAGACGCACCACAGCCGCTCGATCCTGGTCCGAGAGATCCCGATGAGCCCACACCCCTGACCAAGGCGCTTGCCGATGGATATCTCGATCTCCTTCCTGCCATCCTTGGGGGCAACGAATGAGCATCTTTACCGAAGTCGTTACCGCTGAGGCGATCGCCGCCCGAGTCGCCGAACTCGGTGCAAGCATCGCAGCCGACTACGCCGAAAAGGACCCGGTGCTGCTCGGCGTACTCAACGGCGCCGTACCTTTCCTGGCCGACATCTCGCGCCATCTTGCACCGGAGATCGAGATCGACTTTCTTAGCCTGACTCGCTTCGGTGCGGAGGGGCGAGTAGGCATAAAGGTCGATTCGGCTACATCGATTTCTGGGCGCCATGTGATCGTCATCGAGGACATCGTCGATACCGGGCTGACGCTCTCCTATTTGCTCGGGCTGCTGGAAACACGAGGTCCTGCGTCTCTGGCGACCGCGACGCTCATCGACAAGACAACCAGACGCATCGTCGACGTCGATCTCGACTACCGCGGGTTCGAAGTCGGTGATGAATTCCTGCTCGGATATGGTCTCGACTGGGAAGGCAAATATCGCAACCTCACCAGCCTGTGGGCCGTGCTCGACCTGACCAGTTTCCAGGACGATCCAGGTTCTCTGGGCCGCGAGGTGTTTGCGAGGGGCGCTGATAGGCTGGATTCATGACCAACGAGAGCGTTCCGGTCGAACTGGTCGGGGTTCGAATCGAACTTCCGAGCAACACGCCCATCGTGCTTCTCCGCGAACAAGATGGCGATCGCTATCTCCCCATCTGGATCGGTGCAGGCGAAGCCACTGCAATTGCCTTAGCTCTGGAAGGCGTAGAACCGCAGCGTCCGCTGACTCATGACCTGCTGTCAACCATCGTTGAGGAACTGAAGGCAACAGTCGATCGAGTGGTCGTCACTGAATTGCGCGACGGAATCTATTTCGCCGACCTCGTTCTCAGTCGCGACGGTTCCGAGATCACCGTGTCAGCGCGTCCATCAGATGCAATAGCGCTGGCCGCAAGGACCGAAGCTCCGATTTTCGTATTTCCCAGCGTGCTCGAAGAGGCTGGAGTCGAGATCCGCGACGAGGAAGAGGAAGACGCTGTGGAGCGATTCCGCTCCTTCATCGACTCGGTAAGCCCAGAGGACTTTGGCGACACCGGTAGCAGCTGATGACCAGAGAGCGCCGCCTGGCGGCCTCGCTCACGATCCTCATTCTGATCACGATCGGCGGAGCCATCGGCTATACGATCATTGAGGGTGCCGCTTTTGGCGATGCCCTCTACATGACGGTGCTCACGATCTCGACTGTCGGTTTTGGCGAGGTCTTCCCGTTGAGTAGTGCTGGTCGCATCCTGACCACCGCGCTCATCGTGGTCGGCGTGGGAACCGCTCTCTACACTGCCGGTACAGCGCTGGAGATCGCGCTCGAACGGTTTTTGGGTGGCGACCTGCGTCGGAGACGAATGCAACGCGAGATAGATCTGTTGGACCAACACGTAATCGTGGCCGGCTTTGGTCGCGTCGGCTCCCACACTTGGGAGGCTTTGCGCGCAGAAGATGTGCCGGTCGTCGTTGTGGAATCCGAGACGGCTGCCGTCCAAGCGGCTCACGATGCGGGGGCGTTGGTGGTGGAGGGCGATGCAACCCGCAATGAGGCGCTCGAAGCCGCCGGGATCGCTAGAGCCCGAGCCCTTATCGCATGTGTGCGCCAGGACAGCGACAATCTAGTAATCGTGCTCTCCGCCAAGAGCATGCGCAACGAGCTTCTGGTCATCTCTCGGGCAAGTGAGGTCGAATCCCGCGACAAGCTTCGCCTCGCCGGAGCCGACCGGATCGTTTCACCGCAGCTGGTTGGTGCCCACCGCCTGGCTGCACTGGCAGCAGAACCACGGCTCGACGAATTCGTCGACGTGATCCTGCACGGCAAGCTGACGGAGCTGAGGATCGAGGGCTTCGAAGTGGGGGAGCGGTCGGTGCTGGCGGGCAAGATGCTGCGTGATGCCGAGATCCGTAGCCTCAGTGGAGCCCAGGTCCTGGCATTGGAGACCCCCGGCGGAGACATTGTGGTCAATCCAGAACCCCAGGCCATGATTCGACCCGGACATACCCTCATTGCCATCGGTTCCAGCGATCAGGTGGAGCGTCTCCGCAGCATCGCCCACGGGTGATAGCGCTCCCAAACCGCAATTTTGAGGTCGAGTTGGCGGTGGCCCCCGACTTATCCACAAAAGTTTTCCACAGGGGTTGTTGACAAGTCCACCTCAGTCTTCCTAACTTCATACCCGTAGTTCCCAAGCGGGAATTACGGCGGTGTAAGCTCTGGGGAGAGGTGAGACACGTGTCGCAAGACATTTCGGCCATCGGCACGCTCGATGGCAATGGGTTCCGCGCACCACAAGTGTGCAAGATCGTCGGGATCACATATCGGCAATTGGACTATTGGGCGCGTACCGACCTCATAGTTCCATCCCTGCAGACAGCGCAGGGCTCCGGTTCACAACGGCGCTATTCGTTCCAGGACATCGTCCAGCTGCGCGTCGTAAAGCGACTACTCGACGCCGGGATGAGCCTCAAGAAGATTCGCACCGCTATGGACCTGCTCCGCGAGCAGCTCAATAGCGAAAGCCCGCTCACCGACGTGACCCTGTTGAGCGATGGCATCACCATCTACGCAGCCCACAGCGCCGATGAGCTCGTCGACGTATTCCGTCGCGGCCAAGGTGTCTTCGGGATCGCCGTGGGCCCGGTCCAGGCCGAGCTCGAGGGCGAAATCCACCGACTTTTCCCCGACGAGGGGGAGAATGCTGGAGTTATCCAGCTATCACCCGCTCGTATGGAGGCATGAACTGACCGTCGACTTTCGAACGCAGGCCGACGAGGTCGCCTTCGCCCACGACAGTGAGCAACAGTTCGCGCGCCTTCTCGATTTCTACGGCCTCGAGTGGGAATACGAGCCCACGGCATTCCCGATCGAGTTCGATGACGCCGGAGAGCCCGTCGCATTCTTTACGCCGGACTTCTACTTGGCAGCGGAGGATCTGTTCATCGAGATCACAACGATGAACCAAAAGCTGGTCACCAAGAAGAACCGCAAGATCCGGCTCCTCAGCGAGCATCATCCGGCAGTCAATTGCAAGATTTTCTATCAGCGTGATTACCTGCACCTGCTCATCAAATACGGATTGAATGCCCCGGACCACCTCGACGATCAGCCGGCCCCTACCCGAATCCCGGGACCGGTGCAGGTCACAAACCTTGGAGCGTCCGAGGCCTCCTGACACTGTCGGTACACCGCTGCTGTCCGTCTAGCATTCCGCCGGTGACCGACTCCCGATCGCCACTGCACGACGCCCACGAACGGCTCGGAGCCCGCTTTACCGACTTTGGTGGTTGGGAAATGCCACTCCAATACGAGGGCACGCTGGCAGAACACCGAGCGGTGCGGACCGGTTGTGGAATCTTCGACGTATCCCACCTAGGCAGGTTCGAACTGGCCGGACCCGGCGCCGAGGAGCTCATCTCTCGCCTCCTGTGCAACGACCCCGCCAGGATCGAGCCAGGACGAGCTCAGTACACGATGATGCTGACCCCCGACGGCGGTGTTGTGGATGACATCATCATTTGGTGGTTGAGCGACGAACGGTTCATCGTCTTGCCCAATGGGGCCAATCACGATGCCGTGATGGCGGTCTTTGCTGAAGAAGCCGACACTGATGTGTCCGTGACCGACCTGCGCGGCGAGTCGGCCCTACTCGCGATACAGGGTCCCGACGCCCCCTCGATCATCGAACAGGTCCTCGGTCACAAGCCAGGGAGATTCCGTCTCCTCGACAACCTGGGACCTGCCGGGTCGGTGATCGCTGCAGGAACCGGATACACGGGAGAGGCGGGTGCCGAGATCATGGTCACCGCCGACTCTGGGGAGAAGGTGTTCGACCAGTTTCTCGAGGCCGGGTCGGTTCCTTGCGGCCTGGGTGCCCGCGACACGCTGCGCCTCGAGATGGGCTATCCGCTGTGGGGCCAGGATCTGGACACAGGCACCACTCCATTGGAAGCCGGGCTCGATTGGGTCGTCGGATGGGATCACGACTTCGTGGGCAAGGACTCCCTGCTGAACCAGCGCGACGGCAACATCGCCAAACGGTTGGTCGGGTTTCGCTTCGAAGGCCGGACCATCCCGCGTCATGGACATCCGATGCGTTGCGGTGATTCGGTGGGCAGCGTCGCCAGCGGCAACTTCAGCCCAGGGTTGGAGGCAGGCATCGGCATGGGTTATCTCAGCCCACCACCGCCACCCACCGCCACCCAGGTGGACGTTGAGATACGTGGAACCTGGCACCCTGCCGCAATCATCGACCCCCCGTTCTTGGAGCGCTGAGCATGGACTGGACCCCGCACACTCCGCAGGACATCACCCGTCTTCTCGGCACTCTTGGTCTATCGGATATCTCCGATCTCTTTGCTCACCTTCCCGACGCAGTCAGACCCACGGCGCCGCTGGATCTGCCTGCTCCATTGGCCGAGATGGAGGTCATGGCCCACATCAATGGCCTGGGCAAGTTGAACCG
>CAXMOL010000167.1:0-4338 GCA_964194935.1 uncultured Kiloniellaceae bacterium
AGCACGAAGAGGCCCGCTATCGAGATCGACATCATCGCGAGAGTGGCTTCGCGCCTTTCGAGATACGTAGTGATGATCGATGGCAACTTGGTGTTGACGCCGATCTCGTCGGCTCCCAGGAAGAACGACGCCGGATACTCATCTTGGAATCTCACCAATTCGGCTCGCAACGCGACTATGTCGCCATCGCGAATCAGTTCGGGGTCGACGAAATACCGCCATTGGTAATCCCAGTGGGCGGTCCCGGTTTCCCTGAGGGCCCGGCCGTAATCCGAAGGCGACATAAGACCTGTCGCGAACACGAATGTGAAGTCAGCGTTAGACCGGACCCTGGGCAGCTGCAGCCTCGGATCGCTGAACCAGAAGTCGGCTTCGGGATCTTGGATTTCAATGATCCCCGAGATTCGGGCTACGAGGTTGTAGCGGAGGTCCTCCAGCGGTACCCCGAAGTAGGCACCGTCATCGACGTCGGGACTCAAAAGGATCATTCCGCCGAGCTCGACTCCAAAGTAGCCGAGCGTCTCTCGGGTCACCGCGATCTCGAAGACGGAAAGCTCCTCCTCTCGACAATCGACTTCCTCGTCGTCGTTCTCCAGCCCGGTCAGAGGGCAATCTGCTCCGAGTTCGACGGTGACCGAGTCATGGGACTGGGGGGCCGACCCTTCAACGAAGGTCACCCGGTTATCGATGTCTTGCTGATACCGGAACCGAAGAAGCGTCCCGGCGAAGCGGCTGCCGGTGAATTCGGGGCGGGCATCACTCCCCGGCATAGCCTCGACGACGTACTGCGGGCTGTCCACAACCCATGCAACGTCGTCGATGATCGGTCGAATCGATTCCGGCATCTGGACGTCCTGGAACGAGTGGCCTCGCTGCTCTACGCGACCAAACGGTTCCTCCGGCGAAAAAGCGCCCATATACGAGTTCAGCGAGGCAGTGATGTTTCTCAGCTGCGGTTCGGGCGACGTGACAGCTTCAAGCAACGCCTCATCAGCCAGACTGGAAAACAGCAGCGGGGTGGCCGTCAGGAACAGGCCACACAGAAATACCGCAGCGGCGATCGTGCCCATCACCAACGGATCGGCCAGAACTTGCTTGGTGGTCAGACGGGTGCCTGTGGTGGGCCGGCGGGTGCGTCTTTCGCTTCTCAATCGACACCCAGCCTTAACAACGAACCCAGACCAAGGCGTCGCAACAGGGTGATGAGGACAGTGACTATCACGGCGAGCGAGCCGACGACGGCGAGTTCGAGAAGCAGAATGGTCGACCACGGGTATTGGACGGTCAGTGACGGGATCGGGACCGCCCCCGCTTGGGTCACGGAGATCAGCGGGAGCGCTAGCCACGACAGCAGCAATCCGATGGCGGTGCCCAGACCAAGGCTCAACGCCACCAGTGCGGCCTGTTCGATCGCCAACCACGCACCCAGCTGTGGATTCGACAGACCAAGAGCTCGGAGAAGGGCAAACTCGGTTAGGCGTTCTCGAGCTGAGACGGTTGCACTCACGGCGAACCCCACGGAGGCAAACACCGCCGCGGCCACGAATCCCATCGAGAGCGACCCCATGGCGCCCAGCGCGATCGGATCAGTCTTTCTCAGCTCAGCGGCTTCGTTCTCATCGATCACCCTCAAGGAGTCGTACGGAGATCCGCGCAGCAACGTCGAGAGGTCACCTGTTTCACCGCCGCCCGCCGAGATCCAGTACTCGTCTGCCACCGGAATCGGCTTACCAGACTCGTAGCCGGCCATCTGGAAGGTGGGTAGATCAATAATGACGGCTTCGCCGCCCGTCGGATCGACTGTTGGAAAGTCCTCAACGGTCGACACGATCACAGCAGCGTCGTGGCGAATTCGAAGCTCTCTCAATCGGAGCTCGGTCCCTATTTCCAGCTCCGCCGCTTCCATAAGCCGCGTCGTGGTCACTACAGGGAACGGTTCTGTGATCGTGGTCCCGCTTGGGCGAATGCTGAAATATCCCGGCAGAGGAAAACGTGAGAAAACGCGACCGGTGACGATTTCGAAGACCAGCCCGTCGACCGCCGCCCTGCCGTGCGTGATTGCTGGCTGCACGAACGCATCAGCCAAAGATGTTGCCGCGGATTCCCAAGAGGACTCGTCGAGGTTTGTCACCAATGCCCACGCCTCGCCGTCCGGTTGCGGGCTTGTAAAGACTCCGCCGAAGGTGAGCACCGCGTTGCGGCTCACGTCCAGCGGAGTCGGAGAACGGACCTCGACATCGATCAGTGCCAGGGGGTAAGTCGGCTCGAATTCTTGGCCGTCATCCAATCTGTGCACCAGGTCGGCCTCGAGTCGTTGCGGACCTGAGTCCACAGCCAGATTTCCGAGGTCTATCCGGTGCAATAGACCATCGCCGTCTTGCACGATCACTCGTACCGACGGGCAGAAGCACACGACGGGATCCTCGTGCAACACAACGTTTTCGGGGATTGGGTCGACCTCGACATCGAACAGAGCCGAGACCCTCATCGGCTCCCCAGGCATCGAAACGCTGGCCAGGATGGGGCGCCTCGCCACGAGGGATTCCATCGCTTCAACGAAGTCGGGGCCAAGGTCTTCACGAATACGGACCACATCTACAGCCTGCGCCGCATCGAGCATCACGAAGCGCCTTGTTGCTTCGGAGTCGGACCCGGCTCCAGAGACGCGAACGAGCGGCATCGCGACGGCAACGGTTTCGATTCCGCGAAGAGCCGACCGCAGATGGATGTCTTCGATCGATTGGTGGAGGCGACGATTGGGCAGCACTCGCACGTCGGCTCCCACGTCGAATGCCGCTTGATCCTCCTGCGACTGGATCCAGGTCACCGAGTAGGTCGCAGCAAAGACACCAATGGCGACGGCCATGATCAGCAGCAGGGCCGAGCGCGCATATCGCGCCGGACGGCGTGAGATCTGCCACGCCGACAACGCAGGCACCGTCGATCTAGTGGCTCCGGCCATTCGATCCGAGAGACGCGCCAGGAGCGGGATCAGGCGCAACGCCAGCACGGCACCGGCGACAAGTCCGACTGCCGGTCCGGCCACGAGGAGCGGATCGATGCCCAGCCGTCCACGAACAGACGTGGTGATCGTCTCACTGTGAACACTCAGCTGCCAGAAGCCAATGGCGGCGGCAGCGAGCAGCGCCAGATCGACTCCCGCCCGCTGCAACTCGCTGCGTGACTCCTGTCGGCCGCGCTTTACGTAGGACTCGCTGAATGATCGGGAGGAGCGGTAGGCCGGAGCAGCCAGAGCGGCCATGCAGCCCAAGGCAGCAAGGAATGAAAGAATGAAAGCGCTCACCGTCGTGCTGGGATCGAGTTCCAGTCCTATTGAGGCGAGTGGCCCGAATCGATCGAGGAGTGCAAGTACTCCAACCGCCAACCAGGGAGCGACCGCCGCAGCCGGGAGAGTCAGCATCGCCCCCTCTGCAAGAGACATCCGAAGGATCTGGTCACTGGTGGCGCCTCGCGAACGCAACAGGTCGGTCTCGATTCGCCGACTCTCCACCAAGAGTCCCGCCGTGAGAACGAGCGCCAAGCCGGCCAGTATCGAGAGCTGGACCGACAGCATGAGGACGCCGGACCGGGTGACGGTCAGGGATCGATCGGCTTCGAGCAGGATGCTGCGCAAGGAGCCGTCGACCGCAAAGTCGTCGTAATTGGTGCTGGTCGGAGCGAGCTGAGGCCCACCGGCATCATTGAGCCGGTCCTTCAGTAGACCGAGGTTCCCGATCAGGCTCGGAAGGTCTTCGATCGTGATCGAGTCGATGTTCGTGATGACACGCCATCGAACTTGATTGTTGATTGCAGTCAGGTCTTGCAGCAGTGTCTGGCGGTCGACGATGAACGGCCCATGCGTGTTGAAAGACGGTGAGTGAGTGACCGCCTCGAGCGCGAGTGGATCGTTGTACCAGAAGGGGTCGGCTGGGTCCGGGGACCCGTAGATCCCGACGATCAGAACGGCTCGCACGCTCTGATCCCGACGGTTGGTCACCGGCACAACGTCACCGACTGTGAGTTGCAGATTGGAGGCCACGAGATCAGAAATCACTGCCTCGTGCGGACCACCTGATCGCTTTGGCCAAGCACCGGAGATGAGCGAAGCGTGATCCTCGACGCCCTCGAAGTACTGGAAAACCGCAATATCGGCGACATCGTCATCGGTCTGGTCCGGCAGCGTGTACGCCTCGGCGCTAGCGCTTTCATGGACGTCGTGTTCGACGGCCGCAAACGCCCGAGCGATCTGAGGCCCGACGACATCGGTTGCCACGGACACAGCATCAGGCCTGACCCGCACAGAGATTTCAATGTTCGCCTCGTCGGCCGGAGCGGATT
>CAXMOL010000168.1:0-2677 GCA_964194935.1 uncultured Kiloniellaceae bacterium
GCCCACACCGGCGCCCGCAACGACCTGCTCACCGCCTACGACGAGAACGCTGAGGTCTATCATTTCCTCAAGTCGGTATCCTCCCGTTACGGTATCGGCTTCTGGGATCCCGGCAGCGGCATCATTCACCAGGTAGTGCTCGAGAACTACGCGTTCCCGGGCGGCATGATGATTGGCACCGACTCCCACTCCCCCAATGCTGGCGGCCTCGGGATGATCGCCATAGGCATCGGCGGTGCGGACGCGGTCGACGTCATGGCCGATCAAGACTTTGGTCTGCGCTGGCCCGGCGCCATTGGCGTCAGGCTCACCGGCGAGCTCAGCGGCTGGACCAGTGCCAAGGATGTGATCCTCAAACTCATGTCGGTGCTCACCGTCAAGGGTGGAACCGGCCACATCGTCGAGTTCATCGGCCCGGGTGCGCGCACGATCAGTGCTACCGGCAAAGGCACAATCTGCAATATGGGTGCCGAGCATGGAGCGACCACCTCGATCTTCCCTTACGACGACAAGATGAAGGCTTATCTCGAAGCGACCGAGCGGGCCGAATGGGCGAAGCTCGCCGACGAAATAGCGGAGCTACTGCGCCCGGACCCAGAAGTCGAGGCCGACCCTGAGAAGTTCTATGACCGCGTGGTCGAGATCGATCTGTCGACTCTCGAGCCCTGGGTCGTCGGTCCCCATTCCCCCGATCTCGCTCGCCCTCTCTCCCAGCTTGGCGCAGACGCCGAAGAGAACGGATACGACACCAGGGTCCGGTACGGCCTCATCGGCAGTTGCACCAACTCGAGCTACGAGGACATCACACGCGCTGCGCATCTGGCCAAACAGGCGATCGAGGCGGGGCTCGAGACCAGGATCCCGCTGATGGTCACGCCGGGCTCGAATCGCGTCCTCGACACGATCAAGCGTGACGGTTTGCTCGAGGTGTTTGAAGGCATCGGTGCGACTGTCCTCTCCAACGCCTGCGGGCCATGCATCGGTCAGTGGAAACGCGATGACATCGAAATGGGCGACACCAATACGATCATCTCGTCCTACAACCGCAATTTTCGTGGTCGCAACGATCAGAACCGCGAAACACTGAGTTTCTTGATGAGTCCCGAGGTAGTAACCGCGATGACCTTCTCCGGCGAGCTCGGTTTCAATCCGCTTACCGACCGCGTCGGCGACTTCGAATTCAAGCCGCCGGAGGGCGAACAGCTCCCCCCGGGTGGTTTCTCCAGCTCGATCGAAGGATTCGTCAAACCCCCCGACGACGGGGCCGACACCCAGGTCGAGATCGCCGCGGATAGCAAACGGCTGCAATTCCTCGAGCGATTCGATCCGTGGGACGGGAACGACTACGAGGGCCTGCTGATACTGGTCAAAGCCAAGGGCAAATGCACCACTGACCACATCTCGGCCGCCGGACCGTGGCTGCGTTTTCGCGGTCACCTGGACAATATTTCAGACAACATGTTCCTCGGCGCGGTCAACGCCTTCACGGACGAGCCCGGTACCGGCAAGGATCAACTCTCGGGCGAGTCGGGCCAATCGTTCCCGGCCATCGCGCGCCACTACAAGAACGAAGGCGTGGGGTGGGTCGTTTTTGGCGACGAAAACTACGGAGAGGGCTCGAGTCGTGAACACGCGGCTATGGAGCCGCGCCACATGGGGGGCAAGGCGATCATCGCACGCAGCTTCGCGCGTATCGCCGAGACCAATCTCAAGAAGCAGGGCGTCCTGGCACTAACATTCGTCAACTCGACCGATTTCGATCGAGTCCAGGAAGACGACAGGGTTGCGGTCAAGGGGCTCGATGGGCTGGCCCCTGGAAAGACGGTCAAGCTCGAGCTGAGCCACGCCGACGGCAGCTCCCACAGCTTCGAGGTAAAACACAGCCTGACCGCCGAGCAGATCGAGTGGTTCAAGGCGGGTAGCGCCTTGAATCGGATCGCGGTCCAGCTAAAGAGCTAGCCCCGACAGGCCAAGGTACCTGGGAACGGTTGGCTGCAAAATGGCGCGAGGATTTTATCCAACCAGTAAAGGAAATGGGTCCGGGCAGTTTTCTTTGAAATAATCCAGTTCTGCTTCCCGCACCACCCCTGGGTAGTCACCCTGGTATTCCTGCATATCCTCGATTAATTGAAAGTGCAGGTGTGGCGGCCAGTTACCGTTGAACTGCCTGGGACCAATTTCGGCGATCTTGTCACCGCGGGCAATGACCTTGCCGATCGCCAGGCCATCGAGCGAAGCCTCGCTCAAATGTCCGTAGAGAGGATGAAACACGTAATCGTTGAGGCGATGCCGCAGAATGATGACCGGGCCATAATCGCCTATCATCTTGCGATTGGCGAAACTGTGCACTTCACCGTCCAGGGGGGCATAAACCGAAACACCGTCAGGCATGAATACATCCACGCCGATATGGATACAACGCTCCACATCACCATCGAATAGTTCGGTTTCCTCGTACACCGAACGATTTTCGAGATATCCTCCGACCCCTGCCAGGGCCCCCGCGTCTCTCAGTTTGCGCAGGATGGCGGCGTCAATTTCAAATTCTCCCAGACCTTCGTATACATCGCTGGACGATGAGAAATCCATGTCAATGGTGTTATCCCGGGTTAAAGCGGGGTTAAACATCGGCGCAAATCTTTCCCTGTTCTGCTGTATAAAAGTCCGAAAGTTCATT
>CAXMOL010000169.1:0-30131 GCA_964194935.1 uncultured Kiloniellaceae bacterium
CGGCGGCGCAGACGTCGCTCGCCGAGCAGTACGTCGGACTTCCCCTATGAACGCACGATCGGAGTAGACACCATGGCCCTCGACAAACCGTATCTCGATGTACCCGGAACCACCATTTTCGACGCCGAGCAGTCTCGCAAGGGGTACTGGCTAAACCAGTTCTGCATGTCGTTGATGTCGGCCGAGAATCGCGACCGGTTCCGGTCCGACGAGCGGGCGTACCTCGACGAATGGGACATGACCGAGGACCAGAAACAAGGCGTTCTCGACCGGGACCTGAATCGAATGATCTCGCTCGGGGGCAACATCTACTTCTTGGCCAAGATCGGCGCCACCGATGGATCGAGCTTCCAGCAGATGGCGGGATCGATGACCGGGATGAGCGAGGACGAATACCGCGAAATGATGATCAGCGGTGGCCGGTCTCCCGACGGCAATCGCTACCTACATGAGTGGGGGGAGTGATGGGGGCACGAATCACGGCGAGCATCTATTCGTCACACGTTCCCGCCATCGGCGTGGCCATCGACCAGAACAAGACCGCCGAGCCGTACTGGCGGCCGCTCTTCGAGGGATACGAGCCTTCGCGCCGGTGGATGGCGGACAACGTACCGGACGCCATCGTGCTGGTTTACAACGACCACGCCACCAGCTTCAGTCTCGACTTCATTCCCACGTTTGCAATCGGGACCGCTGCCCTTTTTCCGGTGGCCGATGAGGGGTGGGGTCCTCGCCCCATACCGCCGGTCGGCGGCCATGGCGAGTTCGCCTCGCACATCGCACAGTCGCTCATCCAACAGGACTTCGACATGACAATCGTCAACAAGCTGGCGGTCGATCACGGACTCACCGTGCCGCTTTCGCTCATGTTCGGCCAGCCCGACGCATGGCCTTGTCCCGTCGTTCCGATCCCTGTGAACGTCGTGCAGTATCCGCTGCCATCCGGCGAGCGCTGTCTGGCGCTGGGCAAGGCGATCCGCAAGGCCGTCGAGCTGTTCGACGAGCCGCTGCGCGTGCAGGTTTGGGGCACCGGCGGCATGAGCCACCAGCTTCAAGGTCGGCGTGCCGGGCTCATCAATCAGGAATTCGACAACGCTTTTCTCGACAGGTTGATCGCCGACCCCGAGTCCCTCTCGACGACTCCCCATGTGGAGTACATCCGAGAAGCAGGTTCGGAGGGAGTGGAGCTCGTCATGTGGCTCATTGCTCGTGGTGCGATGGCGGATCTCGCCGGCGGCCCTGCGCCGACAACCCGCCACCGCTTCTACCACGTGCCCGCCAGCAATACTGCCGTCGGACATCTCATCCTCGAGGAAGCGGAGTGAGCATTGGCGTAGTTGTCGCCGGTGCTGGTGCTTTCGGGCGTAAGCATCTCGATGGCATAGCCAATATCGACGGCGTCGAGGTCGTGTCGCTGGTGGGTCGGGTACTCGAGCCCACCCAGCAGGTCGCAGCCGACTACGGCATCGACCACGCATCCACCGACCTTGCCGAGGAATTGGAACGACCAGGTGTCGACGCCGTCATCCTGGCCACTCCGACACAGATGCATGCTTCCCAGTCGATCCAGTGCATGGAGGCCGGCAAGCACGTGGAGGTCGAGATCCCGCTGTGTGACCGGCTGGCGGACGGCGAGGCGGTTGTGGCCAAGCAGCTGGAAACCGGTCTCGTCTGCATGGTCGGCCACACGAGACGGTTCAACCCGTCACACCAATGGATCCATCGAAAGATCGTGGATGGGGATCTCTCGATCCAGCAGATGGACGTGCAGACGTATTTCTTCCGTCGCACCAACACGAACGCGTTGGGTAATGCCCGCAGCTGGACGGACCATCTGCTGTGGCACCACGCCGCCCACACCGTCGACCTGTTTGCATATCAGACTCGAAGTCCGATCGTGGTGGCCAACGCCGTTCAGGGACCGGTTCACCCGGAACTTCAGATCTCGATGGACATGTCAATCCAGCTCAAGACGGAATCGGGAGCGCTCTGCACGCTCTCGCTTTCCTTCAACAATGAAGGTCCGTTCGGGTCATTCTTCCGTTACATCGGCGACACCGGCACCTACACCGCTCGCTACGACGACCTCCTCACCGGCACCGACGAGCCGATCGACGTTTCTGATGTGGACGTGTCGATGAACGGCATCGAGCTGCAGGACCGTGAGTTCTTTGCCGCCATCAACGAGGGCCGCGAGCCCAATTCCAGCGCCGCACAGGTACTTCCCGGTTACCGGGTGCTCGATCAGCTCGAACAGCAACTCGACTGAGGCGACACAACTCGTCGATCTGTACCACCCGGTCGATTAGGCGTGGCCTCAGAACTCGATGACCTGGCGGAGTGCCTCACCGTCGGCGAGACGATCGAGAGCGACGTTTATGTCGTCCAGTTCGATGTGGTGAGACACCAGGGCATCTGCTGGGAAACGACCCTCTCGGTACAGCTCGATGAAGCGGGGGACATCACGTTTGGTCACGCACGAACCTAGGTAGCTCCCTTGGATTCGTATGCCGCTGACGACCAGAGGCGCCAGTGCAAGATCATGAGAGACCCCCGGTCCCGGCAGACCGAGTGTGGTCACCGTTCCGCCGCGGCGTACGAGTCTGGTGGCCAGCTCGAAGCCTTCGAGCGTGCCGGAGGCTTCGATAGCGTGATCGACACCGCCTGCCGTCTGCGCGGCGACGCCTGCCGGGGCTTGCTCGTCCGCCACCAGCACGTCCGTTGCCCCGAGCGCCGATGCCGGAGCGAGCTTGGTCTCGAGGCGGTCCAGAGCGACGATCTGCTTTGCGCCTGCGGCTTTGGCGCCGAGGATCGCCGAAAGTCCGACGGCTCCCAGGCCGACGACGGCTACCGAATCGTGCTCACCGACTCGCGCCGTGTTGACCGAGGTTCCTCCGCCGCAAAGAACGGCGCACCCAAAGACGCAGGTGTCTCTTGCCGCCAAACCGGAGGGCACCTTTATCGCCGAGGCTTCGGCCACGAGGGCGTACTCAGCGAAGGCCGCCACCCCCATGTGGTGGTGGAGTTTCTCGCCGTTGTGAGTCAGGCGGGTACCGCCGGTGAGAAGCTCGCCTTTGCCGTTGGCCGCGCCTCCGACGTCGCACAGCCACGGTTCGCCGCCGCGACACCGTGTGCACTTGCCGCACTGCGGAAGGTAGACGAGCACGACATCGTCCCCGGGGGCGAAGTCTGCGACGTCGGGGCCGATCGCGGCAACCTTCCCTGCGGCCTCGTGGCCGATCACCATCGGTAGCGGCCATACCCGCGCTCCGGTGACGACTGAGAGATCGGATCGGCACAGGCTGGCGGCTCCGATCTCGATCAGCAGCTCGCCCGGTCCCGGGTCGGGCAGTTCGAGCTCGACGATCTGCAATGGACGCGATTCGGCGTAGGGCTGCGGTAGCCCCGCTTGACGTAACACGGCGCCGCGGAACGCGGTCATTGCACAGATCCGGGATTGCGATCGAGCAGCTCCGTCACCTCTACGACCTCCCGTTCGGCCTCGAACCTATCTCAGTTTGAATCTCTGAATCTTGCCGGTCGCGGTGCGGGGGAAGTCGTCGACGTAGTCGACCAGGTGGGGGAACTGGTAGCGCTGCAATGCTGCTTTGCACCACTGCTGGAGGTCTTTGGTGAGGTCGTCGCCTCCCTCATGGCCGTCGGCGAGGATCACGAAGGCCTTGATTCGCGATCGGTTGTCGACATCGACGGCTACGACGGCCGCTTCATGGATGGCGCCATGTTCCATCAGGCGGTTTTCGATCTCGATCGGACTGACCCACAGCCCGCCGACCTTCATCATGTCGTCGACCCGGCCCTCATAGGCGTAGTAGCCATCCGCGTGTTCGATGTAGCGATCACCGGAGAGGAACCAGCCGTCCCGGATCTTGTCGCGAGTGCGGTCCGGCTGGTTCCAGTAGAGGCTCAGGGCGCTGGAACCCCTTATCCACATCTCGCCGGCTTGACCCGGGTCGCACAGTTCGCCGTCTTCGTTGCGGATTTCAAGTTCGTAGCCATCGACCGGAAGGCCGGATGTGCCCGGCTGAACGGCGCCTGCTCGATTCGAGCAGTAGATGTGGAGCATTTCAGTGGAGCCGATTCCGTCGAGGATCTCGACCCCGGTGCGTTCATGGAATTGGCGCCAGATCTCCGGTGGCAGTGCTTCTGCGGCCGAGATCCCGAGCCGCACCGCCGACCAGTCGACGTTGTCGAAACCTTGATCGGCCAGCATGGCGTTGTAGAGAGCCGGCACCGAGAAGAGCAGTGAGGGGTTGTGGGAGTTGATTCGCTCGAGTAGGCGATCGGGTGTCGGTCGCCCGGTCAAGTAAACCGAGGTGGCTCCGGCCCACAGCGGGAAACTGAGGTTGTTGCCGAGGCCGTAGGCGTGGAACATCTTCGTGCTCGAAAAAACAACGTCGGCTTCGCCGATACCGAGCACAGGCACGGCGTAGTTGGTGCATATTGCAGCGACTCCGGCGTGGTGGTGGACGACGCCTTTGGGCGGTCCGGTCGAGCCGGAGGAGTACAGCCAAAACGCGGCGTCGTCGGGGCGGGTAGCGACTGGAGCAAAGTCACCGACTTCGGATGCCATCCAGTCGTCGAAGGAATCTGCACCTTCCGGTGGTGTCCCGTTGGCGACGATCACGCGTACTGCCGGCCGAGCCGCCACTTGGGGGCCGACCTGTTCGAGGAACCCGTGGTCGACGATGGCGGCCACGGCGGATGAGTCGTCGAGGAAGTACCCGAAATCGTCCGGTCGGAGGAGGAAGTTGACCGGGACGGGGATGGCGCCGACCCGCATCGCACCTAGAAAGGCGGCTGGGAAGGCCGGGGTATCGTCAAGGATCAGGAGGACGCGGTCGTCCTTCCCGATTCCGACGTCCTTCAAACGCGCTGCAACGCTACAAACGGCCCCGTGTAGCTGGTCGGCCGTCCAGCGTTCATCGTTCGCGGTGATGAGCACGGTGCTCGAGCCGCGGCCTGCTTCCAACCAGCCGTCGATGAGCGTACTGGTGTTGGGTCCGACCTGGATTTCGACCTCCATCGCCGCTCTCCGATCAGCCTAACCCTCGGAGCAGGTGGGTGCGGATCGAGTGATGGAGAGCCTCATCGGGCCTGTTTGGCCGCACCGAACTCATAGAATCCATCAGATGATCGATTTCCAGACCCACCCGGATAGCTATCGGCATTGGCGGCTACGGGTCGACGGCCGGGTTGCCTATCTCGACATGGACGTCGATCCCGATGGTGGGTTGCACGACGATTACGAATTGAAGCTGAACTCGTATGACCTGGGCGTCGACATCGAGCTGGCCGATGCCGTTCAGCGGCTCCGTTTTGAGCATCCCGGAGTGGGTGCCGTCGTCATCGGCTCGCTAAAGGAGAAGGTGTTCTGTGCCGGTGCCAACATCGGCATGCTGGCGTCAGCCCCTCACCCGCTCAAGGTCAATTTCTGCAAGTTCACCAACGAGACGCGTAGCTCGATCGAAGACGCAACGGTCCACTCCAGCCAGCGTTATCTGACGGCCATCAACGGGACCGCGGCCGGCGGCGGATATGAGTTGGCGCTGGCTACCGATCACATCATGCTCGTCGACGACGGCAGCGCCTCGGTGGCGCTTCCCGAGGTCCCGCTGTTGGGCGTCTTGCCGGGAACCGGAGGGTTGACCCGACTCGTCGACAAGCGGTTCGTACGCCGCGATCGCGCCGATGTGTTCTGCACTGTCGAAGAAGGCTTCAAGGGAGCGAAGGCGCTGGCGTGGAATCTCGTGGACGAGTTGGTTCCGTTGTCGGCGTTTGCGGAAAAGGTCGCAGGGCGCGCTGTCGAGATCGCCGCTACCAGCGACCGCCCCGGTGACGGCGTGGGCGTCGAACTCACTCCATTGCAGCGGACGATCGGCGCTGATCGGATCGACTATTCGAATGTGACGGTTGAGATCGATCGCGTTGGCAGAGTCGCAGCGATCACGGTTCTGGGACCGGATGCAGATGCCCCGGGTGACGTCGCCGCGGCACGCTCGCTCGGGGCGGATCTGTGGCCATTGCGCCTCGCCAGGGAGTTGGACGACGCCTTCTTGCACCTCCGTAACAACGAGCTGGAAATCGGCACCTTTACGCTCCATTCGCGCGGCGAGATCGACTCGGTGGCTGCATTCGACCGGTTCCTAATCGACAACGAATCGGATTGGTTCATACGGGAAGTGATTCTGCTGTGGAAACGCGTACTCAAACGGGTCGATATGACCTCGCGCACGATCGTGGCGCTCGTCGAGCCGGGCAGCTGCTTTGGTGGCTTTCTGGCCGAACTGGTCCTGGCCGCCGATCGGTCCTACATGTTCGAGGGGACCAGCGAAGATGATGATCAGGAGGCAGCCATGTTGCTGACCGGGTCCTCCACTGGCCCGCTCCCAATGTCTAATGGGCTCACTCGCCTGCAGACCCGCTTCTGGGGCGATCAAACAGCCGAGGAGAGGGCGCTGGCGGTGGTCGGCGCCCCCGTGACCGCTACCGAGGCGTTCGAGGCGGGACTGGTGACCGACATCTTCGACGACCTCGACTGGGAAGATGAGCTGCGGATCATCATCGAGGAGCGAGCTTCGTTTAGCCCCGATAGCCTGACCGCCATGGAGGCCAACTTGCGATTCCCCGGTCCGGAAACTCTCGAGACCAAGATATTTGGCCGGCTTACCGCGTGGCAGAACTGGGTTTTCCAGCGCCCGAACGCTTCAGGCGAGACCGGCGCTCTCCGTCGCTACGGCACAGGCATTCGACCCGAATACGACCAGAGGAGAGTCTGATTACCTCGCAGCTAGTCGATTACGACGCATTGATCCCAAACAACGTAGGCCTCGCCGATGACCCCAAGCTGCGCAAGGCGCTCGAGGCCTGGCATCCTGGCTATATCGACTGGTGGATGTCGATGGGCCCGGTCGGATTTCAAATGGCCGAGGTGTTTCTCCGCACCGCTATCAGCGTCGAGCAGGATGGCTGGGCGAAGTTCGATTATGTGAAGATGCCCGAATACCGGTGGGGGATCCTGCTTGCACCGCAGGTTGAAGGTCGGACCGTCCCGTGCGGTGAACATTTTGGCGAGCCGGCCTGGCAGGAGGTCCCGGGTCCGTATCGGGCCATGCTGCGTCGTCTGATCGTGATCCAGGGCGACACGGAACCTGCCTCTGTTGAGCAGCAGCGTTATCTCGGGTCAGTGGCGCCGTCGCTATACGACCTGCGCAACCTTTTCCAGGTAAACGTAGAAGAGGGTCGCCACCTGTGGGCAATGGTGTACCTGTTGCAGAAGTATTTCGGAAAAGATGGTCGAGAAGAGGCACATGAACTTCTGCGACGGCAATCCGGTAGCGAAGAACGACCGCGCATGTTGGGGGCGTTCAACGAAGAGACGCCCGACTGGCTGTCGTTCTTCATGTTTACCTACTTCACCGACCGGGACGGCAAGATGCAGCTCGAAGCCCTCGCCCAGTCGGGCTTCGATCCGCTGAGCCGGACCTGCCGGTTCATGTTGGCTGAAGAGGCTCACCACATGTTCGTGGGCTACACGGGAGTCCGGCGCATCGTGCAGCGCACGTGTGAGGCCATGGCCGAGGCGGGGATCGAAGATCCCTATGACACCGAAGCAATCCGAAGTCTCGGGGTGATCGACCTCCCGGCCATTCAGCGCAAGACGAATCTCCACTTTTCGTTGACGCTCGATCTATTCGGGTCGGAGGAGTCCACCAATGCGGCCAACTTCTTCAACGCAGGGATCAAAGGCCGCTACCACGAAGACAAGGTGGATGACGATCACCGGCTCACGTCTGATACCTACCCGGTCATGAAGTTTGTCGATGGGCTACTGCGCCCGGTCGAGGTTCCTGCGCTGGTAGGCCTCAACGCCAGGCTGCGTGACGACTTCATCGATGATTGCCAGGGTGGGATTACCCGTTGGAACCGCGTCATCGCCGGATTTGGAATCGACTTCGAGATCCGACTGCCTCACGTTGCTTTCAACCGGGCGATCGGCGAGTTCGCCGATATCGCGGTGTCTCCGTCCGGCGAGATAATCGGGTCGGACGAGTGGGTCGCCCAACTCGATGGGTGGCTTCCCACCGGGGAGGACAAGGCGTTTATCGAGAGCCTCATGCAGCCGGAGAGTCGTCCCGGAGAGTTCGCCTCGTGGATCGCCCCGCCGTCAAAAGGGATCCAGAACATGCCGCCGGAGTTTCTATACGTGCGGCTCCCGTAAGAACGAGCCTCAGCTCGAATTCTTCGCCTAACCGCTGGGGCCTGCCTGGTTATCGCGACGGCTCCGCAGCTTGGCTAACAGGCGTTGCATCTCGAAGATGATTCCCTGTTTGAATCCGATGAACAGAATGACGATCACCGCGCCGTAGAGCACCTCGCGCAGCTGGCTGAATGACACCAACAGCTCGTCGATCACGGTGAAGACCACAGCTCCCAAGACCGGACCGAGCAGCGTGCCGATGCCGCCAAAGGCCAGCATCACTATCACCCGCACGTCGACGCTTCCGAACGCATACGTCGATGGGCCGATAAACCCCTCGCTGTGCGCCCACAGAGCCCCAGCCAGACCCAACATCGCGGAGCCGATCGCACCGGCGTAAATCCGATACCGGGCGGTATTGACGCCAGCCAGCTCAGCCGCCACTTCGTCGTCTCGCAAGGCCCGAAACGCCCATCCGAAGTGCGATTGCTGCAGCAGCCTATATATCACGAGAAACGCGACCAGGAGTCCAAGCATCATGTAATAGGGAGGGATCTGGTCGCCCATAAGCGTGTCGGATCCCGCATCCACGACAAGTCCAGTTTCGCCGCCGGTCCAGTTGCGCTGGCCCAGCACCAGATTTGCGTAGCTGAGGGAGAACGCGAGCGTCATGATCCCGGTAAAGATGACGTCGAGCGACCGACGCACCACCAGCCAGCTAAAGAACGCACCGAGCGCGCCTGACACGAGCGATGCAATGGCCATGCTCGCCAGCAGCGGTACTCCGCCCCGATCGGCCAGGATCGTCGACGAGTATCCGCCGACTCCGGCGAGGGCACCGACGCACAGGAAGAGCTGGCCGGTGCTTCCAAAGATGATGTTGAAGGCGACGGCGTACGTGGCCAGAAGCACTCCGGCCACCGCGATCCCCATGGTGGCGCGCGACTCGCCATAGCGCAGCGGGACCAGAGCCAGCACCAGGGCGGTCGCAAGTATCGGTCCGTATTTCTGCAAGGAGGAAATGGGTGCACGTGTTGGCGCGGCTGTAACGGCGGCGGTCCCCGACTCGGGGAGCAGGTCGGTCATGCTCGTCTTCCCAGCAGGCCGGATGGACGGAGCAGGATCGTCAGTGCCGCCGCCGCCAGCAACATGATGGACGTTATGTAGGTACCGATGTAGAACGAACTCACGGTATTGACGATGCCGAGGAGGATCCCGGCCAAGAATGCCCCCGCAACGCTGCCGAGCCCTCCGACGACGGTGACGATGAGAGCCAGGATCGTAAAATCGATCCCTGCGGTGGTGGTGATCGGCGCGGTCATCGACTTGGTGATGGCGACGAGCGCCGCCAGCATTCCGCTCATCCCAAAGATGAGGCTGCGAACTGCTGCCGGATTGATCCCGCACAACCTGGCCCCGATCTCGTCTTGAATGACTGATCTGACTGCCCTTCCTGCTGTCGTGAGTCGGAAGAATGCAACCAGCGCCGCCCCGGCGACGATCGATATGGCGGATGCCACCAAGCTGCCGGTGCGCATGCGAACGCCGAGAATCTCGACAGGATCGCCACTGATGTGTATGCCGAGACTGCCGATCGGGTAGCGCCACACCAGCAGGCCATCGATGATGAACGCCACCCCAAGGGTCAACAGCAGGCTGAGGAGGACCCTGTTCTCCCCGTGGAGTCGGTAGACCGCCCGCATGAGAGTCGCATCGAGGATCAAACCCAGAACACCAACGGCAAGGAGTCCTGCGCCAGCCGCGACAACCACAGGTGCTCCGGCGGCCATCGAGTTGGCAACGACAATCGCCCCGACGACCGCCATCGACCCGTGCGCCAGGTTGAGGACTCCGCCCAGTCCGTACACCAGCGTCATGCCGACCCCCAATAGCCCAAATTGGAGTCCGAGCACGATCCCATCGAGGAAGACAGCTGTCATGCGACACCTAGATAGGCGCGGCGAACTCCAGGGTTTGTTTCGAGGTCATCTGCCGTTCCCTCCAACTGAACGTGGCCGCTTTCGAGTACATACCCATAATCTGCCAAGGAGAGAGCCAGCGGCACCTGCTGCTCGGCGACGAGCAGCGTAAGACCTTGAGTCTGGAGTATTGCCAGGGCTGCATAAGCGTCTGCGGCCAGTTTCGGGGCCAGTCCGGTCGTGGGCTCATCGAGCACGAGGAGCCGCGGCTTAGAGATGAGCGCTCGACCCACTGCCAGCATCTGTTGCTCGCCACCGCTCATCGTGCCCGCTTGCTGGTTCTTGCGTTCCCCGAGTCGTGGGAACAGGTCGAGCACCATCGCCATCGTCTTCGGGTCTGGACGACCGGGAAACCCTCCCAGCGATAGGTTCTCGATGACCGTCATTTGCGGGAAGAGGTGGCGCCCGGACGGCACGTACGCCAGACCGGCGCGTGCAATGCTGTGGGCTCGGAGATCCGAGATGTCCTCGCCATCGAGGGTGACCCGACCGGCCGATTTAGGTAGCAGTCCACACATGGCACGGAACACGGTTGTCTTCCCGGCTCCGTTGGAACCGATGATCGTGACAGCCGCATCGTCGGCGACTCGAAACGAGACGTCGTGCACGACATCATCACCCAGATAGCCGGCGGATAGCCCTTCGACCTCAAGCATTAGAGGCAGCTCCGTGACCGAGGTAGGCGTTGACCACAGCGGGATCACGCATCACATCCTGCGGGTCACCGTCTGCAAGTACTGTCCCGAAATTGAGGACCACAATTCGATCGGCCAGGTTCATCACTGCCTTCATGACGTGCTCGATCCACACGACCGTGATCCCCAGTCGGTCACGCACCGTGCGAACGATGTTGATCGATGCCTCCAGCTCGGTGTCGTTCAATCCAGCCATTACCTCGTCAGCCAGCAGAATTCGAGGTCGGCCAGCGAGGGCTCGTCCCAGGCCAAGGAAGCGTTGTTCGTGCAGGTTGAGCGATGTCACATCATCGTCGGCACGCTCGCGTAGCCCCACGAACTCGAGTGCCTCATTCGATTGAGAGATCGCCTCGGATTCGGAAATCATTCCAGCGGAGCCGCCAAACATCGCGCCGAGGGCGACGTTTTCACGGACCGTCATGCTCGGAAACACGAGCGGCGTTTGCTGCACCATGGCAACACCGAGCTGGCGAATCCGGTGGGGTGCCAGACCAGTGATGTCGGAGCCGCCCAAGCTGATAGAGCCTGCTGTCGGGACCTCGAGCCCGACGATCGTTTTGAGCAACGTGCTCTTACCGGCGCCGTTGGGGCCGACGATGGCGAGAATCTCGCCACCGTCGACCTCCAACGTCACACCATCGACGGCCGGTAGGCCCCCGAAGCGTTTCTCGACGCCATTGAGCTCAAGGATTCCCAACGCTTATGGTGCGAAGGGCTCGAGCGGGTCGGCCAAGATCAGGGACTCGGCCCACCAATCTCCGGATTCGTGGATACCTGCTGGCGGCACCCCGTCACCGATAACTACGAACAGTGGTTGCGACGTAGCCAGCTCGCCCCACGCGGTCCATCCCATCTGATGGGAATACCCCTCTAGGTCGAACGTCTGGGTGTGGAGCCATTCGGCGACTGCCACCGGGTCGTCGCCGACCGCAGCCACTGCGGCGGCGATCATCGTCACGATCCCGAACCCGGCCACAGCGTCGTCCTCTAGGAAGACGTTGTCTGACGAGGCGAGATACCGCGCTGCCAGATCTGCGTAGTCGGCCGAGAAGTAGTCAGCACATCCGAAGTCGGCGTATCGGTCGATGGCTGCGTCTGCAACGCCACCACCCATGATCAGCGACAACGGTGTCCAGGCGCCGGTGATCGGCACATCGAGGCCGAGGGCGGCGGACTGGATCGTGATCCCACCGGCGCCCGGTGGATGGCCGGTGGAGACGATCAGTCCAGGACCGAATGTTTCGAGACTCCGCAAGTACGTTGTGAAGTCCGACTCGCTGATCGGAGCGACCTCTACCTGGAGCTCGATATCCGGATATCCGGCGAACTCGTCTTCGAGAGCGCTCTTGACGGCCTGGCCCCATCCGTAGTCGGCAATGATCGCACCGACCTTTGTGATGCCTTGGGCTTCGGCGTACTGAGCGACCGGGCCGGCCACCATCGGAGCCGCTGGCAAGCAGGTCCTAAAGGTGTAGCGGCTGTCTTGGGTGAGGATGGCTCCCGATCCTGCTTTGACCAGGAACAGGGGCACCTCAAGCTCTTCGGCGATACGGGCGGTTGCCAGCCCGACATCGCTCGAGATCGTTCCGCCGATGGCGACGACGCCGTCTTCGACGAGTCGCTCAAAGCCACTCACGCCTTCCTCGGCGTTCGACTGGTCGTCGACGACGATCAACTCCAACATGCGACCGTCGACGCCGCCAGCGGCATTGATCTCGTCAACTGCGAGTTGCATACCGTCGCGAGCGTGTACTCCCCACGGTGTGAAGGTCGCCGTCAGCGACGTAAGCGCACCGATCTTGATCGGTGACGTGTCGGCCGGCGCCGACGTCGTAGCTGGAGCTGCTGTGTCGGCTGTCGTGTCGGCTGTCGTGTCGGCTGTTGTTGCAGCTGTTGTGGCGGCCGCCGTTGTCGAACTGGTGTCGTCATCGCCGCATGCGGCGGCAACCAGCGCGATAACGGCAAAGAGGAGGATGAACCTCCACGCCGTTCTGTGTCGTTTCACTTCGGTCCCTCCCTCTCGGGTTCCATCGACGCTCCTACGGGACCCCTCGTGCTTCCACACCGTTCCGCTGCGCCGCTTCTTGCAATGGTGAGCCACCCAGGGCGACTCAGTAGTTGGGAATCTATCGTGCTGCGCCGATCCCTGCTTGGCGTCGTGTGAGCTGCATCGTGAACGGGCACCTCTTGCTCGCGTTTGTCGTGGCGGCAGGTCGGCCCCCGCGAGTAGCTTTGTTGGGCTGCTCCATGAGGTGCAGCGTGACCCGCCGTCGTTTGAGTTCCGATCACTGCGGGATAGTGGTTGGGAAGAGCGCGATCTCTGAGAGGAGAGGTAGATGTTCACCGTTTTCGTCTGGCTGGCTCAGTCGGCTGTCGGCGTAGGCGGCCTCCTGATCCTCGTGGGTTTCGGGTCGGAGGCCTGAGCGGGTGACCTTCTTCGACCGCCGATTGGAGACTCTCACCCGGCAAGAGCTGGGTGATCTACAGGTCGTCAAGCTGACCGCACTGCTCGAAGTGGTGTTCGGACGTAATCGGTTCTATACGGACAAGATGCGAGCCGCCGGCATCACGCCGGGAGACATCCGGTCGCTGGAGGACATAGAACGACTGCCACTGACGACGAAGCTGGAGTTGGCCAACGCCGCCGAGGCCGACCCGCCGTTCGGTACCAACATCACCTTTCCCGAGACGAAGTACACCCGAATCCACCAGACGTCGGGGACTACGGGCAAGCCACTCAGAGTCTTCGACACCGAGGAGGACTGGAACTGGTGGGGGCGTTGCTGGGCTTACGTGCTCTCGGGAGCCGGACTCACCGCGGCTGACCGCCTATTCCTGCCGTTCTCATTTGGGCCCTTTATCGGCTTCTGGTCGGCCGTTGAGGGAGCAAGGCAGATAGGGGCTCTGCTGGTTCCTGGCGGCGGCGCTACCTCGGCACAGAGGGCCTATCTCATGGGCGAGCACGGGGTCACGGCGATGTGCTGTACGCCGACGTACGCCCTGCGACTCGCCGACGTGGCCCGATCTGAAGGTATTGATCCTGCGAGCCTTGCCCTGCGGACGATCATCACAGCCGGAGAACCGGGGGGGAACGTTCCGGCAGTCAAACAGCGGATCGAAGCCGCCTGGGGGGCAAAGGTATTCGACCACGCAGGGGGGTCGGAGGTGGGACCCCACAGTTTCGAGTGCGAGCCGCAGCCGGGCGGAACCCATCCGATTGAGACCGAGCACATCGTGGAGGTACTCGACGGGGCAACCCAGGAGCCGGTTGCCCCTGGCGAGATGGGCGAGCTGGTCATCACAGGTTTGGGCAGGCTCGGATTCCCGGCGATCCGATACCGAACCGGAGATCTGGTGCGGCTCAACAACGAGCCGTGTGTCTGCGGTCGGACGTTCGTCCGGTTCGAAGGGGGTGTTCTGGGACGGGCCGACGACATGGTCATCGTTCGGGGCGTAAATCTCTTCCCTGATGCGATCGAAGACTTGGTCCGTCAGGTCGAGGCCGTTGAGGAATACCAGATAACGGTTTCCAAGGGCACGGACCTTGCCCGGTTGGCCGTCTCTGTCGAGGTAGCAGAGGGGGCCGACCCCGACGATACGAGCGCCTTGGTGACGAAGAGCCTTCGCAACGTGCTCGGACTCAGTCCCGTGGTGACAGTGGCGCCTACCGGGAGCCTCCCGCGCTTCGAACTAAAGGCGAGGCGCTTCCACGTGGTGGACTGACCGCGAGGACCGCAGGCGCCCCCGGGGAGTCCTGGCTCGCGGAGCTATCGTTCGGCGCCGGCCCTGGTCGAGGGAGAGGCTCGTGATCGACGACGTCGACGGAATCCGTTGCATGCTCATGCGCGGTGGTACCTCCAAGGGTGCTTACTTTCTGGCGTCGGATCTTCCGACGGATTCCGACCTCCGTGACGCACTGCTTCTACGAATCATGGGCTCGCCAGACCCGCGTCAGATCGATGGCATCGGGGGAGCTCATCCGCTTACCAGCAAGGTGGCCATCGTGTCCGTGGCGCAAGACGATGACACCGACCTGGAGTACCTGTTCCTCCAGGTGGGGGTCGACGCGGCGACGGTGAGCGACCGGCAGAACTGCGGAAACCTTTTGGCCGGAGTCGCCCCTTTTGCCGTTGAGCGCGATCTCGTCGACGTGGCCGATGGCCGGGCGACGCTGCGTATCCGGATGATCAATACGAACTCGATCGCCACTGCGACTTTCACGGTGGCCGACGGTGCGCCGGTCTACGACGGAGCTACTTCCATCTCAGGCGTTCCCGGCACCGCCTCGCCCGTCGAGCTCGAGTTCGATCGGTCTCAGGATGCTGGAGCGGCGTTGTTGCCGACGGGGAGGCCCGTCGATGTGATCGACGGCGTCGCGGCCACGCTGGTCGACAACGGGATGCCGGTGGTCGTGATGAGAGCCGACGCTTTCGACATCACGGGATACGAGAGCTGTGACGATCTCGAATCGAATTCCCGTCTGAGAGAGCGTCTTGAGTCGATCCGCCTCCAGGCCGGTGAGCTCATGGGTCTGGGTGACGTGTCTGATACGACTGTGCCGAAGTTGACAATGGTGGCGCCTCCGCAGAGAGGCGGTTCCGCCGCGACCCGCACATTCATCCCGCACCGCTGTCACCAGGCCATCGGAGTGCTCGGAGCGGTGTCGGTGGCGACCGCTTGTCTGATCGATGGAAGCTCCGTGTCGGAGATCGCCGCGATCGATAAAACATCCGACGTCGTACGGCTCGAGCATCCCAGTGGTTCTTTCGACGTGATACTCGAGATGTCCTCGAGTGGTGTCGAGCGAGCTGGCATCGTGCGTACCGCCCGGAAGCTCATGGACGGTTCCGTCTACCCGAGGCAGTACTGAGCGTCTGGGTCTTTGAGGCACCGCAGTAGCCCTTGGGCCACCGATCACCGCTGTGATGGCGCGGTGGTGACCTGTTGACATCAGGCGAACCGAGGCTCGCGTGAGAGGTGCCGGCTGAGAGTTGGGGACCGGCGGCAGGTCGTATGCTGTGAACGAATGGAGGTCGCTGTTTGTGATCAAGAATCACGATGAGAACTGTCGGGTGGGGGTTGGGGTTCTGAGAAACCGTGACCTATCTGCGGAGCGTGGGCACGGATCGCTCCAGGTGGAGCGCAGCCTTCTATGAGACTCGACGACAAGGTGGCGCTGATCACCGGAGCGGCCTCGGGGATTGGCCTGGCGACTGCTGAAACCTTTGCGCAAGCCGGAGCCCATGTCGTGCTCTCCGATATCAGCACGAAGAAGGGGGAGGCAGCAGCTGCCGACATTCGCAGCAACGGTGGGCAGGCCGACTTCGTTCGCCTCGATGTGACGGACCAGTCTTCGATCGAGTCATGCAAGGAAGAGGTCCTGGCGCTGCGAGACAGGATCGATGTCATCGCCCATGTTGCCGGCTGGGGTCGAACCGAACCCTTCGTCGAGAATTCCCCTGACTTCTGGCACGAGATCGTGAACCTCAATCTGATGGGTGTCATTGCCGTTACAAGGGGGTTTCTCGACGAGATGATCGAACAGGGCTCAGGCAAGATCGTGGTCGTCGCCAGTGACGCCGGTCGAGTCGGAAGCTTGGGCGAGACCGTCTACTCCGCCGCCAAGGGCGGTGCGATCGCGTTCACCAAGGGGCTCGCCCGCGAGATGGCCCGTTTCAACATCAATGTGAACAGTGTTTGTCCCGGTCCGACCGATACGCCACTTTTGGCAGCGGTGCCCGACAAGTTCAGAGAGGCGTTCATTCGCGCCACACCAATGCGCCGTCTGGCACAACCTCAGGAGATTGCAGACGCAGTTCTGTTCTTTGCAAGCGACCGATCGAACTTCATCACCGGCCAGGTGTTGAGCGTCAATGGCGGTTTGGCCATCGTCGGCTGACCGCAGGAGGAGCGACAGTTAGATGGACAAGCTCAGCGGGGCTACTTTCCAACCTCAGCATTTCGGGTGGCAGGTCGAGGACGGCATCGGCACGATCACACTGAATCGACCCGAAAAGATGAATCCTCTGACGTTCGAGAGCTACGCCGAGTTGGGTGACACGTTTCACAAACTGCAGCACACCGACGATGTCAAGGTCGTGGTGATCACCGGCGCCGGCGGCAACTTCTGCTCCGGAGGTGATGTCCACGAGATCATCGGCCCGCTGACCGAGATGGACGTCGGCGGCTTGCTTGACTTCACGAGGATGACGGGCAATCTCGTAAAGGAGATGCGTAACTGCCCGCAGCCGATCGTCGCCGCGGTGGACGGGGTATGTACCGGCGCGGGGGCGATCATTGCCATGGCAAGCGATCTGCGGTACGCGGCAACCGATGCCAAGACCGCTTTCTTGTTCGCGCGAGTCGGACTGGCGGGATGCGACATGGGTGCGTGCGCGATCCTGCCCCGCATCATCGGCCAGGGCCGTGCTTCGGAGTTGTTGTACACCGGCCGGGTGATGACCGCTCAAGAGGGCCATGATTGGGGATTCTTCAACGCCGTCGCCGATCCTGGTGAGGTTCTCGAGACTGCCATGTCCACCGCGCAAAGGTTGGCCTCGGGTCCGACCTTCGCCCACGCCATGACCAAGAAGTGCCTCCACGTGGAGTGGAACGTGAGTATTGAGCAGGCGCTCGAGATCGAAGCTGAGGCACAGGCTCTGTGCATGCAGACTGCGGACTTCAGGCGGGCCTACAAC
Organism: uncultured Kiloniellaceae bacterium; assembly: GCA_964194935.1. Classification (GTDB taxonomy): domain Bacteria; phylum Actinomycetota; class Acidimicrobiia; order Spongiisociales; family UBA11373; genus JACZWZ01. Next base: position 17,591 of record CAXMOL010000169.1, read on the forward strand.
GCATTCGTCGCCAAGGAGAGACCTGTTTTTGAAGGCAACTGAGCAGTGTCGGCCGTACCGGAGGCCCCTATGACCGAACGCGAGACCCTGAGCTGGCCTTTCTTCGACGACGAACAGCGGCGGCTCGCACGGCGGGTGGACGATTGGATCGCAGCCAACCAAACCACCCTGGCAAAGCACCCCGATGGAGATGACGAGATCGACGCCCACTGCCGTGACCTGGTGCGGCGGCTCGGCACCGACGGACTGCTCGAGAACTGTGTTCCGGTTGCGCAGGGGGAGGGTTCGGCGCTGTCGGTGCGCAATCTGTGTCTTTGCCGCGAGGCATTGAGCTACGAGTCCGGCCTGGCAGATTTCGCCTTTGCGATGCAGGGTCTCGGCAGCGGCCCGATCTCGTTGTTCGGCAGCGTTGAACTAAAGGAGCGATATCTGACCGAAGTGGCGGCCGGGACCTCGCTCGCCGCGTTCGCACTCTCCGAACCCGACGCAGGTTCCGACGTCGGCGCCATCGAGACGACCGCCATCAGTGACGGCGACAGCTATGTGCTTGATGGAGCAAAGACCTGGATCTCGAACGCCGGGATCGCCGATCACTACGTGGTGTTCGCTCGCACGGGTGAGGGGCAGGGGACCAGGGGACTGTCTGCGCTGGTGGTAGATGCGGACACCCCCGGCCTCAGCATTGAACGAATACAGATCTCCGCACCGCACCCACTCGGGTCGCTTCGTTTCGAGGGCTGCCGGGTCCCGGCCGAAAACATGATTGCCGGTCCCGGTGATGGCTTCCGGGTGGCAATGGGAACGCTCGATGTCTTTCGTTCGACGGTCGGTGCAGCGGCGCTGGGGTTCGCCCGGCGAGCCTTCGACGAGGCGGTGCTATTTAGCAAGCAGAGGGTGGTCTTCGGGCAGCATCTCAGCGAGTTCCAGCTCACGAAAGCAAAACTGGCAGATATGGCCGTTGCCATCGATGCCGCGGCGTTGTTGGTCTATCGCGCCGCCTGGGCCAAGGATCGAGCGCCCGAGGCCCGGATCACACGTCAAGCCGCGATGGCCAAGCTGTACGCGACCGAAGAGGCGCAGAAGGTGATTGATCAGGCGGTGCAGATCTTCGGGGGCCTTGGAGTGGTGGCTGGAAATGTCGTCGAGACCCTGTACCGAGAGATTCGCTCGCTGCGCATTTATGAAGGCACCAGCGAGATCCAGAAGCTCGTCATCGCAGATGACGTGCTCAGACGGGCCGACGATGCCTGACGGTGGAACCGACATCATTCTTAGCATCGACGCTGGCATTGCCAGCGTCGTTCTGGATCGTCCGCCGGTCAATGCTTTCAACGATGTATTGATCGGGGACTTTCACGAGATTCTCGACCGGATCGAGGCTCGGGATGACGTCTCTGTCCTGCACATCTCGAGCGCACTTCAGACGTTCAGCGCCGGTGCCGATCTGGAGCTCATTCGCGCTTGTTTGCGCTCAACTGAGGGTCGCGACCAAATGATCGGCATCATCCGCGAGCTGCAACGTGTCTTCATGCGCATCGAGACGCTGGACGTGGTCTCGATCGCAGAGATTGGGGGTCCGGCCGTCGGGGGTGGATTGGAGCTGGCGCTTGCCTGCGACCTGCGGGTGGCCTCTAGGCAAGCGAAGTTGGGGTTGCCCGAGGCCGGTCTTGGCTTGTTGCCGGCGGGTGGCGGCACCCAACGATTGCCAAGGATCTGCGGCGAGGCCGTTGCTCGGAGACTCATCCTTGGCGCCGAGATCATCGGAGGCGACGAGGCCCATCGACTCGGTCTCGTGCAGTGGGCTGTCGCCGCGGATGAGCTGTCGTCTTGGGCCGCCGAACTGGCCGCTCGTGTTGCCTCGATGCCGGTTGAGTCGTTGGCGTCGGCAAAACGTTGCATTTCCGCCGCGTCGAACCCGGAGGTCGACGGTTATGAACTCGAGCTGAGCGAGACACGGCAGCTCCACGATCTGGCTGCGACCCAAGAACGCATCGCGTCGTTTCTCGACGGTAGGGCCTAGTCCCAGTGTCGGACTCCAGCCCCCAAGGGGTCTTCGACTCGGAGGTCTTCTTGGATCAGAACCGATTGGAGCGCGAGGCACGGGTCGGATTCTGGCCCGAGAGGACCACCGCCGACTATCTAGACGACGCGCGGGAGGCTCGTCCTGATTCGCAGTATCTGACTGCGTACCGCTCCGGTGCTGCCGAGCCCGACTCCTTGACGTTTGCGGATCTCTCGTCGAGGGCTGATCGCATCGCGGGAAATCTGCGGCGACTCGGTGTTGATCGTGGAGACGTGGTCTCGTTCCAGATCCCGAACTGGTGGCAGTTCATTGCGGTACATATGGCCTGTATCCGGATCGGTGCTGTCAGCAACCCGCTGCTGACGATTTACCGGGAGCGGGAAGTCGAGTTCATGGTGACGCGATCCGGCTCGAAGGTTCTCATCGTGCCCGATGAGTTCCGAGGTTTCGAGCACACCGGTCTGGCGGCTCACGTCCACGGCCGGGTGCCCTCGCTCGATCATGTCGTCGTTATCGGAAGTGACGGCGAAGATTCCTTCGATGCGATGCTGCTTCGACCCGGCGAGCCGGCTGTCGGCGCGGAGAGCAGCCTGAAGCCCAATGACGTCTTGAAGCACATGTTCACCTCAGGCACTACGGGCGAACCAAAGGGGGTCATGCACACCTCGAATACGATGCTGAGCACGTTGGCGCCGGTCACGGCGAGATTGAACCTGACGGCGGATGACGTCATCTTCATGCCATCGCCATTCGCGCACAGCATCGGCTTTTGTTACGGGATCATGATGTCGCTCTTCCTAGGTGCGCGGCTGATAACCATGGACATCTGGGATGCGGCGAAGGCAGCGGACATTATGGAACGCCAAGGCGCCACCTTCATGTTTGGTGCGACACCATTCCTGGCCGACCTCGCCCACTTGCCCGGGATCGAGCGACGTGATCTACGAGCTTTCAAGACGTTTTTGACGGCCGGCGCGCCCGTGCCACCCGCTCTCGTCGATCAGGCGGTCAAGGCACTTGACGCGAGCATCGTGCCCGGATTCGGCATGACCGAGCTCGGCCTTGTTTCCAGCGTTCAGCCATCGGCTCTCGACCGAGGACTCGAGACCGATGGTGTCGCGTTGCCCTACGCCGAGCTGAGGGTCGTCGATGCTCAACAACGCGAATTGGCGCCGGGTACCGACGGTGAGCTGCAATGTCGGGGCTCGAGCATGTTCATCGGGTATCGAGGGCGCCCCGATCTGTACGAGATCGATGAGAACGGATGGTTCAGCACCGGTGATCGGGCCCGAGTGGACTCCGACGGCTACATCCGAATCGTTGGGCGCAATAAGGACATCATCATCAGAGGCGGAGAGAACATCCCGGTGGTGGAGGTGGAGAACCTGATCCATGAGATGGAGGAGGTGGACAACGTGGCCATCGTGGGCATGCCGGACCTGCGCCTGGGGGAGAGAAGTTGCGCGTTTGTGAGTCTCCGCGGGGGCCAGACGCTGACACTCCAACGACTGACCGAGTTTCTATCGAGCAAGAATCTGGCGCGTCAGTACATGCCTGAGAAGCTGATCATCACCGATGGTCTGCCGATGACGCCTGCGGGCAAGGTCCAGAAGTTCAAGCTCCGCGAGCAAGCGTTGCAGGCCAACGAGGTTGGCGACGGGAGTTGATGGGGCCGCTCTCCAATTGGGGCAGGTGATGGCCGGGTACGATGACGCCCACTTCGGAAGATGCGGGGGTTAGAAGATGTCCAAGATCGTGCATGTGGTCGGAACCGGCACTATCGGTGAGCCCTTGATCGGGCTCCTGGCCGATGACGCCGAAGCATTCGGGATCGACGAAGTCAGCTTCCATAAACGCACCCCGCTGATCGAGGAGCGGGCCAAGGTGCGCGACCTGGTCCGGCGCGGTGCCTCTCTGGCGGTCGACGCCGATCGCCACGCTTCGTTCGAAGAGTTGGGGCACGCCCCCAAGCTCGAGGCCGGCGAGGCCATCGAGCGAGCCTCGGTTGTGATCGACTGCACGCCGGCGGGAAATGCCAACAAGGAGGATTTCTACCAAGAAGCTCGGGGACCGCTCGGATTCTTGGCGCAAGGCTCGGAGTTCGGTTTCGGGAAGATGTACGCCCGCGGCATCAACGATGACGCTCTGATTCACGGTGAGGACCGCTTTATCCATGTCGTGTCATGCAACACCCACAACATGTCGGTTCTCGTAAAGACCTTGGCGATGGATGACGACGGGACCTCGCATCTCGAGAGCGGGCGTTTTCTGTGCCTGCGTCGCGCCAACGACATCAGTCAGGATGGCTCCTTTATTCCCAGCCCCGAGGTGGGCCGCCATGACGACTCGGTCTTCGGTACCCACCACGCTCGTGACGCCCATCACTTGTTCGAGACTCTCGGCTATGACCTCCCCGTGTTTTCGTCGGCGATGAAGCTCAACACGCAGTACATGCATGCCATGCACTTCAGCCTGCAGCTCGACCAGGAGATGACGGTGGCCGACGCGGTTGATCGATTGGCCGCGAACCCGCGCATCGCTCTCACCTACAAGCGCTCCGCCAACCAGATCTTCTCGTTCGGACGAGATCATGGCTACTACGGCCGGATCCTCAGTCAGACCGTGATCCCGGTCGAGACGCTGACTGTTCGCAACGGCACCGAGCTGGTTGGTTTCTGCTTTACCCCCCAGGACGGGAACGCGTTGCTGTCGTCGGTCGCGGCGACCCTTTGGTACCTCCATCCCGATGGCGTCGGTGATCGGCTCGATATCCTCAAGCGCTACCTGTTCGAAGAGGTGTGAGCACCCCGGTCCCCACCAGGACGGATATCGAGGACGCTGCTGCCCGGATCGCCGGGCACGTCAGGCGTACCCCGGTATTGGAGCTACTGGACGGTGTTGGGGAATCCGCGGCGCAAATCACCCTAAAACTCGATCTGCTGCAGCCGACCGGGTCTTTCAAGGTACGTGGCGCGTTCTCTCGGCTGTTGGCGGCGACGCCGCGACCGGAGCGGGTCGTTGCCGCGTCGGGTGGCAACTTTGGTCTTGCGGTCGCCCACGCTGCCGGCGAGCTGAATGTGGATGCCGACATCTTCGTCCCGGAGTCGTCACCACCGGCGAAGGTGGAGCGGCTCCGTCGACAAGGTGCCTCGGTGCATGTCATCCCGGGCCACTATGCGGATGCTCTCGAGGCCAGCGAGCGATGGGTCGAGACCAACGAAGCGTTGTTTGCTCATGCCTACGACCAATTGGACGTTGTTGCCGGTCAGGGGACCTGTGGAATGGAGATGGCCGCCCAAATCCCACAGGCGGACACGATCCTGGTCGCCGTTGGCGGCGGTGGTCTCATCGGTGGAATAGCAGCTTGGTATCAGGACGATGTGGCCGTGATTGGCATCGAGACCGCCGGAACCCCCACGCTGCATGAAGCTCGGCGAGCCGGAGGGCCGATCGATGTCGAAGTGGGTGGTCTGGCCGTCTCCTCGCTGGGTTCGCGACGGCTCGGTGACATCGCCTGGGAAGTGTCACAGCGTTGGATTGACGATTCGATCCTCGTCAGCGATGAGTCCACCGCTGCAGCGCAGCATTGGTTGTGGGATCACTGTCGTCTGGCTGTCGAACCGGGGGCGGCGACACCGCTGGCGGCTTTGTTGTCTGGGGCGTACACGCCGGCGGAGGGTGAGACCGTTGCGGTCCTCGTATGTGGCGCCAATGTGGACCCGGGATCCGTCGTCGCCTAGGCCGGGATCGCCACCTCAGGTTGTTGATCGCACCAGGTCGGCGACGGCCTCGATCAATGTTCTGTTCTCGGCTTCTGTGCCCACCGTCACCCTGATCCATGGACCCATCGGTCGCACCATGATCCCCCGCTCGAGGAGGTCGGATGAGAGTTGGGCTGCATCGACGTCGGGTTTCCACAGCACGAAGTTGGTCTGGCTGTTCACGGTGAACTGGTCCAGTCGACTCAGTTCTTCGGCTATGAAGGATCTACCTACGGCGTTGGCGGCGATGCGTTCCTGGATGGCGGTCTGATGCTTGAGGGACTCGACCGCAGCGATCTGTGCCAAGGCACCGGTGGCGAAGGGCGCCTGGGGTCGACGCAGCGAGCGGATGGTGTCGGGATCGCCGATGGCGTAGCCCACCCGGAGGCCCGCCAAGCCATAGACCTTGGAAAAGGTGCGGCTGACCACAACGTTGTCGTGGTCCAACGTGAGCGGGATGGCGCTCTCATAGTCGGGGGCAGTCGCGTATTCCGCATACGCCTCGTCAATAACCAGAGTCACCGAGTCGGGCACCCTTTCGACAAGCTGGCTGACGTCGGGCGCGGAGCGGTGGGTGCCGGTCGGGTTGTTCGGGTTGCAGAAATACAGGACGGTGGTATCGGGGCGGATGGCTGCCACGAGTGCGTCCGGGTCGAGTCGCCACTTCGCGTCCACTGGCACCGCGATGGGTTCGGCGCCTGCGAGTAGGGCGGCCATTCGGTACACGACGAATGAAGGATCGCCGTACACGACCGAGGTGCCGGGGCCGGTTGCCGCCAGAGCGACAGTCGTCAGAATTGCTGTGCTTCCCGGCCCGATCCAGAGTCGTTCAGGTGCGAGTTCGTAGTGCGCCGCCAGCGCCTCGACCAGATACGCGGCATCGGTCAGCGGATAGCGATGCACCGAGTCGGCGGCGGCAGCGATGGCTGCTTGAACCTCGGGGAGGGGGGCGACCGGATGCTCGTTGGAAGCGAGTTCGATGATGGCTTCCAGGCCCAGATCGGCTGCGATCTCGGCGGATGGGCGTCCGGGGTCATAGGTGGGGATTGCCTCTAGATCGCTCCGGAATCTGGGCAAACGGCACCTCCTGGTGGTCTCCGGCAGGGCGTGTCCGAGACAGCCCGCCTTGCTATGGAGTGTATCAATCGTGCCCACGCCGCCACCTGAGGTCCGGGCTTGGGATTCCCGTTGACAAACGATCTCCAGGGGGCGTATGGTATACATACCGACTGACCGGTCGGTATGCAGATGGGATAGCGCAGATGCCCGGACAAGACACCAGAGCAGCTACCACAGTGGCTCGCATCGTCGGCGCCGCCCGACGCCTCTTCGTCGCCAAGAGCTACGCCGAGGTGACGACCGAGATGATTGCCCGTGCTGCCGATGTCACCAAGGGCGGGCTCTACCACCACTTCGCCAGCAAGGAAGCGCTCTACGTCTCGATGATGCTCGAGCATCTCGGCGACAGCAGGTCACTCTTTGAAGAGGCAGCTGCGATGGAGGGTTCCGCTCGTGACCGGCTGGGCCGCCTGACCCGCGACTTTCTCGACCTTCCCGCTGAAGAACGTGAACTGATGCGACTAGTGCGGCGCGATGTCAATATCTTTTCCGGAGACGATCGGGACCGGCTGGTCCGCGCCTACCAGGAAGCCCTTCCGCAGCGGGTGGAGGAAATCGTTACGGACGGTATCCGCGACGGCGAAATTGCACCCACCGACCCCCGCCTTCTCTCGTGGTCATTCGTGGCACTGGTGGAGGTCGTCATCGGGGAATATGCCCATGCCGTGCTCGGCGAGAGCACATCTGGCCGCCTCGACCACGTTCTCGATCTGTTTTTTGGAGGGGCCGCTGCGCAACGAGTGGAGGCGATGGCATGACCGTCACGACGACCCGAGTGTTTCCCGAGTGGCTCAACAAGTCGCTCGACGACGCATTGCTGGAATGTCGAGAAATGGTCGAGTCGCCCGAGTTCGAGACCGTTGCCAGGTGGCGTGAGGGAGGCGGTCTTGTCGTCGGTCATTTCCAGGTGTACTTCCCCGAAGAAATAGCGCATGCCGCAGGGATGCTCCCATTCAAGATGCGGGGGGCACCGCTCGAGCCGGATCAGGCAGATTCGCACTTCGGTTCGTATCTCTGTTCGATTCTCAAGACCTCACTCGAACTCTCCGTCAGCAAGCGAGTGGAACTGGACGTGTTCTTCTCACACCCCATCTGCGACGCTGCCCGCAATCTCGCCGCCATCTGGGGTCGCAACCATGACTATCCCAGTCAGATCTTGTATCTGCCGCAGAACCCCAACTCGTCGGGAAGCGTCGACTACCTGCGTCACGAATACGACCGGGCTCGGCGCGTGATCGAAGAAATCGCCGGCCGTGAGATCAGCGATGACGACCTGCAGCGGTCGGTCGAGGTCTTCAACGAGAACCGCCGATTGATGCGAGAGCTGTACGAGATCAAATCCGAAAGGCCGTGGCTGATCGCAGCAGAGGACGCCTACGCGTTGGTGGCGTTGGCCGGGATGATCCCGCGTGAGGAACACAACGAGCTGCTGTCGACTCTCCTGCCGCTAGTCCGGGAGCGCACCAACAAGAAAGAGGACCGCATCCGCCTCGTCTTTGAAGGTGGCTTCTGTGAGCAACCTCCGTTCGATCTGGTGCGGATGCTGGGACGGACCAGCTACGTCGTCGACGACGACTTCCTGATCGGATTGCGCTGGATCACCTCGGATGTTCCTTCCGAAGGTGACCCGCTGCGCAGCCTGGCTGAGGCATACATCGAAGCTTCCAGTTACAGCCCGGTTCAGCACGACCTGCGCAAGCCGAAGGAGCAGATGCTGCTGGAGCGGATCCGCGAATCTGGAGCCGAGGCGGCCATCCTTTCTGCGGCCAAGATGTGCGAGCCGGGACTCGAGGAGCAGGTGGCCTACACCCACGCTCTCGATGAAGCAGGGATCTCGTACTTCGTGACCGAATTTGAAGAAAACATGAGTTCGTTCGACCAGCTGGAGATGCAGCTCGAGACCTTTGTCGAGAATCTGCTGTTTGCGTGAGGGAGGCGTTATGACCATTGACACCGCAGTATCGGACCTGGTCGGGAGGGGCAACCGGGAGGGAGCCGCTCTCTTCAAGGATTGGTTTACTGAACTGAACGAAACCGCAGAAAACGGCGGGCAGGCGGCCTACGTGTTCGTCATGGGGAGCTTTAACGAGATTCTCAAGGCTTTCGATCTCCCGGTCGTGTTTCCGGAGATCAACTCGCTGCAGACCGCGGTGCGTCGGGTGGCTCACGAATACTTGGAGGAAGCAGAGGACTACGGCTATTCGCCCGATGTCTGTGGATACGTAAAGGCCGACGTGGCGACCCAGCTGCGTGGTGGCGAGCACCCCATGGGTCGGATCCCTCCACCAGCTATCTCGGTGTTGACCAATGCCTGCAACACCTACATCAAATGGGCCGAGATCTGGGAGAGGTTCTACGACACCCCTACTTTCACCATCGACGTGCCCGGTACGCGTCAAGCCGGGGGCCAGACCTGGAGTGGCGATTCCGACTTCGAGGCTGATCGCAAATACGTCGAAGTGCAGATACGGGAGCTCATCAAAGTCTGTGAGGCGGTGACGGGCAAGAAGTTCGATATCGACAAGTTCCGCGAGATCCTCACCCACGCCAACACCATGAGCCGCTCTTGGAAACGAATCCTCGAGCTCAACCAGGCCACGCCGTCGGTGTTCAGCGCTCTAACCGACGGCACCATTTTCTTGGGAGTCGCCAATGGGTTCCGCGGAACCGAAGTAGGGGCCCGCTACTTCGAACGCCTTGTCGAGGAGATGGAATACAAGGTTGCCAACGGCATAGGTACTGCCCTGGAGGAGAAGTACCGCCTCTTGTTCGTTGGTGTTCCTTGCTATCCGATCTTTCGCCGGTTCAATGAACTGTTTACCGATTGGGGAGGCACATTCGTCAACTCCACGTATCTGTGGTTTGCCTCCGGAGGGACCAATCGCGGCTTCGAATACGACCTGAAGGATCCAATCGCCAGCCTGGCTGAGGGGGTCTTGGTGAGCGTGCGCGATGCGATGGACGCAATGTTCTACCAGAACGAGGCTCTGGAGGAGATGATTGATGATTTCAGCGTCGACGGTGTGATCTATCACCCGATCAAGAGCTGCCGGACCGTTTCGACCGGGTTGGCCGATGGACGGCGTTATCTCACCAAGGACCGCGATATCGCGACCCTGTTCCTTGAGTCCGACATGATGGATCGCCGGGTGGTCTCGGAAGCGCAGATGAAGAACCGAATCGATGCCTTCTTTGAAGGCCTGGCCTCGCGTCGCCGCTTGGCCGGATCGAAAGGATAAGGAGGCAGCCATGGCGTATGCAGCAGGAGTAGACGTCGGATCGACCCAGACCAAGGCCGTAGTCATCGACGAGCACCGCAACATAGTGGGACGATCCCTGCTCGACACCGGAGCCAATGTCATCAAGGCTGCCGAGTCCGCCTATGTCGCGGCCCTCAAGCAAGGAGGGGTCGACGAGGAGGAGGTCGAGTTCGTCGTCGGAACGGGATACGGGAGGTACCGGGTCACGTTCGGCAACACCCAGGTGACCGAGATCAGCTGCCATGGGCGAGGGGCGGTTCACCTGTTCCCGGAAACCCGCACTGTGGTCGACATGGGTGGCCAAGACACCAAGGCGATCAGCGTCAGTGCCAGCGGTGAGATCACCGATTTCTGCATGAACGACAAGTGCGCCGCCGGCACCGGCCGGTTTCTGGGAGCCGCCGCCGCGGCGTTGGACATCCCTCTGGGTGATCTCGGACGGGTCTCCCTGCAATCCAACCGGCCAATCAAGATCAGTACGACATGCACGGTATTTGCGGAGTCCGAAGTGCTCGCCTGGATCGGCAAGGGTAAGAAGATCGAGGATATCTTGGCTGGTGTCCACAAGTCGATCGCTTCGCGGTCGGCCTCGCTGATGCGCCGCGTGGGGGTCGATGATCAGGTCACCTTCACCGGTGGTGTCTCCCGCAACGAGGGGATGGTCAAGGCGTTGGAGGATCGACTCGGTACTGAGCTCAATATCAGTGAGGACTGCCATTACATGGGGGCACTGGGGGCGGCTCTGTTTGCACACGACCATGTGATTTCGGGCCGGAGTCCGGCCACCGAGGGAGCGGGGGTCTCATCATGACCGTTACAGCCGGCATCGATGTTGGTTCAACCTATACCAAGGTGATCATTCAGTCCGACGACGGTTCGATCCTGGGGAGGGCTGCGGCTCCGACCGGCTTCCGGCTGCGGGAGAAGGCCCGGGAGACCTATGACAGGGCGCTGGCCGAGGCAGATGTCCCCGAGTCCGAGATCCAATACGTGATTGCGACCGGCATCGGGCGTCACCAGGTCGACTTCAAGGATCTGCACGTGACCGACCTCACCGCCAGTGCGCGGGGTGTGAACTTCTTGTTCCCGCAGACGCAGACAATTCTCGATATCGGTGGCCAAACGATGAAGGCGAGCCGAATCGATGATGTGGCAAAGGTCGTTTCGTTCCGTCTCAACGACAAGTGCGCAGCCGGTACCGGTGCTTTCTTGGAGAAGACTGCCCGCTACATGGGGTTCGAGACCACCGAGATCGGGCCGTTGATGTCGACCTCCAAGGAACCGGTGCCGATCTCCGGCGTGTGCGCAGTATTCGCCGAGTCCGAGGTAATCAACCACCTCAGCCTGGGTACGGCGCCGGCTGACATCATGCAGGGGGCCATCGAGTCGTTGACCGGACGAGCGGTTCAGCTCATGAAGCGCGTCAGGGCAGAGCCGGAGTTCACGCTGATAGGCGGCATCCTTCGATTCGAAACAATGGGTAAGACGGTGAGTGACGTGCTGGAGGCCGAGGTGAACGTCCCCGACCCCGAGATGGTGCAGTTCGTATCGGCGCTCGGATGCGCCATCCTCGCCCGGCTTCGACTGGCGAAGGTGGGCGTTCCTGCGGGAGCCTCGGCGTGAGCATTCCGATTCGGATAACCGGGCTCACCGTTGCCGACGACCCGGAGATACTGGAGGGCGGCTGGGTTCGTCGCACCGTGGCTGAATCCCGACGGGCCGAGGAGCAGTCGCAGCTCTATTCCGAGATCGGCTTCGAGGTGATGACCCGTCCCCTCCAAGATTCGAGCTATGCCGACGAATGCACAGGTTGTGCCGGACCCAGCACGGTCGTCATCTACACCCGCAGGCCAGCGGACACCAAGTAGACCCCCCACCAATCGGCCTGCGGTCGATTGACTCCCCCAAAAGGTGTCGGGTTGTGCGATAGGGCCCGACGTTTCTGTTCTGAACACTCTCCCCTTTGGGGGGAGTCAGCGAGCGAAGCGAGCTGGTGGGGGGCATCCGGTGTTCGTTTCTTCAGGGCCAACACGTCGTGTATGTCGTAACGGCCTGTCACCAGGTGGTTGCGTCAGGTTGTGTAGCTACTCGATCATGGGTCTTGTGGGTCAGTTCGCCGAGTCGGTGTGCGTCCGATAGGCAGCGCGATTGCCGCGACTTGGTGAGACCCCCCACCAATCGGCCTGCGGCCGATTGACTCCCCCCAGAGGGGAGAGTGATCCAATCAACCGTCGGGCACTAAACGCGACAGATCACCTTGAGGGGAAGGAACGATTCAGAGGTATTGGCCTCCGTCGACCCGGATCACCTGCCCGGTGATGTGGCGGGCACCGTCTGATGTGAGAAAGGCGATCACGTCGGCGACGTCTTCAGGCTCA